>CALXLN010000086.1 GCA_944389215.1 uncultured Opitutales bacterium
GTGCGGTAAAAGTCTTGAACAAGCGCGAATCCACAACCGAGAACGGAGTTGTATATGCCGACGACTTCTCTCTTATTAGCGCCGAAGGCTACGAAGATTTCAGGCTTGAAAAAGACGCCGAGGGCGACTTCTACTGGCTGGTCGCAACCCAAGTTCCGGAAGCCTCCACGGTTGCTTCCATTTTCGGGGTTATGGCTTTGGCGTTTGCGATTGTCAGGCGCAGGAAATAGTGCGAAGATATAAGTGAAATTTTTGTTTTAATCTCGGGCGCGCGCAGTTTTTATTGCGCGCGCTTTTATGTGCGGCTATTATTTGCCGCCAGTTGCTAGTTGCCGCGGCTGCTGCTGCGTAGATTTTGTTTGGCACGCCCTTATAATCGGAAGCAATTTCCGCATATCTCGGGCGCGGCGCGAGCGGGTGTCAGACTTCCACTTCTTTTAGCAGAGGGGTTTCACGCGGAATTTCTTTTGAGGATATAATTTCAATCCATCGAGATTTGTCGAAATTTGCGGCGGTTTTATAAATGCCGCTCAGCTCCAAGCCTGCAAAACGCCTAAAGAATATGTGGACGTCGTCTAGATAATCGGCGAGAATTTCAGCCGATTTTTTAGAGCCGCATCTTGCGCCCGCAGCGGCGAGCGCAACCGCGAGATTTGCCTGGAACGCGTTCCAGCGGGCGTCTTTAGGATGCAGCGACTTGCAGTCTTTTAAATTCGGATCTTGCAGGATGCGTTCAAATTCTTTGGCGAATCTGGGCGAGGGATTTCTTTCGGCGTAAAAGGCCAGATTTAAAAGCAGATTAAAATTTGGAACTAGGCACAGGTCGATTCTATTGGCGTAATATGAAGTTTTTTGGCGCGTCATTTCTCCGCCTGTATCCGCCGATTTTAAAATCTCGAAAATCTCGTTTTCGCCGAGCTTTTTGCAGGGCATTGCCAGATACGCTATATCGGCGCAAACCATCCAATACGGGCTTTGCAGGTTCCCGCGCGCATATACTTCAGTGTATCCTTTAGGTTGCGGATTTTCTTTTAGTTTTGCGAAATTTTCCAGCAAGTCTTCGGCAACAGTCTTTGCTCCCGATTCAGATCCGTGCCAGCAAAGAGCTTTGGCAAGCGCAATAGAAGGTCCTTTTTTGTACTCGGCGGAGATCTTAGGCAAAATTTTGTCTTTGCCGCAAATGCATGCTTCAAGTAGCGCGGAAGCGTCGTTGGAGGCCAGTTTTCGCGCTATTTCCGCGGGTGAGGCAGGGGTGTATTGCTGCAAATCTTTGGGAAGATAATTTCTTGTTGCTAAAGATTTTTGAATGTCCGAAATATCTAAATCGCGCGGTTCTTTTTTGCTTTTTACGCATGCGGCAGCGATTTCTCCGCATACAAATCCGAGCGTCTCGACATCTGCTGACATCCTCGTGAATTGAAGCGCCAAATGCGACGCTCCTATTCCGCGTCCGGAGAAGATAAGCCCGTCGGTATTTTTTGGAACTAGGCTGGAATAGGGAATATTTATTCTTCGCCCGGTTGTGAAGTGGGGAAGAACCAGAGCGCAGCGCGATATTTCCGACGGCGAGAAATGGTGGGGGTCGAAGTCGCTATAAGCTTGCGCTATCGTGTCTTTAAAGGCGAAAGAATTGACGGCTTCAGGGAGCGTCAATGTGTGTTCTGCGCGCGGCAGCCTGGATTCCCTCTGAGACAGCATCGGATGCATATCGTAGAAATTTGACTCGTAATGCGATAAAATTATGCCGCGCTGAAATTCCAAGATGCTAGTTGCATCAAGCAGGTCCAAGTCCGCTAGCGCAATGTCTGTAAATTTCTTTTGAGATTTCTTTTGATATAGTACGAGGGGCCATTGGCTATAATTTTGGGTTATTCCCATTCTGGAATCTCCAAGGGAAAATTCTTCTCCTGCAAAATGCGCAATGTCTGCGTCTGCTGTGGCGTCGATTGCGACTTTTGAGGAAAATTTCGCAAGCACTCCCCCGATAGACGCGAATACTCCCGCAAGGCGCCTTTTGCCGCCGGTGTTGGATTTGTCAGTTTTTGCCGCGCAGACAATCGCGTTTGTATATATTTTTCCGCCTAGCGACAGTATTTGGGATTCCGAGGAAAGCGCTTTTGCAACAATGGCGGTCATTCTGTGCTTTTTTTCGAAATCGGAGGTTTCTTTGCCTATTTTTTTTACATATTCGTGTTTTGTAATACCGCAATAATACCCAATTACTCCTCCCAAAACTTTGGTTCCTCCCAGAGTGTTGAAGTATTCCAATACGGCTACATCGGCGGATTTCGCAAGCGCGGCTTTTGCGGATTCTTTTCCGGCGGTTCCGCATCCGGCAATTAGTATTTCTGAAGTATGTTCCGGAAGCGCGAAGATTGAAGGGTCAACTGGAAACAGAGGCAATTTTTTCCCGCATTCCTCAATGCTGTTTTTTAAATCGGCATTAAACTTTTGCTCTTTTCCTGCGAGCATTGCAGCAGCAGCGCCTGCCGGCTTTTTTGTGGTTTCTATTTCTGCGGCAATTTTTTCCGCATTGGCAGCCATTTCACATACGTCGGCGCAGGAGAGCTCCTTGAACGGATTTTCCAAGATAAAGTAATTCTTGTATCCTATGCGCCGCGGCGGAACGCTAATCGACATAGATACATTGTCCGCAATCCAATTGGTTAAGGCGGTTTTCGTTTCAGGGATTTTTGTCAGGTTCCCGGAAATCTTGCATGCTAATGCTCTTGCTTGTTGCTCTATTTTATTTAAGTCGTTTGATTCGGGGTAAAATTCAAATTCTAAAAACGCCCTGTCGCCGCTGCGCTTATTGCAATGCAACGTTATTGACGGGGCTATTCCATCAATGTCGCTGCCGATATTTACGGATTTTGACTTGCCTAGATTGGAGTTGTAAATTTCAACCACATAGCGGCATTTTTCCACGTCTGGTCTGTCGCCGTTTAGAGTTCTGCTGAAAATAGAGTTTTCCGAGGCGTCGAGAAAGGCGGAGCATTTTACAGCAAAAAGCCCCTGCTTTAGCGCGACAAGCGCTCCGGCAACGGCGTTTTCTGGGTCTCGCAGCACGCCGCACACGTCGGCCATAAACATAACATCCACTCCGGCGTTTACGACGGAACGCAGAAGTCCTTTTTTTATGGAGCCCGCCATTAAAAGGCATTCACTGTCGCCTTTAGCGCGGTTGTCGCTTAATTCGCGGAAATATGAATTTTTTTCGCCTTCCGGAAAAAATATGTCTCCTAAAGAGGCGTTAAGGTCTTCGTATCCGTCGGCATTTAGCCACAGGCGCCTTGAAGCGGTGATATCGCCGCCGAGATAAGTGCGCGATTCTAGCAGCAAGACTCTTAGCCCTCGCTTTGCCGCGGCCAGAGCTGCAAAAACTCCCCCTAAAGTTCCTGATTTTATTGCGAGGTCGTATTCGGTTTTATATCCCGATAAATTCTTTGACGCTTCTTTTTGCGCCTGGGCAAATGAAAAATTCGAGCCTATTGCAACACCGGCGAGCGTAGAAAATGTTAACCTAATAAAATTCCTCCTATGCATAGCTTAATACTTAAGCTGCGCGCAAAACTAGGCAAAGATTTTTTCCAACTTCTCTTTTGATATAAATAAAGAAAACAGGCTATTGGCTATATTTTGCCAGAACATCCACGATTTCTCTTTCCGCCTCTATGCGCTTTTTCAATTCGTTGAGGTAGTCGGTTACGTCGTATGCGTTAATGCGGCGGTTTATTCCGTTTTCGTCGCATCCGCAGACTTCGCGCACGTAGTAGCCGTCGTCGTCGTGCATTAGCACTGCGCTTATTTCTTTTTTACATAGTCTGCATGTTCTGGCGAGTGGAAAAATTTTTATAGGTTTGTGCATGGTATCCTCCGTCGTTTTGGGGGTTTATTCAATGAGAGAATAATTGTCTTATTTAATAAGGACAACTAAAAAATAACCATTGTTCAAAAAAGGTCAATAAAGGGTTTTATAAAAACGAGCCACTCTCTTTGTTATCGATGTCAGCGCTTGCGCGGGCGTTATGGAAAGCCGGGAGCAGTACTCCTCGATTGATATGCTTGCGCCGTCGCATTCGCCAACTATTACGGCTTCGTCGCCGACTTCTATTTCGTCGAAATCGCTTACGTCAACGGCTGCTTGGTCCATTGAAACTCTTCCGATAACCGGCGCGCGCTTCCCTCGGATTAACACGTCCATTTTAAGCCCGGCCTCGCGCGGGACTCCGTCGCCGTATCCTACGGAAAGCAGGGCTACTTTAGAGTCTTTGGGAAGTGTGTACGTGCGCGAGTATCCAACCGTTGCGCCTTTGGGCAAATTTTTTATATGGCTTACAGATGTCCTAAAAGTCAGCACATGTTCCGGCTCAAATCCGCGCAACATGGATTTTTCTGACGGTTTCATTCCAAATAGAACGAGCCCGGCGCGGAGTGTCTTGTCGAATACTGGCGGTATTTTGCCGATATCGCAGACATCGCTGTGGTGGACGTAAACGCGCGGGGAAGTTGCCCCAATTTTTTCTGCGGCGTAGGCTAGAAATTTTTCGTCGGGTTTTTCGCCCTCGGACGGCGCTCCGGTTCCGGTTCCTGGCAGGCAAAAGGCCTCAAGCCTTAAATGCGGGCTTGAGATAAGTTTTTCAAGCATTGTTTTTGCTTCAGATGCCGACGGCAGAGATTCTCCGTTTACGGGCAGGCGCATATGTACTGAAATCGTCTTTCCGAGGTCTTCGGCGCGCTTTTCAAACCGGTCGATTTCCTCTGCGCTGACGAGGACGGGAGTTATATTATTTTCAAAATAAAGTCCTTCCTCTCCGGGAAGGGAAGAGCTTAAAACGATAATCTTCCATCCGCTGCCAACCTCTCTTACTCTTGTGGCTTCGCGGATATTTGTTACGGCAAACCCGTCTGCGCCGCTTAGCATTAGGCGGACCACCGCTGCTTCCATGCCGTAGCCGAAAGCGTCCGCCGACGCGAGCGCAATATATCCCCGCGACTTCGGCAGAAAAAATTTGAGTTTTCCTAGATTGCGTTCCAGCGCGCACAAATCTATGCGCACGGAGCATCTCAAATGGGTGCTTGAACCTTCCATTTTACATATTCCCTTTTAGTGAGCGATTTTGCGTCGGGCGGCAGGTCGCAAAGTACAGCCAGGCTCGGGCGGCGTTTTAAAATTTCGTATGTTTCAGCCAGCGATATTTCTATCTTTTCTATTTCGGATAGATTTTGCGAAACCGATTTCTTTTGGTTTAGCAAGAACTTTCGCGGCTTGCATAACTGTGCGAGTTTTTCATCCTCGATTTCTCTTTCGTCTTCGATCACTCCGGATGAAAAATTTATCAGGTTTGCAAATCCTTTTCTCGACGGCGCCAAAACGGAAAAGTCTCCGTTTTCGCCCCTCGATAGCATGGCGAACGCCGCGATTTTCAGCGCGTCAAATTCAAATATCGAGGCGCCGTTTATTTTTGCCAATGTCGCAATCGCCGCGCTTGCCACGCGCGTCCCCAAAACGGAGCCGGGGCCAGTGCAAATCGCGTATGAATCTATTGCAGAAAAGTCGGCGCACACTTCTGACAGCGATTCGACGAAAGATTCCAACGACGGTGAATCGGAAATAAATTCCTTTTTGAAAATTCCATTTTCAGTCAGTGCTGTTCTGACGCGCAGGGCAGTGGCGTCGGCAAGTATTAAATTTTTTGATTCCGAGAAGTCCATAATATTAAAATCTTTTCCGCAGAGACTTTGCGGGGATTCCGATTTCTTCGCGGTATTTTGCGACCGTGCGCCTTGCTATGGTTATTCCGTCGCCGGAGAGAATGTCGGCTATTTTAGCGTCGCTGAAAGGTTTTTGAGGCGGCTCCGACGATACGATGTCGCGTATTTTCTCCTTTACAGAGGCGCTTGCTATCGATTCTCCCGACTGGTTGTTGTAGCCGCCGTTGAAAAAGAATTTCATGGGGTACAAGCCGTGGGGAGTTTCGGCGAATTTTTCAGATACTGCGCGTCCTACCGTGGTCGGATGCAGCTGGACTATGTCGGCAATATCCTGCATTGTCATTGGTTTTAGCGCTTCGGCGCCGATTTCAAAAAAATCGGGCTGTTTTAAAAGTATGGCGCGGGCGATGTTAAGAAGGGTGTTTTGTCTTTGCTCCACAGCGTCCATAAACGACTTTCCGTCGCGGATTTTTTCTTTTACGTAGCTTTCGGCGTCTTTGCGAAGTTTGCCTTCGGCAATCATCTGCCGGTATTCAGGATTTATGCGCAATTTGGGGATGTACTCGTTTGTGAGCTGCACAGTCCATTCGCCGTCTTCCTTTTTGTATGCGACGTCCGGAGTTATATAGCGGTCGGTATCTTCTGCGAAGTCGTGCGCGGGCGATGTGCTGAGTTTTGCGATTTCGCCGATGGCGTCTTCAACGTCTTCCGGGGAGCGGTTTTCCAAAGAGGCTATTTCGTCGACACGGCGTTTTAGCAGAAGCTCAAAATGTTTTTCCAATATTTTGTGGGCAAGAGATTCCGCCATATTTTTGTGCTCGAGTTGGAGCATTAGAGAATCGCGCATGTCGAATGCGCCTATTCCGGAGGGCGCGCTGCTGCGCAGCATATCTAGCGCTTGTCGGACTGTCTTTTCGTCGAATCCTTTTGATATGGCATTTTCGACGGCGTCGGCGTCGAGAAATCCTCGGTCGTCCATATGCCCCACCAAAGTTTCGAACGCTTCTGCGACGCGGGCGTTTTCGGCGTCTAGCTTGGACTCTTTCAGCAGATATTCACGCAGAGACTGGGTGTCGGGAATCGAGTTTAAAATGAAGTCTCTCTTTAGTTGCTCATCCGATGGTGCGGAGTTCGGCTCTTGATAGTCCGGGCCGTCAAAATCTTCGGGATCTTCGCCCACGGATTCCGGGCGTTCGAGCATTTCCGAGGGGTTGATTTCTTCAAGCGCGGGATTTGTCTGCAGCTCGTTTACAATCATGTCGTGCAAATCCAGGGCGGGAGCTTGGAGAATCTCCAAGCTGCGCTTAAGTTGCGGCGTTATCGCGAGCCCCTGCTCAATCCGCTGCGACTGTCCCATTTCGGTTGCCATTAAATGAGTCGATAATACCGTACACTTCAACAGACTCGGCCGCGCTTTTCAAGCAATTAAAAAGCCCAGAATGGCAGTCTTTGGGGAAAATGAATATTCCGTTAACCACCGGGAATTTTTGCTCCTTACAAACTGTTCTTTTCTGGAGAACTTAAATTGAAAAAACGCAAACCGGCATGCAAATATTCCGGATTTTTATAAATAGGTTTGGCAGCAATTTTATCGCGCTATTTCCCGAAGGGCATAGGCGCGCCTCCCCGCGGGATTGGCAGCTGGCGCCAAATTTTATCGCACAATGGGAGCGGGTGGCATTTAGCGGGCGTTATAGGCGCCTTGCCTGCGGCATTGGCAGCTAGCGGCGATTTTATCGCAAGGGGGATGAGTGGTATTATTTAATGGGCGTTGTGCGCGCGTTGCTTGGCTGCAGTAGCAGCAAGCGCAATTCTATCGCAAGGGGCCTATTTTTTCTCGCCTTGGGGACTCGGAGCTTTGGCGGCTGAAACGAGTATTGAGGCGTTTTTGCTGTCGCCTGAATAGTAGGCTAGGTAGTGGGTGTCCCCTATTTGGGTGGCGTTTACATTGCCTGCGTCGTATCCTATTGCGCTGGCGAAAGCCACTATTTCGGGATTCGGCCAAGCCAGAGGATTTCCGAATACCTTGTTTGCCTCTACTACTCTGCGTTTTAGCATTCCGCGGGCGCGCTGGTAATAGTAGTTGCTTACAAGCCCGGTTTTTTTATCGTAAATTAGGCTTGGTGTCGAAATGAAAATATCGCCGATATTTGTTCTTTGGCGGGTCCAAGTGTTTCCGTAATCGGTAGATTCCAGCTGGAATTGGGCTCTGTCGGTGGAGTCTGCGCTGTGTTCAACTCTGGCTATTGCAAGTATCTTGCCATCTCCAAGATAGGCGGCTGATTGTTCGGTATTCCAGTCTATGTTTTTTAGGCCCGATTCCACTGTCTTTTGCGTCCAAGTCTTGCCGTTGTCTTTGCTGACCAGCGTTCCCCACGCGTTGAGTGCGTCCTTGCCGTAGTTGCCTGTAAACCATATCGCCATTAGTCCGACTGTAGGAACATGGAAAACGTCGGTAATTTGCATCGGCATTGGGTTTAGAGTGGGGGTTGATATGTGGGTAAAATTCACCCCGTCTTTTGTTTTGTATAGTTTGTGCATGCGGTCTTTGCCGACAAACCTGATCCAAACCAGCATTTCCCCGTTTTCGTCGAGGCCTTTGCCTATCGGAACTTCGCCGTAATCGGGAACGTTTGAGAGAACTTTTTCTTCCGACCAAGTTTTCCCTCCGTCGGAGGATGTGCGCACATACGCTCCGCGCGCGCCTTCGTGTATGGTGTGCGCTTGCCCGCGGCTATATACGCAGACTAGTTTGTCTCCTAAAGCCTGCATCATTGGCCATGAATTATACCCTTTTGAATTTTCGACGACAAAGGGCGTTGGGCGGTCTTTTACTGGCGTCAGTTTTATCTCTAGCAGAGCCGCTGCCGCATCGAATGTGTCGGACGGGTCGCGGTTCAGGCGTTCGACCTCAACGGTAATAGGAAGTCCGGGCTTTGCCGGGTAGCAGGATTCAAGCTCTATTGTCTTTAACGATAGCGGCGCTGCGGGAACTTTGGAGCGCGCCGGCACGCATTTTAATTTATTTACGGGCTCGCCGGAATCTTTGGATTTTTGAAATATTGTCGCGCGGTAAACGTCTTCAGTAGCTGCGCTTTTTGGGGTGCTCAATGGCGCAACGACAAT
>CALXLN010000087.1 GCA_944389215.1 uncultured Opitutales bacterium
AACCCTGTTTGCCGGCACTTGAAGGCAGTATTCAAAAAATGCTATCAACCAGCTGACGACAACCGCTATCCACAGCGGAGCCGACTTGTACTTCAAGTGTCCGTACCATGCGAACATCATGAAAACATTTGAGGCAGTGAGCAAAACTATAGGCAATAAGTACTTCATCTCAAAAAAAAGAAGCGGCGATTTTACACCATAAAATACGCCGCACAAGGCAAAAAACCGGGATTTATAAATACTCTACAAACGCTTGATTGCCATTCCGCGGTACAGAGTATTGGAATAGATATTGGAATTTTCCACCAAATTCCCGTACATATCAAAAGAGTAGGTCGGAAAACTCTGAACTGCAGACTGGGAATTCATTATTATCACCCCGCTGGCTCCGATTTGCGCGGCCTTCTCCTTCAATTTTTGATATATGTCGATTTCATTCTGTGGGTATCCGCCGCCGGTGTTGTACGTTACCATTCCAAGTTCTTTATACTTATAAGATGGTTTCTGTGTAATAAATATTTGAACGTCGTCAACCGGAACAGGTTCCCCGACATACCCGGGGTTCATAGGATAAAATTGCGCCTCCGACGCGCAACCGCAGACGAACAATACTGCGCATAAAACAAGTGAATTAAAAAAATTTTTCATTTTATTTATTATCGGCAAATAAATTGTTTACTTTACGAACATCGACACGACGTTTCTACCCGCCAGTTTGTTTCTGCCCTTCAAGAATCCAAGCTCCATGAAAAACGCGCAGCATGCGACTTTCGCTCCCGAAAGCTCCACCATTTTGCACATTGCCTCCGCAGTTCCGCCGGTGGCTAAAATATCGTCGAGCACCACCAGATTGTCGTCTTTTCCTATGTCTTGCTTATGGACGCACAAAGTGTCTGTGCCGTATTCCAGTTCATAACTTACGTCTATGGTCTCGCGCGGCAGTTTGCCCTTTTTGCGTATGGGTATGAAAGGCAAGTGCAATTTTAGCGCCACCGCCGGGCCGAAGAAAAATCCGCGCGATTCCGCCGCCATTATTTTTGTCGGGCGGTACTGGGCAATCATTTGCGCGAGTTTTTCTATAACCATTTTATACGCTTCAGGATTTGCCATAAGCGGCGTTATGTCGTAGAAAAGCACGCCTTCCTTCGGGAAGTCTGGAACCCCCAAGATATAGTCTTCCAAATTCATTTTACAACATGCGGATGGTTTAATTTAAAAAGTTTCGCGCTTCAAAATAGTGTCGCGCGCGGCCGGCAATTTTTCTGGATAATCCAACGTGCAATGCAAACCGCGGCTTTCATGCCTGGAAAGTGCCGAGCGGATTATGAGAATGGCAACTTGAATCTCGTTGCGCAACTCTATAAGCGCGGGCTCAATCTTAAAATTCCAATAGTATTCGTCGATTTCCCTGTGGAGATTTTCAAGCCTGTTTAGCGCGCGCTCGAGACGTTTTGTGGAACGCACTATTCCAACATAGTCCCACATTGTCCTCTGCAGTTCTCCCATATTGTGCTGAAGAACCACGCGCTCGTCGGGATCGCGCATATCGCCGTCGCGCCAAAGGGGAACGTCGCGCTCCTTGGTATCGGCGGATTTCAAGTATTCGTCGACTGCAATAGAGGCATTGTTGGCCAAAACGACCGCCTCTAGGAGCGAGTTGCTCGCCAATCTGTTTGCGCCGTGAAGCCCAGTACATGCGACCTCTCCGCACGCGTAAAGACCTTTTATTGAAGTAGAGGCGTCTAGTTTGGTAAGGACCCCGCCGCACATGTAGTGGGCAGCAGGCACGACAGGCATATAGTCTTTGGATATGTCAATGCCTTTCGACAAGCAATGTTCGTAAATTTGCGGGAAGCGGTTTCGCAATTCCTCTGCGGAGCGGTGGGTTATGTCTAGCCATACATGCGGAGTTCCCAGGCGCTTCATTTCGCTGTCTATTGCCCTGGCGACGATGTCGCGCGGGGCCAAATCTTTGCGGGGGTCGTATTTCGCCATAAAGGCCTCTCCTTTGCCGTTGCGCAAAATTGCGCCCTCGCCGCGGACCGCCTCCGATATTAGAAACCTCTCGCCCGTTTGCGAATAAAGTGCCGTTGGATGAAACTGTATGAACTCCAAGTTTGCAACCTCCGCCCCTGCGCGATACGCCATGGCAATTCCGTCGCCCGTGGCTATTTCGGGATTTGTGGTGTAAAGATATACGCAGCCGGTGCCTCCCGTCGCAAGCATTACGACCGGCGTTTTGAATGTTTTTACGCAGCTTTTTTTTACATCGTAAACATAGACGCCGACTATGCTGTCGCCCGTCTTTTCAACTAGCGACTTTGCCTTGGACCGCGTAATCAAATCTATCGCAAAATGGTGTTCGAACACGGTTATATTTTTATTGTCCGCCACGCACTTCAAAAGAGCCTCCTCAATCGCTCTTCCGGTATAGTCTTTTACGTGCAAAATGCGCCGCTGAGAGTGTCCGCCCTCTCTGCCCAACGACGGAGTGCCGTCCTCCAAACTTGTAAACTCCACGCCTTCGGCAATTAAATCCTTTATTTGCGCGGGGCCGGATTTTACTATTTCGCGAACGACATTTTCACGACAAAGCCCGTCGCCCGCAATCAATGTATCGCGCACGTGCGACTCAAAATCGTCAGCACAACTTGTAACGCTGGCTATTCCGCCTTGAGCGTGGTTAGTATTGGTATCTGAGCGCTCCTTTTTGGTAACGATGGCGACCTTATGCCCAAGTTTCGCGGTTTTAAGAGCGAAGCTTAACCCCGCTATACCGCTTCCGACAACTACTACGTCGAAATTCATTTCTTTATTGGTTGTTAAATTAACACTGCAAAATTAAACGCCTATATTGTCGATTAGGCGTGTTTGTCCGTACCATACCGCCATGCTTATGCGGCAGTGCCCTATTTTTATTTCATTGACAGGCAAAGAAGTATTGGCGTCCACGATTTCAACATATATAACGCGCGTTTTAGCGTTAGTAACCGTGTTTATGACAAGCGCTTTCACCCTGTCTACATTTGTGCACCCTTCGTCGTCGACAAGTTTTTTTCCCGCCATAAGAGCCGCGTGAACGCGCGCTGCCCCAATTCTCTCAAGCTTGTCCATATACTTATTGCGCGAACTCAGCGCCAAACCGTTTTCGTCCCTGACAATAGGCGCGCGCACAATTTCGACATCCATGAACAAATCCCTTACCATGCGCTCTATGATTGAAATTTGCTGGGCGTCTTTTTCTCCGAAAACAGCTATATCCGGCTTTATTATGTTAAATAAAATAGTAACGACAGTCATTACGCCTCTAAAGTGTTTAGGCCTGGATTTGCCGCAAAGATATTGGCTGATTTGCTCCTCGTTTACATAAGTGGACGCATCCGGAGCGTATATGTCAGACGGAGACGGCGCAAAGACAACCGTTGCGCCTCTGGAATCGCATGCAGCAACATCCGCCTCCAACTGCCGCGGATACTTGTCGTAATCTTCGTTCGGGCCGAACTGAGTAGGATTTACGAATACCGACACTACAACCACGTCTGCCCTGCTCTTTGCGATGTCGATGAGGCTCAAATGGCCGTCGTGCAGAGCTCCCATTGTGGGAACAAGCGCTATTTTTTTATTTTCGGACCTCATTTGCTTTGCAAACGCGGTCATTTCTTTTGGAGAAGTTATTATTTTCATTGATTTTAATCCTACTCTCTTATTTCCTATATCCTTAACACTTTTATAAAAAAATCAACCTATATAAACGTTAAAGCCAAAAAAGATGAGCGATTCATATATACAGAGCCTGTTTGCCGAAAGAATCGGCGGCGTTAATTATGGCAAAAGCAATGCCATTTATAAATTCGAAAAGATAAAGCGCGCCAAACGCGCCGCAAAAGCCGCAAAACCCGATGTCTCCCTTATAGACATGGGTGTCGGTGAACCCGACGATATGGCTTTCCCTGAAGTTGTTGACGCCCTTTACGCAGCCGCAAAAGACCCTGCCAACCGCGGCTATGCGGACAACGGAGGCAGAGATTTCAAGGTTGCCGCCGCCGGATATATGAAAGCAGTCTTCGGCGTCGACCTCGACCCAGACACGGAGATTTTACATTCAATTGGCTCTAAAGCGGCTTTGAGCATTCTGCCAAATTGCTTCATAAACCCCGGAGATGTCGTGATAATGACTGTTCCAGGCTATCCCGTTTTCGGTACGCACGCAAAATATCTCGGAGGCGAAGTTTACAACCTAAAGCTAGAAGAATCGAATAATTTCCTCCCAGATTTAGATTCTATTCCTCAAGATATTCTAAAACGGGCAAAAGCAATCGTCGTAAATTACCCGAATAATCCGACCGGAGCAAGCGCCACGAAAGAGTTCTTCAAAAAGCTCGTAGATTTTGCAAAAAAGAACAACCTTATAGTCGTTTCAGACGCTGCGTACGCTTCGCTTAGATTTGACGGAAATGCCCTTTCAATTCTG
>CALXLN010000088.1 GCA_944389215.1 uncultured Opitutales bacterium
AAATGGGTTGGCTCTACTTTATCCAGAACGATCCCCGCGTTCCGCAAAAGGCGCGCGACGCCCTCAAAGATTTTGGGCTTTCTAAAGATGAGTTCGTAGCCACCGACAACTGGCCGTTTAATCTCTACATCCGCGAGGCTCGCAGGATGATAGGCGAGTATGTCATGACAGAGCACGATTGCAAACTCGAAAAAGACACTCCGATGTCGGTCGGCATGGGATCGTACACTTTGGATTCCCACAATATTCAACGCTACATCACTCCTGACGGTTGGGTCCAAAACGAGGGCGACATTGGTGTGCATTTGAATGCTCCGTATAAAATATCATATCTTTCCATCACGCCAAAATCTTCGCAGTGCGAAAACCTGCTTGTGCCTGTTGCGTGTTCGGCGTCGCATGCGGCGTATGGCTCTATTAGAATGGAGCCGGTCTTTATGATTCTAGGGCAGAGCGCCGCGACGGCGGCTTCCATTGCCATCGACGATTCCGTCTCCGTCCAAAAAGTGGATTATGGAAAGCTTTCCAAAAAGCTTCGCGCCGACGGCCAAATTCTCACATCTGAAGAGATGATAAAATAAAATGAAGACTTCTCCAACCATAATTGCGCTCTGCTACGATTTCGACGGCACGCTTTCTACGGGAAATATCCAGGAGTATTCTTTTATCCCGCGTTTGCAGAAATCGCCTAGAGAGTTCTGGGCGCGCACGCAGCAGCTGGCGGCCGAGGAGGATGCGGATGAAATCTTGGCGTACATGCGCCTTATGTATACAGAAGCCGACAAGGCGGATATAAAAATCCGCAAGAGCGATTTTATGGATTTCGGAAAGGGAGTTAAATTTTTCGACGGGCTTTTGCCAAGCGGCGGGACGGATTGGTTCTCCGACATAAATTCTTACGCCCGCGCGTTGGGGGCGGAAGCGCGGCACTACATAATTTCGTCCGGCATAAAAGAGATGATAGAAGGGACTCCCATAGCGGATAAATTCCATAAAATTTACGCGTCCTCATTTATGTACGACCGTTATGGCGCCGCATGTTGGCCGGCTTTGGCTGTCAACTACACAACTAAGATGCAGTTCCTTTTCCGCATAAACAAAGGGATTTTTGAAATACAAAAATCTATAAACGACTATATGCCGGAAAACGAGCGCCCTGTGCCTTTCAGGCGCATGATTTACTTCGGCGACGGATCAACAGATATTCCTGCAATGAAGCTTGTAAAAACCCAGGGCGGATATTCTATCGCCGTCCATGGAGCTTCTGCAAAAAAGCGGAAGTTAACCCAAAGACTGCTTTCTGAAAACAGGGTAAATTTTGTTGCGGAGGCTGACTATACGCCAAATTCAACGCTAACAAAACAGGTAAAGCGCGTAATAGCCAAAATTTGCGCCGAACGCGAAGTGGAAATTCAATCGGAACTAAAAAAGCATTAAAAGCATATGGAGAATTTTTTGGATAAATTTAAATCGATGGCTTTGGAGGGGTACTTAAAAAAGCATTTCTCAAAGTATTTGCAGGACGAAGCAGTGTCTGTTTCTCTCGATACGGAAAATTCGTCTTGCGTTTTCAAGGCCACTCTCGCTGGAGAAAATGCGCCTATAACTGTAAATGTAAAAAAATTTGAGATAGTCGGCAAAGACGCCGACAAGTTTTTAGTAATAACTGATGTCGAAAGCGACAGGATTTGGCTGAACAATCTGCTTGGAGACTACCTTAAAAACCGGGAGATAAAGCTTCCGTCTTTTATGGCTTCGGCGCTCTGATGCTTGGCTGCCATTTTTTTTGCGTGTAGCGCCCGCCGATAGAACGCGGCATGGGCTTCTTTTATGTTTAGGTTGAAAATGGCGGTTGCGGATACGTATCCGGTTTTCAATCAGGGTTAGTCGCCGCCGCGCGGGTAGAGCGGCTATGGAATTTTTCTGCGGTGTGTTGCTTGGCGGGTTGAAGCGCAGAGCGCTGTGGTGTAGTGGGGGGAATTTTAGAAATTTTTGCCTTGTTTGAATTGCGGCGCCCAAACTGCATGTTGCGATAGTATTGGAAAGGCGTCGGGAGATTGTTTGGTATTGGTAAATGGGCAACAGATATTCTAATTAGCGGCGGAGTTTACTGGTCGGAGCGCGCAAAAAGTTGCGGGGGGCGGAGCATTATATATGCGGTTTTGAGCTTTTGTCCGGAGTCCTGCGGTGTTTGGGGAGATTTGCGGGATTTGTTTGCAGTGCGCGTGAGAAGTTGCGCACTAGGGTTGGAATTGGTTGCTTCCGGAGTTGGGGGTGAACAGAGGCGATTTTTGCGTTTTGTAAGTGGCGCCGCGGCGGGATTATCTTGCAATCGCGGACTTGCAGGGCCTGCCCGCGCGGTGCAGCTTATGCGGAACTTTTGAACTTTTGTTCTGAGCCCTATGCGGCCGCGGCAGTGGGGGAGAAGTTTGTGCTGAAATTGCGGCTAGTTCTTCTTTACCCGGCGCCCGTCCAGCGAATATTCTCCGCCGCCTATTAGGGCGAGAGCCGCGAATATAACCAGATACAGCGCCGCCAATTCGATTCCCTCTCCAAATTTTGCGCCAGACTCGCAGAGGTAAATCAAAGCAACCGCCATATTGACGCATAAAACAGCTCCGGCAGCTTTTGTGAAAACGCCAAAAATAATTAAAACCGAGCATAAAACCTCAGCTATTACGCATAGCAGCAGCGACGGAGTGGAACCTATCCCTATTGGGTTTAAAAAACTTTGGGAATTTCCCGAAAGCAATAGACCAAGCTTCGGTATTCCGTGGGTCAGCATTAGCAATCCCGCAAACACCCTTATAATTAGTATTCCTATATCCGCAGATTTTTTTATGTGCATATTTGCATTATCGGAGAATAATGCATTAAAAAAAAGATAAAAAATTTTGGTTGACAATTTTTGTGCGCGTGAAAAATATGCGGCACACAATAAAAAATGAACAATTGGTGGTACAGTCCGAGGTCGCTTAGAGTTTAAAACAGTTTTAAACTTGTGGCGGCCTTTTGTCTGGCCGCTTTTTTTTTGGCCTCAAAATGACACCCGATAAAAAACAATTCATAGAATACGCAAAAGACGCAAATGTTGTTCCCGTCTATGCGGAGTTGCTTGCCGATATGCAGACGCCCGTGTCTGTATTCGCAAAACTGGAAAACGTCGCAGGAGACTGTTTCCTCTTGGAAAGCGCCGAAAATATCGACAACTGGGGCCGCTATTCCTTTATAGGATGCAATCCCAAGGCGGTTTTTACCCTGAACGGTTTCGCCGGCAGGCTCTCTTTTTCGGACGGGCGAAAGGATATTGTCGCGGAGGGCGGAGATAATTTGGCTGCGCTTTCGCCTTTGAGAACATATATTGCATCTAGAAAAATCGCGCGCCTAAAGTCTATGCCGCGATTCTTCGGCGGCGCCGTTGGATATTTCGGCTACGAGTGCGTAAGGCTGTTCGAGCGCCTCCCGGAGCCGAAAGGCGAAAAACTTTGGGACGACGCGCGGCTGGCTGTTTACGACGACATCATAATTTTCGACAATCTGCGCCATACCGCAAAAATAGTAGCATGCGCGCATATCGACGAGTTTGGCTCTCCCGGCGCAGCTTATGAAAACGCTGTCGCGCGCGTCGAAAAGCTTGTTGAAATATTTCGCTCTCCGCTTCCGCAGTTGTCCGAAAAAAACACCTTGGGCGATATCAAGCTAAAATCAAATATGGGCCGCGAAGAATTTTGCGACATGGTCGACAAGGCTAAAGACTATATAAAAAAAGGGGAAATCATCCAGGTGGTCCCATCGCAGAAATTCTCCGCAAAATTGGATGTTTCGCCGATTTCAGCATACCGCGCGCTGCGCTTGATAAATCCTTCTCCGTATATGTTTTGCCTAAAATCTGACGGCAAATATCTGGTAGGTTCGTCGCCTGAAACTTTGCTCAGGTTTTGCGACGGAACTGCTCAGGTGCGTCCCATCGCCGGAACGCGCCGCCGCGGAAAGGATGAAAATGAGGATATGCGCCTTGCGGACGAGCTGCTTTCAAACGAAAAAGAGCGCGCAGAACATCTGATGCTCGTCGATTTGGGGCGCAACGACTTATCGCGCTTTTGCGAGGCCGGAAGCGTCCAAGTCGGAGATTTTATGGCAATAGAGCGCTATTCGCACGTTATGCATTTGGTCTCAAACGTTTCGGGGTGCGTGAAAAAGGGCGCAGATGCCATAGACGCCCTCGCCGCCGCTTTTCCTGCGGGCACGCTTTCTGGGGCGCCTAAAATCAGGGCAATGGAAATTATAAACGAATTGGAACCCGAGCGTAGGGGGCCGTATGGCGGAGCAGTCGGATATTTCGGCTATGGCGGAAATATGGATGTTGCCATAACAATTAGGACATTGCAGATATGCGGCGGAATAATGTCCGTTCAGGCGGGCGCAGGGATTGTATTCGATTCCGATCCCGAGGCCGAGTACGAAGAAACCAGAATGAAGGCGCGCGCCGTAGCTAGCGCAATTCAAGCGGCGCACAATCTCGAGACGCTAGACGTAAACAACATAGCAAGGCAAAGCAAATGATTCTTTTAATAGACAACTACGATTCTTTCACATACAATCTCTCGCATTACTTGCAGACCTTGGGCGCGGACGTAATGGTCGTTCGCAACGACGCCATGGGCGCGGGAGAAATGTTTGCGCTAAATCCGGAAGCCGCGGTTTTATCTCCGGGGCCGAGCTCGCCTAAAAACGCGGGCGTTTGCGTTGAATTTATCAGGGATTTTGCGGGAAAAGTTCCGATGTTTGGCGTATGTTTGGGAATGCAGTCGATTGCCTATGCATTCGGCGCGGACATAGTTCCAGCAAAAAGCATTATGCACGGAAAGTCCAGCATGATAGAGCATTGCGGGAAAGGCGTTTTTAAAGGGATGGAGTCGCCGATGTCTGTTGTGCGGTACCATTCGCTGGCAGTCGACGAATCAACTCTCCCTTCGTGCCTCGAAATTACCGCGCGCGCCGAAGACGGCGAAATAATGGGATTGCGCCACAAGGAGCTTCCGATAGAGGGCGTGCAATTCCATCCGGAGTCGGTTTTGACATACGGAGGCAAAAGGCTGCTTGCAAATTTCTTGGAGGAGATAAAAAAATGAGCCGGACTTTTACGGAACTCCAAGTTAAGAGAATTGCCGTCGGCGGCGAAAGTCTCTCGTCCGACGAGTCCGCAGCGGTATTCGACGAAATTATGAGCGGCAAAGTGCCGGAACCGCTTTTGGCAGCGTTTCTTACCGCCTTGAAAATGAAGGGGGAAACGGTCGACGAAATAGTCGGGGCGGCTATGGCTATGAGGGCAAAGGCCGCTTTTATAAACGCTGGCGCAAATATGCCAATAGATACTTGCGGAACCGGCGGGGACGGCGCGGATACATTCAATATATCCACCACTTCAGCCTTTATTGCCGCGGGCGCCGGTGTGTGTGTGGCCAAGCACGGCAACAGGGCGGCTACAAGCAAATGCGGCTCGGCGGATGTTCTCGCTGCGCTGGGCTTTAATTTGGACGTGCATCCCGCTGTAATGGAGCATTGCTTGCAGGCGCATGGTATAGCTTTTTTGTTCGCGCCCAAGATGCACCCCGCAATGCGGTTTGCGGCTCCGGTTAGAAAGGCTTTGGGGTTTAGGACTATTTTTAATTTGCTTGGGCCTCTCGTAAATCCAGCCGGCGCGCTGGGACAACTTATAGGCGTATTTGACGCGGCTCATACGGAACTTTTAGCTGAATCTCTAAAACGGCTCGGCTCGCGCAGGGTCTTTGTAGTGCATGGAAAAGACGGCTTGGACGAAATCTCAGTTTGCGCTTCCACGCGGGTCAGCGAGCTTCGGGACGGCTGCGTAAAGACTTACGAATTTAATCCGCGCCCGTTTTTGTCATGCGCTCCAAAACAATCGGAATTGGAAGGCGGCTCTCCGAGCGAAAACGCCGAAATTACAACGGACATCCTCTCTGGAAAACGCAAAGATTCCGCCCGCGAAATTTGCGTCCTAAACGCCGCGGCGGCGATTGCCGTAGCGGGCAAGGCTGGCAGTATTGAAGGCGGAGTAAAAATGGCGCGCGAATCCATTGATTCAGGAGCCGCGATGGAAAAACTTGCCACCCTTATAAAATTTTCAAATCAACGGTAATGAAAACAAATTCAATATTAGGCGAAATTTGCGAAAAATCGCGGGCTGAGTTGGAGCGCGCGAAGAATGAGACTCCTTTTGACGCCTTGCTTTCAAAGCTCGATTCCGCAAATCCGCGCGCGCCATTCAAGGCGGCTCTCAAGAAAAGCGGAGAAATAGCGGTTATAGCGGAGTTGAAAAAGGCGTCTCCCTCCCGCGGATTGATTAGGGAAAATTTTGACTATCTGAATTTGGCGCGCGAACTCCAGGGGGCGGGGGCGGCTGCACTGTCGGTGCTAACCGAGAAAAACTACTTCTTGGGGGATATTGAATACTTGCGGAATGTTTCCATGGTGGTGGGCGTGCCGTTGCTGCGCAAAGATTTTATATTCGATAAATACCAAATTTGCCAAGCGAAGCTTTTTGGCGCAAGCGCCGTGCTTCTAATTGCGCGCATGCTTTCCGAAAGTGAATTTTCCGAACTCTTTTCTTTTGCAAAAAAAATAGGATTGGACGTTTTGGCGGAGGCCCACAATTTGGAAGAGATTAAAATGCTCGCCGGATGCGGCGCCGACATAATAGGCGTAAACTGTAGAAACTTGGCGGATTTTTCGACAAATTTTTCCGCCGGAGAGCTTTTGATTTCCGGGATACCCGACGGCGTTGTTAAAGTTTACGAGAGCGCGATAGATAGCCCAGAAACTCTTTCGCGCGCAAAAAATGCGGGCGCCGACGCCGCTTTAATTGGGTCGGCCCTTATGGAGAGCCAGAATCCTTCCCTTAAATTAAAAGAACTTTTAAAGGGGGCTAAATGAAAGTTAAAATTTGCGGCATAACAAACCTTGAAGACGCGCGCGCCGCGGAATCCGCAGGGGCAGATTTTCTAGGATTTATTTTTGAAGCTTCAAGCCCGCGGGCGGTTGAAATTGCGGAAGCCGCATCCATAGTTTCGAAACTTGCGGGAACTGCGAAAACAGTGGGCGTGTTCGTAAAAGCCGACGCGGATTTTATCCGCAGGGCGGCGCGGGAATGCGGTTTTTTTGCCCTGCAGCTTCACGGCGGGCACTCCGACGCTTTTGTAAAGGGCTTGGATGGGATTTCATCCGAGATCTGGAGGACTGTATGGCTGGCGAATGCAAGGGATTTGTTGGAAGCGCGGAATTTGGAAGCCGATGTGGTTGTCGCGGACTCGCGTTCTGAGAAAAAAGTTGGCGGCACAGGAATGCCTTGCGACTGGACTTTGGCTGCGGCTTTGTCCGGGAGTAGGAAAGTCGCCCTCGCGGGGGGAATAAACTGCCAAAACGCATTGTCTGCGGCGCGTTCGGTAAATCCGTGGCTTTTGGATGCCAATAGCGGGGTCGAAATTTCTCCGCGCCGCAAAGACGCGGCTAAAATCGAAAATTTAATAAAAACAGTAAAGGAAATATGAATATATACGGTTTAAATTCAAATGGGAAATTCGGCGAGTTCGGCGGCCAGTATGTAGCCGAGACTCTTATGCCGGCTCTGCTGGAGCTTGAAAAGGTCTTCTATGAAAGTATTGAAGACGATTCGTTTCAAAGCCAGTACAGGGCGATTTTGCGCGATTACGTTGGCAGGCCGTCGCCGCTATACTATGCCCGCAGGCTTTCGGAGTATTGCGGCGGGGCGCAGATTTGGCTGAAGCGGGAAGATTTAAACCACACAGGGGCGCATAAGATAAACAACACCGTAGGACAGGCGCTGCTTGCGCGCAAAATGGGCAAAAAAAGGCTTATAGCAGAAACTGGCGCAGGAATGCACGGCGTTGCAACCGCGACTGTCGCGGCTTTATTCGGCATGACTTGCGACGTTTATATGGGCGCCGAGGATATTAGGCGGCAAGCCCAAAACGTAGAGCGAATGAAAATGCTTGGCGCAAACCTAATCGGCGTCGAGTTAAAAAGCGGCACTGCCACTTTAAAGGACGCTATGAACGAAGCATTGCGCAATTGGGTTGCGACAGTCGAGAATACTTTTTATGTCATAGGAACTGCGGCAGGCCCGCACCCTTATCCCGCAATGGTAAAGGCTTTTCAGTCGGTAATAGGCGAGGAGGCAAAATCGCAGCTGAAGGCTGCCTGCGGAAGGCTTCCATCGCAAGTTGTCGCTTGCGTCGGTGGCGGCAGCAACGCCATAGGAATGTTTGCGCCCTTTATTGACGAGCCGTCAGTAGCTCTTTACGGAGCCGAGGCCGCAGGGGACGGAATTGATACAGGCAGGCACGCCGCGAGTTTGTCGGGCGGCAGCGTCGGCGTATTGCACGGAAATAAAACGTATCTGCTGCAAGACGAGTACGGGCAGATTTCCGACACCCATAGCGTCTCCGCAGGGCTGGACTATCCCGGGGTGGGACCGGAACATTCTTATATGAAATCAACTGGGCGCGCAAATTACATCCCCATAGACGACGCCCAAGCAGTGGATGCTTTTCAAAAGCTCTGCCGTTTGGAAGGCATAATTCCCGCGCTGGAATCATCGCATGCGGTGGCTCTGGCTATGGTAAACGCAAAGAAACTTTCAAAGGACGATATTATTGTCGTATGTTTGTCGGGGCGCGGCGACAAAGACATGGACTCAGTCCTGGAATATTTAAAGAAAAACGCTTAATTAGAAATTCTTATGATCGCCAAACTTTTTGAAAAACTTTCGTCGGAAAACAGAGCTGCTCTGGTAACATTCATAAGTTGCGGAGACCCTTCAATTTCGTTTACGAAAAAACTTGTAAAGGCTGTCTGCGAATCCGGGGCGGATATTGTAGAACTCGGGGTTCCGTTTTCCGACCCGATGGCGGACGGAGCGGTAATTCAAGCCTCGAGCCAGCGGGCGCTCGCTTCGGGGACAACTATATTGTCGGTTATTGAAATGGCAGGAGAATTGAGAAAAGATGGCATAGACAAGCCTTTTGTCTTGTTCTCCTACTTCAATCCCATCTTCAAGATTGGGGTTGAAAAAATAGCTGCAAAGTGCAAAGAAAATGGCATAGACGCCTTGTTGGTTGTGGACGCCCCTATGGAGGAGTCTAGGGAAATAACGTCGGTTACAGAAAAATTCGGAGTCGATTTTATCCCGCTGGCTGCGCCGACTTCTCCATTGGACAGAATTGAAAAAATATCCCAAAGCGGTTCAGGTTTCTTGTACTACGTTACCGTCGCGGGGGTAACCGGAGCAAGGGACTCTCTCCCGGAGCATTTTGCGCGCCGCTTGGCGGACGTGCGGAAGGCTTCAAGTTTGCCAGTTGCCGCCGGCTTTGGAATATCCAACCCGCAAATGGCGCGCCTTGCCGCGGAAAGCGCCGACGCCGTGGTTGTCGGAAGCAGGCTCGTTTATATGGCGCATGAAACCCTCATAAAAGACGGCGAATCCGCTGCGTTAAATGGAGTCTCGAATTTCGTGAAATCTCTCTATTCCCAGATGCTTAGATGACAAATTAAACCGTAAAATGTTTTTCAAAGGCGGATAGAGTTTTTCTTTCTTTCCGCCTTTTTTAATTTTGCAATTTTAGATGTTAGTGCTACCGTTTCCCTATACTCTAATATTAATGAAAATATTGCTTAAATCTTTGGGGTTTGTTTTTGCAAATTTGCCTGAATGCGTAATGAACGCATTGTGCAGATCGGTGGGATGGCTGATATATATTTTCCCGACTCGGAGAATTAACGTGGCCTTTTCCAACGTTTATCATTGCTTCCCGGGAATGTCGCGCAACGAAAGGAAGAAGATCGTCTTGGAATCCTGTTGCAGGATGGTTGAGATGGCGCTTTTCGTCATTTCAAGCCCATACATTCCAAAGGAGCGCCTGAAAGAAAATGTGTCAATCAGCGAGGAGGTCCTTGAGGAGCTGAAAAAAAACTATAAAAATCCCCGCCCTACAGTTTTGATGATTCCGCATTTTGCGATGATGGAAACAATAACTATGTTTCCTATGCTCGTTGATATTCCAATTCCGCCAACTGGCGTATTTTACCGCCCGTTTGACAATAAAGCTTTGGAGGATTGGATAAAGGAAAGCCGCGAACGTTGCGGAGTTGAACTAGTCTCAAGAAAAGGCGGCGTCTTGGGAGCGATAAATTTTCTCAAGAAAAACGGTATCTTAGCCGTTTTATTCGACCAGAATGCTGGAGGTTCGGGGGCGGTTTCTCTGTTCTTCGACAGAGTATGTTCAACCTCGGAATTGCCCGGAATTTTTGTCGAGCGCCAAAACGCCGACTGCGCGGTTTTTTACGCCAGGCGCATAGGATTTTGGCGCTCGAAGATTTTCTGCCAAAGATTGGATTGCAAAACGATAGAAGACGTAACAATAGCCGGGAACGACTGGCTTGAGGAAAAACTCAAGACTGACGAAATCGCCCGCTATGATTGGCTTTGGCTGCATCGCCGCTGGAGAATAAACCATGAAAATTCCCGCCAGCTTTCAATACCCAAGGCGAAAAGCATTTTGGAATACACTCTTAAGAAAAAAAATCTGCGGGAAGTTCCGCGAAAAACTTCAATTTACATCACTGCGCCCGATTCTCTTTCCGACTGCATATCTTTAATGCCCATCCTTCGGCAAATTCGCAAATCGCGTTTCGACGCCGCAATAACTTTAATTTGCGACTACAAGTTTACCGAAATTCTTTCGCTAATAGGAATGGGCGAAGCGTTCGATTTTGTTATATCCGCCCCTTCCAGAAACAGGGGGATGTTTTCCAGAATCCTGTTTTATAGGAATCTAAAAGAACATTATCCGGACATCCATTTGGTTCTTTCCGATTGCATTCAAGCCGATTGCGAAGCTTTTGCGCTGGCTGCTAACCGCACTTTTTCCATCCAGACTTCGCGAAGGAGGCTTTTTATGGACGGTGTGTACAAGCCTGACGCCGCGCAGTCTGGCGAGCATATTTCTCTCGAATTCGAAAAATTTGCGCGCAGTTTCGGAATGAAAGGCGAGATCTCATATTTGCCGTTTAAGAACGATGCGCTCTCTCTTAAAAAAAGCGAAACAGTAAAGGTGGCGGTTGTATGCGGCGGGGCGGGCGAACATGCGTGGTCGGCGGGAAACTGGTCAAAGCTGATTTCAATTTTAAACGAGCAATTGCCGGATGCAAAGTTCTTGGTTTACGGGAATGGCGACGATACGCGCACGGCTTTTGAAATCGCCAAAATTACGGAGGACGCCGATATAAAAAATTGCGCTTCTTTGGGCGGAGCAGACATAGTTAGGGGAATTTGCGCGTGCGATATAGTAGTCGGCGCGGATTCTCCATTGTTGCATGTAGCAAACGCTCTTGGCGTAAAAACGGCGGCTTTATACGGCAATGCAAATCCCATCCGCAGAGGAATGGTTTTCGACGCCGATAAGGTGGAAATACAACCCCAAAATTGTCCTCCGCAAGGTGGAGCCGACGTAAATAAAATACGTCCGGAAGACGCCGCACGGGACATACTTAAACTTTTATTAAAATTATAAGAAGGATTGTTATGACAAAGATTGGCACGGTATTTAAAGACAACGCAACCAAGGCTATGCTTTTGGGCAGCGGAGAACTCGGACGGGAAGTCGTGATAGAATTAAAGCGCCTCGGCGTAGAGGTTGTGGCTGTAGACCGTTATGCCGACGCCCCAGCGATGCAAGTTGCAGATAGAAGCTATGTAATATCGATGTTGGATCCTATGAAGCTGGAGGAAGTTATCCGCAAAGAAAAACCCGATTATATTGTTCCAGAGGTCGAAGCCATTGCCACGCAAAAACTCTTGGAATTGGAGTCGGAAGGCTTCAGGGTTATTCCTACCGCAAAAGCTGTAAATTTCACAATGAACCGCGAAGGAATAAGAACTCTTGCTGCTGAAAAACTCGGAAT
The DNA here is from genome assembly GCA_944389215.1 of uncultured Opitutales bacterium. Classification (GTDB taxonomy): domain Bacteria; phylum Verrucomicrobiota; class Verrucomicrobiia; order Opitutales; family Intestinicryptomonadaceae; genus Merdousia. The sequence continues at coordinate 12,001 of CALXLN010000088.1, forward strand.
GAAAACATCTCCGTATGCGTTCGCGGACACTGAAGACGAATTTAAGGCGGCAGTCGGTAAAATAGGAATGCCTTGCGTAGTTAAGCCCGTAATGAGTTCGTCCGGACATGGGCAGAGTGTTGTTCGTTCGGCTGACGACATTGGAAAAGCATGGAAAATTTCGCAGTCCGGAGGCAGGGCAGGAAGCGGCAGAGTCATTGTGGAGGGTTTTATCGATTTTGATTACGAGATAACTCTCCTTACCGTTCGGCACAGCGGCGGGACTTCTTATTGCGAGCCGATTGGGCACGAGCAAATCGACGGAGACTACCGCCGCAGTTGGCAGCCGCAACAAATGTCTGCAGTTGCATTGGAAAAGGCGAAAGCCTATGCAAAATTGATAACCGACGCTTTGGGTGGATACGGAATTTTTGGCGTAGAAATGTTTGTAAAGGGCGACGACGTTTTGTTTAGCGAAGTTTCTCCGCGCCCGCACGATACAGGCATGGTTACGATGATTTCACAGAACCTTTCCGAATTTGCGCTTCATGCGCGCGCCATATTGGGCATCCCGATTGCCAATATCCGCTTGCTTTCGCCGGCGGCAAGCCGAGCTGTTGTGGTAGAGGGCGATACTCAAATGCTGGAATACGGAAATATCGACAAGGTTCTGGCGCGTCCTGATACGGATATGCGCATATTTTCAAAGCCTTGCGTAACGGACGGACACCGCAGAATGGCAGTGCTTCTGGCGCGCGCCGATACCGTGGAGGCTGCTGACGCTACAACAGCTGAAATGCTCGCAGATTTAAAAATAAAGACCTTTTAAACAGCAAGCGGGGTACATGCGCAAGTTTTTAGCGGGCAGCTAAAATTCTAACTATAAACAAATCGCTGCAGACTGTCCTTCTAGACAGGCGCTATGGGTAAATTTTCCGCGGGCAAAATGCGGATTTAAAGCGAAATCAGCATTGGTAAAGCAATATTTACTGCCTCGCTTATTTTTTATTGGGGCGAATTTTGAGGTTCCTCGTATTGCGCGGGCTCGCGCGGTTTTGTGGGGGACGCAAGAGGGCGGCGAGGCGGAGGGGTGGCTTGCCGCTCAGCGCAGCCGGACGTGCGCTTAGAATGGCGGGCAGTTGGCGCTGGAAATTCAGCTATACATGGGCATATGTTTAATTTTTTCCTTATCTGGCAGAGTAAAAAATCGGCATACTAGCCTTGAGAGCCTCGCGTACTTGTTATGTTAAATTTGCCACGATGGATTTATCTTTAAAGTGCTTTTTTCGCTATTGCAGCAGCCCGACGGCGAGAAAAACGCAGCAAAGGCGATCATGGCAGCGTTATCGCCGCGGTAAGCTTTGTCGGCAACGAGAAATTTTGCGCGGTTGCGTTTTGCAAGTCTTTCAAATGTTTCAGCAAAAAGAGCGTTATTTGAAACTCCGCCGGATATTCCTATGCTGGCATACTGTCTTGTTTTTGCAAAAAATTCCGTTCTGCGCCGCAGTTGCTCTATTACCGCAAATTGGTAGCTTGCGCATATGTCTGGAAGCGTTTGCTGAATCTCCGACGGTGTCAGTTTCTGCAGATGGTAGCGCAGGCTGGTTTTTAGCCCGGAAAAGCTGAAGTTCGGGTCGGTTTCTATCTTTCTGTTTTGCCCGTATGGGAAAAGAGATTTGTCTACTTTTCCGCCTTGTGTTGCTTTCTCTAGAAGAGGGGCTCCGGGATAGGGCATTCCCAAAAGTTTGGCGCCTTTGTCCAGCGCCTCGCCGGCGGCGTCGTCAACAGTTTCGGCTATGGTGTTTAAACGACGGTTTTCGTCTATTTCAAAAAGTATCGTATTTCCTCCGGACACAGTTAGCCCGAGGTGCGGAAGAAGTGATGAAAGGTTTTTTTCAAAGTCTCGCGGCGAATTTGCGTGGACCGAAATAAACGGAGAATATGCGTGTCCGCGCAAATGGTTTACGCCAAAAAGCGGCTTTTTCAGCTCTAGCGCCAAGGCCGCCGCGCAGGAAACTCCCACGGCAAGGCAGTTTGGCAACCCCGGACCGCATGTGGCGCAAATTTTATCTATTTCTGCCAAACATTGCGACTTTGATATTTTTTCGATTAAAAATGGCAGTTTCTTTAAATGTTCGGAACTGGCCAAGTCTGGAACTACGCCTCCGTAAAGGGCATGGAGGTCTATTTGGGAGTGTATTAAACTTTCTAGTATCCCGATTTCTGAATCGAAAACCGCAACCGCGGATTCGTCGCAAGAACTCTCTATTGATAGTATTTTCATTCCGCAACGCTCTCTTTCTCTTCTGCAACATTAACTCTTCCGCGGAGTCTTGATTCTTCAAGCGAGTCGTCATAGAGATCGTCGAATCTTCCGTCGCGCCTGAATGAAAAGCATACATTTCTGCCTACAATTATATGTTCGATAAAATTGAGGCTTATTGGCTTGCAGGCCTCTGACAGCTTGCGCGTAAAACGCACGTCTTCAAACGACGGAGACGGGTCGCCGCTTGAATGGTTGTGGGCGATTGCTATGCTTGAGGCGCCTTTTTTTATGGCTATTTCTATAATTTTTCTAATATCTACATTCGCGGAAGTTACGCTGCCTTCAAAAAGTCTGACTGAGCCGTCGGGAATTATTCTAAGTTTGGCATCTAGGCATACCATTTCAAGAACTTCATGTTTTTCAGAGGCTATTTTCGAGCGGAAGAATTTAATGAGTTTGCTGATTGTAGGCAGCATTCCTTCTGAAACTTCCAAATCATTCAGAGCGGCCAGCGTGATGCAGTCTTTGAAAAATTTTATCGAAATTGCGGCGGATTCTCCTATTCCTTTTATTTTCAGTAGTTCTTCAGGGGGAGTTTCGATTATTCCGCGCAGATTTTTGTATTTTTTTATCAGCTCTTTGGCTATAGGTTTTACGTCTATTCGAGGAATAAAAAATGTAAGCATAAGTTCTACAACTTCATAGTCGGAAAGAGCGGAGAGGCCGCCGTGCGCGTAGCGTTCTCTAAGTCTTTTTCGATGTCCAAGGCTGGAGTTGTCGGACTTTTCTTTAGGGTTCATATTTTTTATTCACGGTTTGGGAAAGTGATTTATAAATTTTTGCCCGCCGACTTTAATCGGATTTTTTACGCCTGCAAGCAGATAAGTGCGCGCTTTTGATACGGAGTCTTTCAACGGAAGTCCCTTTGCTAGATTTGCGGCGATTGCAGCGCTTAGCGTGCATCCGCTGCCGTGGGTATTTACAGATTTTACGCGCTTGCTCTCAAATGCGCAGATTGTTCCGCACTTTAGCGCTAGGATATCGACTATGTTGTCTCCAGGCAAATGTCCGCCTTTTAATAGGACATTCACGCCGAATTTTTGCGCCAATTCTCCGGCGGCAGCCTCTATGTTTTCAATATTTTTGTTTCCCAGCAGAAGGCGGGCTTCATCCAGATTCGGCGTAACAAGTTCCGCCAATGGAATTAGGCGCCTTTGCAGAATATCTGCGGCGTCGTCGCTTAGAAGTTTTGCGCCGCTGGTGGCTATTGTAACGGGATCCACCACAAGCCTTATTGTATTGCGGCTCTCGAAAAAATCAGCCACGCACCCTACTATTTCGGCGCTGAACAGCATTCCTGTTTTTGCGGCTGACGGGTTATAAAAGGATTCTATTGTCTCCATTTGCGCGCGCAAAGTTTGCGGCGGAACGCCTAAGACGGCAGATACACCATCCGGATTTTGCGCGGTAATTGCGGCAATTGCAGTGCATGCGTATACGCCGTTTGCGGCAATTGAAAGCATGTCGGCTTGGATTCCGGCTCCGCCGCCGGAATCGCTGCCTGCGATTGTCATGGCACAGTTTGTTTCTGCTTTTTTGCTCATTAAAAAGTCTTTTAAGCAAAGGATTGCATTATTAGACAAAACTTTCAAGAAATGCTTTTGTCTTAATAATAATATAAATATGGCGGATAATTCGGCTGAGTTGGATTTTGGTCCTGAAGGACGCGGAACCGAAAGGATTTTGCTTTCGGCTCCGTTGGCCGTGCGAATGCGCCCCGAAAAGATGTCGGAGATTGTCGGGCATTCCCATATTCTTGGAAAAGGCTGCCTGCTGCCGAGGCTGATTGAAACAGACAGTTTCGGATCGCTTATATTTTACGGCCCTCCGGGGTGTGGGAAAACAACTATAGCAGAGGTGATAGCCAAAGAGACAAAGTCGCGTTTTGTGAAAGTTAACGCCGTGCTATCAAACGTTTCCCAGCTTAGAGAAGAACTTGCGGCGGCGCGGTATCGGAAAAATGAGCGTACGATTCTTTTTATTGACGAAATCCACCGCTTCAACAAGGCGCAGCAGGACTTGCTTCTGCCGGACGTGGAGGACGGAAATGTCAGGCTTATAGGAGCCACTACCGAAAATCCTGGCTTTTACATTAATGCGCCGCTGCTTTCGCGCAGCCATCTTTTTAAGTTGGAGCCGCTTTCGCCTGGGGATATTGTAAAAGTTTTGCGCGGTGCTTTGGCAGATGCTAGGCGCGGATTGGGGGCGTACGGGGTTGTTGCCGACGATTCGGTGTTGTTTTCAATAGCCGGTATTTCCGACGGGGACACCCGCAGGGCTCTAAATGCGCTGGAAACTATTGTGCTGGCTCACGGAGGCGGGGGGTGCATAACTTTGGAGGATGTCGAAGTCTTTGCAAAAGAGAGAAGGGTGCGCTACGACAGGAACGAAGATGAACACTATAATACGGTATCTGCGTTTATAAAAAGCGTCCGCGGGTGCGATCCGGATGCCGCCATGTACTGGCTAGCAAAAATGCTCGCCGGCGGAGAGGATCCGCGTTTCATAGCTCGCCGCCTTATGATTTTGGCGAGCGAAGATGTCGGGCTTGCCGATTCGCGCGGAATTTTGGTAGCAAACGCCGCGTTTGACGCTTGCGAAAGGATAGGTCTGCCGGAATGCGAGCTCAATTTGGCACATGCGACAATTTTTTTAGCGTGCGCGCCCAAAAGCAATTCCGTAACAAACGCCCTTTTTGCCGCAAAGCAAGAGATTGAAACAAAGCCGGTTCAGGCCGTTCCCCTGCATCTCAGGGATTCGCATACGGCTTTTAACCGCGGGTTGGGAAATGGCGCGGACTATATTTACAATCACGACTGCCCAAATTTTATTAGCGGGCAAGATTATCTTGAGAAAAACGTAAAATTATACAATCCTACTTCCTATGGTTCCGAAAAACAAATTGCGGAGCGTTTGGAGATTTACGCCAAAATAAAAAGAAAGATAAAAGATGAAAATAGACACAAACAATAGCGATTCCGATGCTAGGGGGGATTTTCGCATAACGAGGCGAATAGAGCTGAATTTCTGGCGGACATGTCTGCTCAACGCCGCCGGTTTATTGTTGGCGTGGCTCACATCCGACGCGATAGAGTTTAACAATATATTCTCGTTCGCGTTTTTAGTTGTGATGATTTGGTTCCTGAATTGGATAATAAAGCCGATATTAGTGGTTTTTACACTGCCGTTTATAATATTTACAATGGGAGTGGGAATGCTGTTTATAAATGCGGTAATAATATATTTTGCAGCCCGCCTGGTTCCCGGAGACGGCATAATCGTCGGTTCGTACTGGGCAGCGCTGTGGGCGTCTTTTCTTGTTTCCGCCCTTTCTTGGGGGCTTGCGATGGCGCGTTCCGAGAGGACAATCAGGGAGGCTTTTAATAAAAACAACAAAAGAACATCGGACGGCGACGATTCCGACGTAATAGATGTGTAGAGGCGCAATGAAGAAATTAATCATACTGCTTGTTGTGGCGGCGATGTCAGTTTGTTCCGAGGCAATGGAACCGCCCAGCGGAAAGTCTATATTCACAAACGCGTATTCCGGCTTAATGTTCAGGAATATCGAGGAGGCGTTCAATGTCTATATCGGTTCTTGGACGGGCTCGCAAAGCGTATCCATCAAAGGCGAAGAAATTATGGCCGCGGCTGTCGAGCAGCGGTATATTCCCGCTGAAGCCTCTGCTGTGCCTAAACTTGTAGGAAGCGGCCAGATTTTGGTACAGGGGCAGAGTATAGACACCCGCTGCTATATGTATTTGGACGGCGACAAACTTGTTTTGGACATACACACCATCAACGATAAAATAACTCGGTATATAGGGCTTTTGGACGGCAACGTAATTGTATGGAAACCTCTATATATGTTCCTATTATACGACATTCAGACGGACTCTTTCTTCCGCTCCGATAAGGGCATAATAATGTCGTCCAACGGAACGCGTTATATAAGCGCTCCCGCAAGGGACTTTGAGGGTATGGTCGAGACAAAGACTGTCCTTCAAAAGACGGACAGCTCTTATTCAAAAGACAAGGCTAACATATTTCAGGGCGGAAACATCTTTGACGCGAAGGGCAGTTCGCTGGGAAATTAATGGATTTTAAGTATCCAACTTTAACTTCCAACCTACAGCTGGAAAATGGATTTTTCGCGGGCCATTGCAGGCGCCCTTCGGAGCCGTCGGCTTCAATAAGGCTTTGCGTGCGTTCGGGAAGCGCAGACGAGGGCGAATTGTCGGGGAGCGGAGTTTCGCATTTTACCGAGCACATGGTATTTAACGGGGCGGGAGCGCGCGGCGGCAGGGAAATGGCGGAGCTTTTTGCCGGGATTGGCGCAGGGGCAAACGCGTATACTTTTTACGACAGGACCGTTTATTGTTTGGATTGCCCTTCGGATTCTCTTGAAGCGGCTTTGTCGGCTCTATCCGACATGATGTTCGCCCCTCGTCTGGGCGCGGATTCTTTCAAGCTTGAGCGGAATGTCATTTTGCGGGAAATAGACATGTGCTCGGACGATTTGGACGATGTTTTGATGTCGTCTTTAAATAAAACGATGTTTGAAGTGTCGCCGATGCGTTTCCCCGTTACGGGAACGCGCAAGTTGTTTGAATCGCTTTCTCTCGAAGATTTAAAAGCGTATCATGCGCGCAAATATTCGCCGCGAAACATGATGTTGATAGGGGTTTCAAATTTGCCGGACGCAGATTTTATGAGACTTGCGGAAAAATTCTTCGGAGGCAAAGCCGGCGCGGGTTTTGAGCCAAATCAGCCGCAATCCGAACCGGAGCAAATATGTCCGCGCGCGGTATCGCTGGGGGCTAGGACTGAAATCGCGCGGGGCGCATTGGCATTTAGGTTCTCGGATGCTGGTTTTGCGGATGTAGCGGCTTCGGAGGCGTGGTGTTTTGCTCTTGCCGGGGGAAATTCGTCGAGAATCTCTAAAAATCTAAAGTACGGAAAACATATTATCGATTCAATAGACTATGAAATCATGAGAGCGCGCGGGGAGGTTGTTGCGACGTTCTTTTTTGAATGTCCGCCGGATTCCGCTGAATTGGCTATGGAATCGGTTAAAAACGCAGTGTCTGACTTTTCCATTTCGGGGGATGAAATTTTGAAATACCGCGCGAACTCTCTGGCAGCGATAGCGAATTCCGCGCGAAATTCCTCAGCTTTGGCGGAATCGCTCTTGAATCTTAAATATCCGTCTTTGGAAGCTCCGCTTTGCAAGCCTTACATAAAGTTTTTGGAAAAACTTGCGCCTAAAACCGCGGCGGAAATTTGCGCGCGGAATTTCGACGGAAACAAATCGACAAGCGTTCTTTTATTGCCGGTTTCAAATATTAGGAAAAAAAGACGCGGTTCTTCGGGGATTAAGCCAAAAGACGAAATTGCGGAGCTTTCAAACGGAATGCGCCTTGTCTTAATGCCGCGGCGTGATTTTCCAAAGTTGCATCTGCGCGCCACGGCTTTGGGGGGAGCGCAAGTGTTGCCGCGGAACTTACGCGGCATTCAGGGGCTTGCCGCGCTTTCGCTATTGCGGGATACCCGCCGGCGCAACGCGGCTGAACTCGCGGATTTCATAGAGTCGCGCGGAATTTCCTTCAACAGCTCTTTCGGCGACGCCACGGCGTCGGTGTTTGTCGAATCTCTGCCCGAGCATTGGAGAGAGGCCGCTGAAATACTGGGAGATTCTCTTACCGGTTTGCGGATTTCAAAAAGCACGTTTGAGACAGAAAGGCGCGCGCTTGAGGCGGATATCTTGTATGATATGGACGATCCCGCGAACGCGGCGTTTGAACTCCTGCGCAAGGAATTTTGCGGAAGATTGAATCCGCTGGCGTCAAATTCTGACGGAGAGGTAGAGGCGGTTAGAAGGGCGTCCTCCGCGGATGTAGAAAGAATTTTATCCATGGTGTTTTGCGCGCGGCGAACCGTATTGTGCGCTTGCGGGACATTCGACCCGCAGGCGGTTTTGGATGTTTGCGAAGCCGCTTTTTCTGGAATGGGAAACCCCTCCAAGACATGCGAGCCGAAGCATTGCAGTTTCAGGAAAAATGTAAAAGGCTCGAAATCCGTCTACCGCCTTGGCGGTGCGCAATCCGCGGTATTTGCCGCCATGGGATGCTGCGGGCTTGCATCCGCCGAAAACTACTATCCAATGTGTGTCTTGCGGGAAATATTGGGCGGAGAGGACGGCATTGTTTTTGAGCGTGTCCGGGAACGCTGCGGATTGGCGTATTCGGCGGGAGCGTCTTGGACGGCAAATTCAAATGACGGATTTCTCTCTTTAAACGCCTTCGCAAATTCCGATGGCATATCCGAAATAGAGCGTATTTTTGGGGAAATTCTCTGCGAACTTTCGGAGGGGAGAATAGAGCGCAAAAAGTTTGAAAATGCAAGAATATCCCTTTGCGCGCACATTGATTCTGCCATGCAGGATCCTGCGGCGCAGGCGTATTCTGCGGCAGCAGGTTTGATTCTGCGCGGAGAGATTGAGGGCGCGGAACACATAAAAAAAATGGTAAAAAACGCGGATTTGGACTCGGTGGCAAAATGCGCCGGGACTGTTGCAAAAAATCCCTTTATTTTCAAGGTGTTTTAAAAATGCTTCCGGTTGACTCGTTAAAAGGCAAACTTGTTAAATTAATAGACGGCGGATGCAAGAGGTTTGCGGTCGCCGCGCCCACGGGTTCGGGCAAGTCTACGCGGCTGCCTGTGATGCTGGCTGAAAAATTAGGCGGCAGAATACTAGTTCTGCAACCGCGCCGCGTTGCGGCCAGGATGCTTGCAAAAGGAGTGGCGGCCCTTTACGGCGCGAATACCGGATGGCATGTGCGCTTTGACCGCCGTTACGACGACTCCACGCAAATAGTGTTTTTAACCGAGGGAATTTTGGCAAGGATGCTTTTGGACGACCCTTCCCTAAAGGGAGTTTCGGCGATAGTCTTCGATGAATTCCACGAGCGCAATATCTACGCCGACGTGTCTTTGGCGCTGGCTTTGCGCTCACAGGAAACCATTAGGGGAGACATGGTTTTGGCGGTTTGTTCGGCGTCTATGGATTCTGCGGCTCTTGTAGAATATTTGGGAGTCGGTGCGGAAAAATTGGAGTGCGATTCCAGGCTTTTCCCAATCGACATCAGGTATTCTCCGCCCAAAGACAGAAACATGCCTGTTTGGGATTGCGCAGCGCGGGAATTCGAGCGTATGGCGCGCGAAAGCGATTCGGGAAATTTTCTGGTTTTTATGCCGGGCGTTTACGAGATTTCCAAAACGGTGTCCCGCATATCGGCTTCACCGATGTCGAAAGGTTTTGAAGTTTATGCGTTGCATGGAGATTTGGAGCCGCACGCGCAGGATAAAATTCTTTCAAAAAGCCCGGGGCGCAAGGTTATCGTTTCTACGAATGTAGCCGAGACTTCCCTTACTATTGAAGGGGTAAAATACGTCATAGATTCCGGATTGGCTAAAGTAGCCAGGTTCGATCCCGCGCGCGGTGTAAACACTTTGTTGGTGGAGCGCGTAAGCTTGGCCAGCGCCATCCAGAGGGCAGGACGCGCCGGCAGAACTTCTTCGGGAGTGGCGGTAAGGTTGTGGCGGCAAAATGACGAAATTTCCTTCGCCAAATACAACACTCCGGAAATTTCCCGCCTTGATTTAAGCCAGATAATCTTGTGGCTTTGTTCGCGCGGATTAAAAATAGACGACTTAAAATTGTTTGAGAAACCTCCAATCGAGTCGGCGGCGCGGGCCGAGAAAACGCTGCAAAGCCTTGGCGCAATGGATTCGCTCGGGAATGTTACAAAAGTCGGAACGGCAATGGCAGCTTTTCCGACGGAGCCCAGGTACGCCAAACTTCTCATAGAGGGTGCAAAGCGCGGGTGTATCGGCGAGACCGCTATGATTGCGGCAATGATGGATGTTGGAAAAATAAAGCTTCCAATTTCGGACACATATAAAAATGTAGAGAGAGAAGCAATGTTGGCGGACGCGCATTCGGAGCCTGAAGAAATTTTGAGGCTTTGCGCCTTGGCAAAGGCAAATTCGTTTTCCGATTCTTTTTGCAGAACCTACGGCATACATGCCGCAAACGCGCGCAAGGCCTTTGCCATTGCCGCCGATTTGGAGCGCCTTGCTCGGCGCCGCCTAAAGCCAGAGGCGGAAAATATGAAAAACGGGGCAATGGCAAAATGTATTTTGGGGGCGTTTTCCGACCATCTTGCGGTACGCCTGAACAAGGGCACTTTGGCTTGCAGGATGGCGGGAGGTCGGCGGGCTGAAATCGCGCGGGATTCACGCCAATACGCCTCGGATATTTTTGTTTCTCTGGACGTTCAGGAACGCAATGTAGCGGGCGGAGTTTCAATAATGCTTTCTTTAATAGCGCCCGTTTCGGCGGATGATTTAAGGGAAATGTTTCCAGGGGATTTTTCGGAATCTGCGGTTACGGCTTTGGATTCGCGCAACAAGCGGGTCGTAGGGAGAACAAAGACAATGTTTAGGGACTTGCTGATTTCGGAAAGCGATACGGCTAAAGTTTCTCCGGATGAAGCCGCTAAAATTCTGCGCGACGAAATACTGGCGGGGCGTCTTGAACTTAAAGATATGGACGAAGACGCCCGGTATTTTATAGAACGCGTAAATTTTGCAGCCGCCGTTTGCCCGGAAAGCGGAATTCAGCCGATAGACGATGCCGCAAAATCGGAGATATTTGAACAGATGTGCTTCGGATGCCTGTCGTTTTCTGACGTGAAGGCATTAGATGCAAAAGCCGCGTTGCGGGACTGGCTCTCTTATGAACAACAGTGCCTGCTAAAGTATTTGGTCCCAAAGTCGGCCGAGTTTCCCCGCCGCAAAAAGCCCGTGCGCATTCGTTACGAAATATCTCCGCCGCGCGCGATAGTGTCGGCGTTCTTCAGGGACTTTTACGACTTTGACGAAAAAAAAATTAAAATTTGCGACGGGAAAATCCGCCCCACTTTTGAAATTTTATCTCCCGGAGGCAGGGCTGTGCAAACCACGCAAAACCTTGAGGAGTTCTGGAAAACTTCATGGATCGACGTAAAAAAGGAGTTGAAAGCCCGTTATCCCAAACATTTTAAGCCTGGAGACCCCCATTGATTTTACAGCGCAGCCTTTGGGGCTTTTGCGCAATTGCAACTAAGAAACAAAACTTTGCTGCCTATCTTCCAACACGCACTCTCTCTTGCGGCGCGCCGCTTTTGTAATACCGGATTCTTGCGAAGTTCCTTTTTTTTAACGCCGCTCATTGCGTTAAAGGATGGGCTTTTACGGGCGCGTCCGAGCTCATTTTTTTTGCGCTTTTTCTCCGAGCCTTCTGCACCAGAATATTATCGCCAACCCTGCGGCAATCGCAAATATCGAATAGAATGTGCCCCTGCTCATTCCCATTATAAGGCTTATTCCCGCGTCCGGTTCGCGGAATATTTCGCAAAATATGCGCACTATTCCGTAAATTGCCAAAAATTCTCCCGAAATCACGCCGCTTGCGGGTTTTCGCTTCCAGAATTGATATTGCAAAACGGCAAATATGAAAAGGCCTTCGGCGAAAGCTTCGTAGAGCTGGGACGGATGGCGCGCTGCAATTTGCTCTATTGGTGTTCCCGCAGGCGCGGAATGCGGGAATACCATCGCCCAATAAACGTCGCTCACCTTTCCCCATAGCTCGCCGTTTACAAAGTTTGCAAGCCTGCCCAAAAATATGCCGGGGGTCGCCGAAATAACGACTATGTCGGAAACCGTCCAAAAACCCACTTTTTTGCTTCTGGCAAACAGAATCATTGCAATTAGCACTCCTATAAATCCGCCGTGGCTTGCCATGCCGCCCTTCCATATCTGAAAAGCGATTAACGGGTTTTCCACAAAGTTGGGGAAATCGTAGAAAAGCATGTAGCCAAGCCTGCCGCCGAGTATAACGCCGAAAAGCAGGTACGTTATAAGCGTGGAGTTGTCGTCTTTTGTCAAAGGGCTTCTGCCTTTTGCGGAGTAGAGGTTGAACAAAAGCAACGCTATTACAAATCCGGCCAAATACGCCAACCCGTACCAACGCACTCCCGCAAGAAAAAAACCTTCCGGAAACCGGACGGCAAAGGGATCAAAATCGACTACATAGTGGGAGGCAAAAATTTCCATCGAAATAAATGTTTGAAGTATTTTATTTTTGGATTAAATTAAACGCGATTTTTTAATTTTATCAATGAAAGAATTTGATTTAAAAGAACTCGTCGATTCCCGCTTCGGCGAAAACTACATACTTCACGACCGCTATGTAAATAAAACTTTTGCCACGGTTTTAAAGACAATCGGCTTCGACAAATGCTATAAGAGGGCAAAGGGCGCTTATTTGTACGACGCCGACGGAACGGAGTACCTCGACTTTCTTACCGGTTACGGAGTTTTCGGTATGGGGCGCAACCATCCGGTAATTGCAAAAGCGCTTAAGGACGCAATCGATATGGATTTGCCCAACATGGTCCAGTTGGATTGCGCCCTATTGAGCGGACTCATGGGAGAGAGGCTCGTAAAACTTTTAAACAACCGTTGCACGGCGTGTTTCTTTTGCAATTCTGGAACCGAAGCCAACGAAGGGGCTATAAAATTCGCGCGCGCGCATACTAAAAAATCGCGCATTCTTTCCTTGGCGGGAGGCTATCACGGTCTTTCGTACGGTTCGCTTTCCATTACCGTAAGCCCGCATTTCCAGACGGGGTACGGCCCGTTTCTGCCTGGGGCGGAAAAGGTGCCGTACAACGATTTGGACGCACTTGAGTCCAAACTAAAAGAAGGGGACGTTGCGGCGTTCATATTTGAACCCGTTCAAGGCAAAGGCGTCCATATACCGTCTCCGGATTACTTCCCCAAAGCGCAGGAACTTTGCCGCAAGTACGGAGCGTTGTTTATCGCCGACGAAGTTCAAACCGGGTTGGGCAGAACGGGCAAGTGGTTCGGTTTCCAACACTGGAATTTGGATCCCGATATCGTAACGGTCGCAAAGGCCCTTAGCGGCGGATATGTACCGTGTGCGGCGTTTGTAACCACGCGCGAAATCCACCAAAGCTCCTTCTCAACTCTGGACAGGTGTGTTGTTCATTCGACAACTTTCGGCAGAAACAATTTGGCTATGGTTTGCGGCTTGGCGTCGATATCTGTCTTGGAGAACGAAGGCATGGTCGAAAAGTCTGCTAAAATGGGAAAAATTCTTTTGGACAGGCTAAACGAATTAAAAGCCAAACACTCTTTCATAAAAGAAGTGCGCGGATTGGGAATGATGCTTGCAATAGAATTTAAGGAGCCCGATGGATTGGGGCAGAAACTAGCTTGGAAGGGGTTGAAAGCCGCAAACGACGCTCTGTTTACACAGATGGTCGTAACATCAATGATTGACAAGCATAAGATTCTCACCCAAGTTGCGAGCCACGGATTGGACGCCGTAAAAATTTTGCCTCCCTTTATAATTACAGAAAAGGAAGTCGACAAATTTGTAAACGCGCTTGATGATGTTCTCGCCAACGCCGCCAACGTAACGGGCCCCCTATGGAAGTTTGGAACGCGCCTTTTGAAGGCGTCGCTGCAAAATAAAAAAGGCGTATGATAAGCTATTCGGAATTTTGCGACAATTGCGCGCGCGTGGAGGAGCGCGTGCGCAAAGCCGCTGAGTCTTGCGGCAGGAATCCAGAAACGGTTAAAATTCTGCCGGTTACCAAAAACCATCCTTTGGATGCGGCCGGGTTTGCGTTTAGGCGCGGATTCAAAAGTGTGGGCGAAAACCGCGTTCAAGAGGCTTCCGAAAAAATTGCTGCGGCTGATTTCCGTTTGGATTGGGAGCTTATAGGCCATCTTCAGTCCAATAAGGCAAAGCACGCAGTGGCGAATTTTTCAAGAATCCAAAGTGTAGACACCCAAAAGCTTTTGAAGATTTTAGATTCCGCCGCGGCGGCGGCGGGAAAAGTCCAGCGCATATTGTTGCAGGTAAATGCGGGCAATGATCCGGCGAAGTTCGGCGCTGATATTTCCGATGCGCCCGAACTTTTGGGTTTCGCCCTGAAATGTCCACATATATCCGTTGAAGGACTTATGACCATAGCTCCTCTGGATTCAGATTTGGACGTGGCGTCGGAGTGCTTTGCGAACTTGCGCAATTTGCGCGATATTCTCCAAAAGGATTTTTCGCATCCGCTTCCGGAACTTTCCATGGGCATGACCGGAGATTTGGAAAGAGCCGTTGCGGAAGGTGCAACTATGGTAAGAATTGGAACGGCGCTTTTTGGCGAGCGCGTTTATGCGTAGTTTTATGGAAAAAGTCTTTTCAGCGGACGATTTGAACCGGGGAATATTTTCAGCCCGCAGCGCCGACACCAACCCTCCTTATTTTGCGGTTTTGGGCAAGCCCATTTCGCATTCTCAAAGTCCGCTTATGCAGAATGCCGCATTGGAAGAAATAGCAAAAAGCGACGTCCGATACAAAGGGTCGAGGTATTTTGCGTTTGAAGTGTCTCCGGAAGGCTTGTCTGATTCTTTGGATAAGTTCTGGAATAAAAATTTTGCGGGCATAAACCTTACGATTCCCCACAAGGAAATCGCCGCAAAATTGCTTTCGGATATGGAGGACGGCGCTAGGTTGGCTCGGGCGTGCAATACGCTTTTGCGGACTTCCGATGGGTGGAAAGGCTTTAATACGGACGGGTTCGGATTGGAGGAGGCTGTAAGGTCGTCGTTGGGCAGAGATTTTAAAGGATCGGACGTCGTGGTTATAGGCGCGGGCGGAGCGGCGCGCGGGGCGGCCTTTCACATAGCCTCTTGCGGTTGCAAATCTTTGCTTATAGCCAATAGAACTCAGGAAAGGTTGGACAGGCTGGTTTCCGATTTGAAAAATTCGGGATTTGAATGCTACGCAGCTTCTCTTGCGGATTGCGGGAAACTCGTTCCGGAAAATTCGATAGTCGTAAACGCAACCTCCGTGGGTTTGAGGGATTCCGACTCTGCCGTCTTGGATTTTTCGGTTTTGCCCAAGTCAACAGTGTTTTTTGACATGCCGTACAGAAAAGGATGCGAGACCGTTTCCGTGCTTTCCGCGCGCGCGGCGGGAATTCTTGCGTGCAGCGGTTTGCCGATGCTTGCTTGGCAGGGTGCGAAATCTCTTTCCATATGGACTGGCAAGCCGATGTTGGGCGAGCTGATGTTGAAAACCCTAAATGAAAGTTGAAATGAATTTAGCAGAGACAAACGAAGCTTTTCCGCTGATATTTCAAATTTTTTTCTTCTGCTTCGGCGCGTGCGTAGGCAGTTTTCTTAATGTTTGCATATTCAGAATTCCTGCCGGAAAATCCATAGTGAGTCCGCCATCTCACTGCGCTTGCGGCAAACCCATAGCTTGGTACGACAATATTCCGATACTGGCATGGTTTTTTCTCAGGGGGCGCGCCAGATGTTGCGGCTCTAGAATTTCTTTCCGCTATCCGCTCGTCGAAACTCTTACGGCGCTCGTATTTTTAGGGATGTGGTGCCTGCTTCCCCCTGTTCCGGCGCTGGCTGGTATGTTCTTTGCCTCACTTATGATTTTCTGCGCGTTTGTCGACATAGACACAATGACTTTGCCGGATTTTGCCACTGTGGGAGGGACTCTCTTGGGCTTTTTAATTTCGCTTTTGCTGCCTGGATTCCACGGAATAGAAGTGGAAGGAGCGCCGTATTTTGTGTCTATGATTTCGTCTGCGGTAACTTCCGCCGTGGGAATAGCGGTGGGGTCGGGAATCGTTTATTGGATAAGGCTTCTGGGAGAATGCGTTTTTGGGCGCGAGGCCATGGGTGAGGGAGACGTGATTTTGGCGGGGTGCATAGGGGCATTTTGCGGATGGCAGGGAGCGGTATTTGCCGTATTCGGGGGATCAGTAATAGGAGCGTTTTTATTGCTTCCCATTCTTGCGGCTGCAAAACTGTTCGGCAAAAAAAGATCGCGCAAAAATAAAAAAATCTCGGATGGGGAAGATTTCGGAGATTCGGCGGTTGTCCCATTCGGCCCGTGGTTGGCTTTGGGAGCGATTTTGTATTATATGTTTCTTTCGGATTTTGTCGACGCGTATTTCGCAAACTTTGCCTTGGCGATATTTTAATTGTTTGATAAGATGACAAACAAACCTCAGCTTCTGGAAAATTTTATATTCCGCATAGCCAACCAGCGCCGGTATTCTGCGTACACATGCAGAAATTATTCCGAAGCCGTAAAAGAATTTTTTGCATGGCTGGATTCCAACGAATTCGCCTGCGGCGATATCTCGAAATTCGACAGGCGTTTGGCGCGCGAGTACGTCATGGAGCTTTCTTTTAAATTTAAGCCGGCAACAACCCACAATAAAATTTCCGCGCTTCGTTCGTTTTTCACGTTTCTGATTCAGACATACGAACTCGACTCCAACCCTTTTTCCTCAGTGCGCTTGACCAAACTTAAAAAAGATATTCCCGTATTTTTAAGCCAGGCACAGCTTCCTACGCTTTTGGGGGCTCCGTG
Organism: uncultured Opitutales bacterium; assembly: GCA_944389215.1. GTDB lineage: Bacteria > Verrucomicrobiota > Verrucomicrobiia > Opitutales > Intestinicryptomonadaceae > Merdousia. The sequence continues at coordinate 28,836 of CALXLN010000088.1, forward strand.
GACTTTTTTAGAAGAGGGAAAAATAGACAAGCTTGTGGCGGTTAGAGATTCGCTTTGCTTGGAGCTTCTATACGGCGCGGGATTGCGCGTCAGCGAACTTTGCTCCCTTCGCTGGGGAGACATCGATTTTCAAACGAATTCCGCCAGGATACTTGGGAAGGGAAACAAAGTCCGATTTTGCCCTTTCGGCGAAAGCGCCGGTGAAATTTTGCGCAAATGGCATAGCGATTTTGCGCCGGACAAAAATCCCGACGACTTTGTGTTGTGTTCTCCGACCGGCAAGAAAATGTATCCGCGCTTTATTCAGCTTGAATTAAAAAAATATTTGCGCCACTTTGGGCTTCCGGAAAATGTAACCCCACACAAACTCAGGCATTCTTTTGCGACGCATCTTGTAAACGGAGGCGCCGATTTGCGCGCCGTGCAGGAAATGCTTGGGCATTCCAGCTTGTCCACTACCCAGATTTACACCCATATCGGAATGCGTAAGCTATTGGACGAATACCGTTTGGCGCACCCGAGGGCAAGGGAATAGTTTTTTCCCGTCTCCGCGTCGGAATTTGCAAGTTGCGGGAGGGAGGTTGCCGTTTGGCGCATACGCAGGCAAGGAAATATTTTTTACGTTGCCTTTGCGTCGAAGTTTACAGGCTGTTGGACGAATACCGTTGGCGTGTCCTAGAATAATTAAATAGTTTACTCTACAACAAGTAGGCCGCGCATAGAATTGTCGTCGGAATTGCCGCCCATAAAACCAGTTTTATGGGAGAAACGCCTCCTTTGAAATATTTGGATAATATCGATATTCCCGCGGGATTCGGCGCATTGGCGATTACGGTAAGTCCTCCTCCGGCGACGGCGCCGGCAACAACCATATATTTCATGGTGTCGTCGAAATTTGGAACGAGGGTTGCAAGGTAAGTGATGGCGGCGTTGTCGTTAAATGCTGTCAACGCCAGAGACCCAAAGAAAAGTTCATTGTGGCCGAAACTTGTCAGAGTCGGCTCAATCCACCATCCTTGAAGGCTGCCGTGGGCTACTAGGGCCGCCAGAAAAAGTCCCACCAAAAGTTGGGCTTTGAACGTTATCTTATATTGGTATTCTTGCGTCATTTCCACAAATGCGGCGAATGCGAGAAATATAAAAATCATCAGCGTCGGGTGGTGAAGGGTGGAGACTATTCCCCCCAAAAACGCCAAATGAGCGGCTACCAAAATTTTTGGCGCGCGCAGACGTTTTTGAACAGCCTCAGGCGCGCTTTCTGCCCTAAGTTTTATCGCGGAAAATTCCTTGCCAAACATAAACATTACAAGCAGCGCTCCTGCGAAAATAGCAATGCCGGATTTTAACCCGAAATGCCAGAACATAAACGCGCTGTCCCAATCCCATGCTCCCGCCACCATTAATACAGGAGGCGCAGAAAAGTGCGTTAGCGTCCCGCCTGCGGAGATTGCGGCAAGCAATATTCCAAGTGTCGCGTATTTAAAATTTTCGCTCGGCTCAAACGCGTAAATTTTTCGTGCAAGAAGCACGGCGCATATCGTTATTGCCGCGGGTTCTGTTATGAAAGAGCCAAGCAGCGAGCCTACGCAAAGAATCGCCACCCACCACCCGCGCGCCTCTCCGCCGCCGAGCTTCGCAAAAATTTTTGCGAAAACGCTTATTACATCTTCGGAGAACTGTATTATCGGGCGCGTTGCCGAAACGCACATCACAAATACCACGAACACAGGCTCAACAAACTTCCTCTTTTCAAATGTGAGCCAATCTATATAAGCGGTCAGGCCGTCCCATCCGAAATATATCCAGAATCCCGCAAACAGCGGAATCAGCCATAGAGCGAAAATTATTTCAACTTCTCCCGCCAAATGAAATAGCCGGACTAAAAATTTTTTTCCGGGCGCAATTTCGCCGTTCTCGCCTCTGGCGGCGGATTTTTCTATCTTGTCTCCGACGCGCAGAAATAGCCTGTGGCAAAAAGTGTGCAGAATGGCAAAAATGAATATTATCGCCGCAAATGCGTTGAACGGCTCGAATTTAGCGCGCTCTGCGATTGTGTTTAACAGGTTCCCCGATGCCTGGGGATAGTCGGAAAGCTGCAGCGGATAGGCAAGCGCTGCTGGATTTTCCGCAGCTGCCGCCGGAATCGCCGCAAGCATGGCGGCAAAGGCCAGCAGTTTGAAGGTTGTAATTGTTATGCGCATCTGTATTTTATCGGCAAAATAGGAGTAAAAAAAAAGCGCGCCGCATTCGGCGCGCCGCAAAGATTTATTACAACATTTTGAAGAAGTCGTTGCCCTTGTCGTCCACGAGTATGAATGCGGGGAAGTTTTCGACTTCTATTTTCCAAATCGCTTCCATACCGAGTTCGGGGTACTCCAATAGTTCGACTTTCTTAATATTTTCCTTTGCCAGAATAGCTGCGGGGCCGCCTATGGAACCCAGATAGAATCCGCCGTGCTTTTTGCAGGCGTCTGTAACTGCTTGCGAGCGGTTCCCCTTTGCTATCATTATCATGCTTCCGCCGTTGGATTGGAACAAATCCACGTACGGATCCATTCTTCCCGCCGTTGTCGGGCCGAACGAACCGGACGGCATGCCCGCCGGAGTTTTTGCGGGGCCTGCATAATATATGGGATGGTCTTTTATATACTGCGGCAGCCCTTCGCCCCTGTCCAAACGCTCCTTTAATTTGGCGTGGGCGATGTCTCTGCCGACGATTATCGTGCCGTTGAGCTTAAGGCGCGTCTTTACGGGATATTTTGAAAGCTCTTTAAGTATCTCCGGCATCGGGCGGTTCAAATCTATTTCAACTGCGCCGTCGGAAGTGTTCACATCGCGGTATTCTTCAGGAATGTACTTGGCGGGGTCGGTTTCAAGTTCCTCGAGCCAAATTCCGTCCGCGTCGATTTTTGCCTTCATATTGCGGTCGGCGGAGCACGATACTCCCAATCCTATCGGGCAGCTTGCTCCATGGCGCGGCATGCGGATTATCCTTACGTCCAAGGCAAAGTTGGCGCCGCCGAATTGCGCGCCTATCCCAAGCTTTCTAGACTCCGCCAAAAGCTCTTTTTCAAGCTCTACATCGCGGAAAGCGTGGCCGAGTTCGTTGCCTTTTGTGGGGAGGTTGTCCAAGTATTTAGTGGAGGCAAGCTTTACGTTTTTCAAGCAGGCTTCCGCGCTTGTCCCTCCCACGACAAATGCTATGTGGTATGGCGGACACGCCGCCGTTCCCAATCCCTTCATCTTTTCAATCATGAACGGAATTAGCCTTTCGCGGGTGAGGATGGCTTTTGTTTCCTGATAGAGGTAAGTCTTGTTCGCGCTTCCGCCGCCTTTGGCTACAAACAGAAATTCGTATTTGTCGGAATCGGTGGCGTACAGGTCGATTTGAGCGGGAAGGTTGCAGCCGGTATTGACTTCATCCCACATATTCAAAGGAGCGTTTTGTGAGTAGCGCAAATTCTCCTGCGTGTAGCAGTCGTATACGCCCTTTGACAAATATTCTTCGTCGCATGCGCCTGTCCAGACGCTTTGGCCTTTTTTGCCGATGATAGTCGCCGTTCCTGTGTCTTGGCAGAAGGGCAGTTTGCCCATTGCGGCGACTTCGGCATTGCGAAGCATTGTAAGGGCCACGCTCTTGTCGTTTTCCGACGCCTCTGGATCCTTTAGAATTTGCGCCACGAGCTTTAAGTGCCCCGGACGCAGGAGAAACGACACATTGCGCATCGCATTGCGCGCCAACACTGCCAGTCCTTCGGGGTCTATCTTCAGGATTTTTTTGCCTTCAAATTCGGCTGTTGAAACATAGTCCTTTGTCAGCAAAACGTATTTTGTGTCGTCTTTGCCGAGCGGGAACATTTTTTGGTATTTAAACGGAGGAGTAGCCATAATTTTTGAGCCATTATCGAACAATTATTTTTTTCTACAACTCTTTTTTTTTATTTATGCGGATGGCTGTTTTTATGTTAAAATTTGCTTCTATGCTCTCCAAGGCAAAAAAAACTTGCGAACAATCGATTTTTTTACGATTATATAGCTATGAAATCTGATTTTTCCAAGTCCAGAAACGGCGGCTGCCTCTTTAAGCTGGTAAAGTTGGCGATATTAGTCGCGTTGATTCTAATTGTTGTCGCGTATTTTAGCATTACTTATATTGCCGATTACGCCTTGAAAACCATTACTTCGGGCACTGGAATTGAGTCCGGGGTGGGCTCTATCTCCATGAGCCTGACGAAACAGCAATTGGACGTTAAAAATTTCTTTCTTACAAATCCGCCAAACTATAAAAAGTGCAACGCAATTTCCTTTAAGAACGCTTTTGTGGACACGGATATCAGCCCCATGAAATTCTTGAAAGACAAAATTTTGGTGGTTGACGAAATCAAAATTGACGGCCTGTTTTTAAATTTGGATTTGCGTACGGGCAGCGGGTTGTCGGCACTGTTGACGTCGCCTAAATCGAACATTACCGAGATTTCCGAAATTCTCCAAAAGTCGCTTGGCATTGATCCCAGCGTCGCGGAGGAAGAGCCTTCTTCCGAGCCTGCGCCTAAATCCCAGCCTGACAATTCCGAGCCTATGAGATTTATAATCAAAAAAATAGTCTTTGCCGACGGCACCGTTAGCGGGGCGTTTAACAACAAAGGTTTTGAATTTCCCTTGCCGTCTTTCACAATAGAAAATATCGGCGTGCGTGAAAACGGACTCACCGGCGGAGAATTGGCGGTAAAGCTTACGGGTATTATAGGAACGCGCGTAACATTGGACGCCGTCAAACACATTACAAAAGAGTCCGTCAACATTACTGAAGACGCCGCGAAAGACGGCGTGGATGCGACCAAAGACGTTGGTAAAAACATATCCAACGCAATAAAAAGCATATTCAATTAAATTGAAGTTTGCTCTTGGCGCTTGAGGAGATGGCAATCTGCGGGTCGAAACGGATTTTTTCTGGAATTTTGTTCCGGCTCTTTTTGTTGTGTCTCCCCGGAGCGCTTTTTCCACGCGTGGCCGGGTTGGCGGATTGTTGCAACTCTACGCGATTGAAACGGCGTTTGCAGAATATTTTGGATTTTTTAGGGCATTGCGGAAAAAACTTTTTGGAGGCTGCAAAAAGTTAAATTATTTTGCCGCTTTTCGGCGGACATGGCGGCGACGGAATAAAGTTTGAAAATATGCTTGCAGTAGGGGTAGTAAAATCAGAAAATTTGCGGCAATAACAAATGTGCGCGCCCGAAAGTCCGCTTGCTTAGGACTTTCATTAAAATTTTAAAATATGAAATCAAAGACAGCTCCAATCATCATCGCAATTTTAATACCTGTTATTTCTGTGATGACGGCAATCGCCTTAATTTATTTAAAAAAAAGCTCGGCGTCAAACGATAGTGAATTTTCCTATGCCGCATATATCGCAAATCCGCTCTCTTTGAATGGAAACAATTATTTGCTGCGCGCGGAGTTTGAGCTTCAGTTGGCTTCATTGGACAACGGAGGTCGCGTGGTTTCTGTGCGCGATTCGGCGTCAGGCAAAAAGTTGGCGGTCTTTATTCCATCTGGAATAGAGGCGAATATTATGACGCACCAGCGCTACGAGATGGATGTTACCGTAGGCGACGGGGGGCGGATTATTGTAAATTCAATGCGAAAGTTTTAGGAGTAAATTATGAAGATACTTTGCGCAATTTCGGCTTTGCTTATACTAGGCTGCCCCTTTTTTGCTTGCGGGCAAAATTTGAAAATGTTTCCCAATGCTATCCCAGCCGGCCAGCCCGCTTCGGCCGCGGGGGCAAATTTTTCTCCGCAGGCTACTTCCGCGCCTTTGCAGCAGGGAATGCCGGCGGCTCCTATTGCCTCTCCGGCAACAGGAGCTAATGGAAATCCATCTATGGGGATTTTTGAAAGCGCCGGCGCAGAGAGAACTATGGACAAGATTTTCGACGTCAATAAGGATTCCTTCGACCTCAACGACGGAATGGTCCATTGGAAGGGAAAAACTTTTTCTTTGGGAGATTCTCGCATCGTGCGCGCGCGCTTTGAGCGATATTTGTCGACCCCCGTGGATTTGCAAAATTTTGAGCACTACACGGCGATTTTAGACGAAATACAGGCACAGCTTACAGTGCAGGATTTGACTCTTGAAAAGGAGGATATTTATCTCCGCGTGCGCGGGGCGTGGTCGCGGCTTTTCGATGCGGCGGAGTATGTTTACGACGGCAAGTCGTCGCTTTCCATCGCCAATGTCGTCGCGCAAACATGGCGGATGCAGTCGGATTTTTACGCCTTCAAGCATCGGGAATCTTTGGACAAGCTTGAGTTGGACAGGCGAAAAACAGGGTCTCTCGGAAGGGTGCTTGGCGCTGCAAATGAGAATATACGCCTGTCGAACGTCTCCACAAAAAAACAGGCGGCTTTGGTTAAGGAGGTCGCAGCCGCGCGCATGTCTCTGACAAAACAGTTGGATGCAGAGTACGTAGCCGAGGCAGCAGCCACGGTTGGAGCGTCCACCATTGCGCGCCAATCCACCGCTTTGAACGCCATTTTTGAGTTTCAATCCGCCATACTGACATTTTTTATGGAGCGCAAATTCCAGCAGGCTCAGATTTCCTCGATGTTTTACAAAAACATGTTTAGGGGATCTCGCCAGGATTTGCAGGTGGGCAAAGAAAAAATAACGGAGATTTTCGGGCTTACAAACTACGTCCCGCAAATAAGCCTCTTTGAGTCAATGGCAACCGAAGCGCGCAAGGATATTTCGGACGGAATGAGGTCGGTGAACTATCTTTACGATTCGGGGCAGCTCTATTCGGCTTTGGAGCGCTTGATGGAAACATTTGTGCTCGGAGAACACGAACCCGTATTGCAAACTTTCCCTTTTGAAAAAAAGCAGCGGCTGTTGGAGGTTTACAAAAAGACTTCCACAATAAAGAAACTTGCCGACGCAAAAGACTGGGGAACTCTGGAGTCTATCGCAAACGAGTTGGGCGAAATCGCGAATGATTATCCTATCGCGGAAATTATGTCTAGAGTCAAAGCGGCTCAGCGCGCCAGCAATATGTGCGTGCTTTCGGCAAAACAAGCGGCTTCGCTTGGGCAAATAGACGAGGTCAAGGCAGCGCTTACCAAAGCCGCCGAGTTGTGGCCGCTCAATCCGTCGATTGAAACTTTTAACGAGGATCTTGTCAGAATGACGGAGGGCGTTTCAAAGTACGTGCAGAAGTTCGACGAACTTTACAATCGCGGAAATTTCCGCGATATCGTAGCCGAAGCTCCAGAGTACGGAATGGCTTTGCGCCAAGATAAAGCCCGCGCGGATAAGTTGCGGGAAATAGTGATAAACGTGTCGCGCGTGGATTCGCTAATTGCGCAGGCGAAAGAGTTTGAAAAACAGCGCAATCCTTATTTTGCCTGGGATATTCTTGAAAACGCGCGCGAGGTGGCGCCAGACGACCCGGTTTTGGCGCGCGCTTTCGCCGATTTGGCACCGGAAGTTTCGGACTATGTAAAAACGCTTAGTAAAGCTCAAAAATCGGAGGAATCCGGTGATTACGCGGCGGCGTTGAATTATTTTCTGGCTGCTCAGGATATTTTCCCTGCGTCTCAGGCTTGCCGCTTGGGAATAGAGCGCGTTGCCGCAAAGTATATGAAGTAGCCTGCTATGTTAAAATTTCTATATTACGTGTTTTTGCGTTTAGTGGGCTACGCGCTTACTTACTCGCTATTTGCGGCATTTGGGGCGATGTGCGCATTCTTATATTTGGCTTCCTCGTACGTTCCGCATGCGGAATACTCCGCCGACGCTTCCGGCAAACTTGCCAACTTCCTGAGCGCGCCGGACGGGGCGTCTGAGTCGTTTTCATGCGGAGAGTTGGACGGCGGCGCCTTTTGGATTATTAGGAGGTCAGGGAAACGCGACGGAAACGCAACTGTAATGCCTATTTTCCCGAGATTCTTTTTTAAAGAGGGATGTTTGGAGGTGTCGGTTCCGATTGCCGTAAATGTGGCGTCGCGCCAATGGGATACGCGGGCGAGATTTTTATTTAACGAAGACTGCAGCTTAAAAGCCGCGTATATTGGGCGGGCTATTGTCCCGGATTTCGCCAGAGCCGCATTTTGTGGGGAGATTTTAAAATATTACAAGGGAGCAAAAAAATATATCGAAGCCGCTGAAAAGATTCGCGGCGTGAAAATCAAAGGCGACACTGTGGTGCTGACGAAATGAGAGGGAGCATTTTAATATTTTTGCTTGTGTCAGTTTGCGCGGTGCATTGTTCGGCGGCGGCTGAAAAAGCGTTAACGCTTGCCGAGAAATTGGCAATAGCCAAAAGAATGGCGGACGATGCCGTTGCCGGAAAAGCCGAAATGGGGCGCGTTGTTTCAGGAGAGTTTAGTTTTAACGATATAGTAAAAGAATACCGCTCCAAAGATTTGCCGGCAAGCGCATCAATTCAGCTTGCAACAGGCAGAGACATCACGGAACATAAACCGGAAGAACCAAAAACGGCGGAAGCGGTGTCGGGCGAATCAAAACATGCAGATTCTGAATCTCTGCCGGGCGAGCCCGTCGTGGAAAAAATACCGGAAGATTCCGCGGTAAAAGTAGAGCGCATAGAAGACGAAAGACGGCGCGCGGAGATTTCTGAAAAATCGGATATTATAAAAAAGAGGGCTTTTGAGGAAAAAGTTGAAATAATTGAAATGGACAAGCGCCCGGATGGCTTCCCGAAAGCCGAATCTCTGCCGGACAAACCTTCTGGGAAAGCCGAAAAATATTCCGCCGACACGGAAAAGCGCGCCGCGGAGAAACCGCGTCCCGAAACAGAACCTGCGGATTCCGGCGCTAAGGATTTAGAAAAAAAATCGGATGAAAAATCCGGAAAAGACGCTTATGTCGTCGACACTTCTGGCGAAGATTTCATAAACGGATATTTTGTAGGTAAAATCGACGGGAAACAGGTAAAAAGCGACAAAAAAGACTTTGAGGTTCGGGATGAGAAAAAAGACGGCGCATCCCAGCCTCAGCAGCGCTATTACAGCGCGCAGAACGGAATGTTCTATCTTGTTACAGACAACCATTTGGCAATAGGGGTTGGAAACGATTTTATCCGAATGTGTTCGGCTCTATTTAGCGCGTATTTCTCGGAAACGGGCGCGCCAATACATTTCACGCGCAAGATAACTTTGCAGTTGGTCTCTGACAAAGACTTAAAAATCGAAGGAGACTTCTCTGTTATGCTTTATGACGACGGTGAAGTTACTCTGGCTGCAAAATGGTCGGACGATTTGGACTTCGACGGCTTTTGCAAGCTCCTTACGGGCGCCGCGCTGCGCAAGGTATCGTTGGAGAGCGGAGGCCTTGAAAATTGGAAAAATCCCCCATACTGGTTGGAGCTTGCCATGGCTCAAGCCTTGGCGCAGGAGATGCGTTTTGGCACGGCTATAGATTTGGCGAGAATCGCCGCCGACAACCCGCCTGCGGACGTTAAATCCATTCTTAGGTTTTCCCGTTCCGACAAAATCGACCCGCGCATAATGGACGCGCATTCGTATTGGATGTTGAGGTCTGCTGAAAAAGCGTCCCGCAACGGCAACATGCTCGCAAAATTCTTGAAATTTGCGCTGAAAAACCAAGACGCCGACAAGGTCGCCAAAGCTTTCGCCAACGCGTTCGTTCCGCCTGTTTACGATTTCGATACATGGTGGAGATGTCTTATAACCGGCGAAATTTGGGCAAGACTCGGCGGCGTAAACAATCCCGACTGGTCGGATTCTGAAATAATGCGTTTGGCGATAATCCAGACTGACAGCGAGTCGGGGGAGCGGATTGGGGTTTCCGATTCCGACATCTTTAAAAACCGCGATTACATATTGGACGAGTTGGAAATGCGCCTTATGGAAATAAAAGTGGCTATGACAAAAATCAATCCGCTGTATTATAATTGTTTGGTTTCCCTCGGAAGGATGTACGAGGCCGCTTTGGACGATGAAGAAGACGATTTTGCGGCGGCGCATTCGGATTTTCTGCGCGAATATAAAAACGCCAGAACAATGTCTGCCTCGGTAAAGGAAATGATGCGCGAGGAACTTGTTCCGGAAAAATTTTCAGGCGATGGCAATAATGAGCCTCCCAAAGCGCAAAACTAAGTTGCATACTTATATCGCGTGGCTTGATGGCAATTAATGCTTGACTCTAATAGGCGCCGCAATAGGTTTGTAGCTCTTATGAATAACATTCTTGCATTCGGTATGCCGGGCGGTCAGGAAATGATCGTCATCTTGGTTATAATACTTCTTCTGTTCGGTGCGAAGCGTTTGCCGGAACTTGCCAAAGGTTTGGGCAAATCAATCCGCGAATTTAAGAAGGCGACCAGCGAAGTTGAAGAAAACATTCGCGACGCAATGAAGGAGGAAGATACCAAGAAGCCGGAAAGCAAGCCTGAAAAGACTGAAACTCCTAAAGGAGACGAGTAGAGGTTTTTCACGCTGTTAGCATTTCTTGCATTTTATAAAAAAAGCGTTTTGGATTTCTTCCTTAACGCTTTTTTTTAATCCTAAAATTTATGAGCTTGATTTCACTTAGCGGAGTTTCGTTGCGTTTTGACAACAAGATTCTTCTCGACAAGGCGAATTTAAACATCGCCCAGGGCGACACTATTGCGCTTGTCGGCCGCAACGGCTGCGGCAAAACCAGCATGCTGAAAATAATTGCCGGAGCTTGCGAGCCCGACGAGGGTCTGGTGGAGCGCGTAAAGGGTGTGAGAACCGCGTATATGCCGCAAGACGTTCCAATGGATTTGAGCGGAACGATTTATGATGTGGTGTCGGAAGGCCTTGGCGAGGCCGGCGCGGAATTGAGAAAATACAGGCGCCTTGTCAAACAGGTTGAGGAAGGATGTTCGGCGGAAATCCACGACGAATTCGACAGGCTTGCGCACAAGTTGGACTCCCAAAACTTTTGGAGCGCTGACGTTGAAATATTGTCTATAATAGACCGCATGGAACTGAATCCGGAGCTTGATGTGCGGAGCGTTTCGGCGGGGCTCAAGCGCAGGGCGTTGTTGGGCAGGGAACTTGCCGCAAATCCCGAAGTTTTGCTGTTGGACGAACCAACAAACCATCTGGATATAGATTCCGTAGTGTGGCTTGAAAAATTTTTAAAGGCTTGCTCAAAGACAATTGTATTCGTTTCCCACGACCGCGCCTTTATTCAGAATTTGGCAACTAGAATAGTCGAGATAGACAGGGGAAATCTTATTTCTTTCGATTGCGATTTTAAAACTTTCGAGCGCCGGCGCGACGATCTCTTGCTGGCCCAGGAGCGCAACGAAGCCGTGTTTGACAAAAAACTACTTCAGGAGGAGGCGTGGCTGCGGCAGGGAGTAAAGGCGCGCCGCACCCGGAATGAAGGGCGGGTGAAGGAGCTTATGCGCCTGAGAAAAATCCGCAGCGAACGCCGAGCGCGGCTTGGGGTTGCCGATATGCGAATACAAGAGGCTTCTGCAACCGGTCAAAAGGTAATGGACGTAAAAAACATAAGCCTTTCCTTCGGCGAAAACACTGTAATAAGAAATTTTTCAACCACTATTTACCGCGGGGATAAAATCGGCGTAATCGGAAGGAATGGAATAGGAAAAACAACTCTGCTTAACGTGCTTTTAGGAAACTTAAAACCAGATTCAGGGGAAGTGTCCTACGGTACGCGGCTGCAAATAGCCTACTTCGACCAGTTGAGAAAAAAATTAACCCCGTCAATGCGCCCGTTTGATTTCGTGGGAGACGGTGCGGATTTTGTTACTATTGGCGGGGCGCGCCAAAACGTAATGGGATATTTGCAGAATTTTCTGTTTGAGCCCGAACAAATTTGCGGCGAAATAGCGATGCTTTCCGGCGGCGAAAAAAACAGGCTCATGCTCGCCAAACTCTTTGCTTCTCCGGCCAACGTCCTCGTGCTCGACGAACCCACCAACGATTTGGACATGCAGACGATAGAGCTTCTGGAGAATTCGCTGGTCTCGTTTCCCGGGACGATTTTAATGGTATCGCACGACAGGGCTTTTTTAAACAATATAGTTACGGGCGTGTTTTGTTTTGAGGGCGGCGGAAATATAGTCGAGCTTGTCGGCGGATACGACGAATGGGAAAGTTACAGTAGGCGCAAATTGGAATCTGAGTCTGAAATTCGCAAAGACAAGCCCGCTCAGGCCGTGTCGCAAAAAAAGCGCTCCAAATTTACAAATAAAGAGCGAGAAGAATTTGAACGTCTGCCAAAACAAATCGAGTTGCTTGAAGCAGAACTTGCCGAATTGGAAGCGAAACTGGCTGACAGCGAGTACGTCGTAAGCCACGTGGACGAGCTGGCAAAGATAAACGACCGCATGGCTGAAATACGCGCTGAGGATGAACGCCTGTTTGAGCGGTGGTCTGAATTGGAGGAACGCCGGCTGCAGATGGAGTCGTAAGGCGCTTCTTAGAAAATACGGCTTGCGCTGCTAACTTGTGCGCGGATTTGTTTAAATGTTGACATTTATATTCTCTTGTTAGACTTTAAAAAAACAACGCGGCTGATTTGCCGACTGTAAACCCCCAATTAAATACTACGAAAATGGCACTAGTTCAAAGACTTTCAGCAAGACTTCAAAACCACCCCAAACGAATAGTTTTTCCGGAAGGTTTCGACCAGCGAATTCTTCAGGCGGCGCGCCAGTTTGCAACCCGTAAACTGGGAGTTCCAATCCTTTTGGGCGACAAGGCTCATATAGAGGAACAGGCAGCCAAATACGATGTGCGCCTTGACGGCATAAAAATAATAACCCCAGAGTTGTCCGACGATTTCGCCGATATTCTAAGACTTTTGGGCGGGCTTCCAAAATTTAAAGATTTTACAAAAGAAGAACTTTTTGAGACTGCAAAAAATCCGGCTTATTACGCCACTATGATGTTGGCCACGGGCAGGGCGGACGCTATGGTTGCTGGTGCCACCGTCGCCACGGCAAGCACATTGCGTCCGATTTTTCAAATAATACCGCTTCAAAAAGGCTTCTCTGCGGCAAGCTCTATGATGGTTATTTCTACGGGCAACGAAGAATTGGGAATTCGCGGAGATTTGTTTTTATCAGACTGCGGAGTTATTCCTGAACCCACAGATTCCCAGCTTTGCGATATCGCAATTACCACTGCCGTTCTTGTAAACCACTTGACTCTTGAAACTCCAAGGGTTGCTATGCTCAGTTACGTTTCAAAGCTGCCGTTTGCCAAACTTCCAAGCATAACAAAGGTAAAATCCGCCACGGCTCTGGCGCACGCCAAAGCTCAAGCTGAAAATCTTAAGATAGAGATTGACGGGGAGTTGCAAGTTGACGCCGCTTTGCGTCCGGAAGTAGCTGCGGCAAAGGGTATTTCCAGTTCCGTAGCCGGCAAGGCCAATGTTTTGATTTTCCCGGATTTGAGTTCCGGAAATATCGCCTCAAAAATGTTGCAGGCGCTTTCCGGCGCAAATTGCTACGGACAAATTCTTACGGGGCTTACCAAGCCTGTAGCCGAGATCTCGCGCGGCGCAACCGTAAACGATATTTTTGGAACGTCAGTTATAGTCGGCGCACAGGCGGTTGACAGGCGTTTCCTTTCTCCCGAGGCGATGTAGCAAGGGAGGGAGGTATGCCAAAGGACTCGCGCAGAAAAATTGTGCCCGCGGCGCAGTTTGCGGAGAGTTTGCTTGTCTGGCGTGGAATGCGGTTGTTCAATGTTATTGTGCTAAAATTTTGGCGTGTCCGCGCGGTGCAGGTCGGCGCGCATAGAAACTGTCAAATATATCGCAGAGGCGCGTTGTAAAATGCCGGATGGCTCTATGGCTGCGCTAGAAAATATTAAGAGATTGTTTTTTTCCAAGTATGCTGATTGCGCTTGTACGCGCGGTGGAATAATACGCGAAGCATGCAATTGTGAAACATGTTTGCTGCGCAATAAGAATGCGCGAGTATGGCAATTGTGGAATGTGTTTGCTATGCGGCAGTATTGTAAGCGGAATGGAGTAGCGGTGTTTTGCAGCCAATAAAAAATGGATTGCCTGCGGCAACCCATTTTTTCAATGCGGAACCTATAAACTTTATTCGTATATGAATTTGACAGATACGTTCGAGGCGTCGTTTAAGGCTTTTGCCCTCACCCAGTATCCCCTAAACGTATTGTCGAATGTTTTCTCGAATGTTTCACCGCCTTTTATTTTTAACGTTTGATAGGGCAGCCAGAGTCCTGTGCCGTCAATATCTATTTCAAGCGCTATTGAAAGGTCGCTGTCGGATTTTATCTCGACGGATTTTTTATCGTAGGCGGTAAGCAGGAATGGATCGGACATTTCCGATTTTGAAACGTCTTTTCTAAACCAGACATTTCCCTCTCCGACGGGTTTGCCGAGCTTCCAGAGGTCGTCTATTATCCCCGCCCACAGGGCGAATTTTTTGTCTTGCGAGACGATAACATGAGGGCTTTTCATATTTACGGCGTCTGCTTTCATCCCGCTTATGAGCATTAGCCCGCGGTACGAACAGAAGTCGAATATGTCGAGATTGTGCGATGCTATAGGACGCACTTTCGCAATTCCCTGCGCGTTTTTTGCAGGCAATTCATAAAATGTTCCGCCGCAGTTTAAGAGGTCCCGCTCGGTGGCGACTTCGCGGGCTACTCGCGGATTGCCAAAGGCGTTTTTCAGGGGGAACGGCTTGTTTACGGGCAAGCGGTAGCGCTTGCCGTCTTCTATTATGAGAATTGAATTTCCATCGTAAGATATAGACTTTGGCTCGTACGCCGTTTCTTTAGTGCGCTTTTCATTTTTTGGCATCTTTTCAGGGGCGAGGTCCAATTTCCAATTTAGCGTGTAGGCTCCTATTTGCTTGGTGTCAGCGGCGCTGTCGGTTGCGTACGGGATTACCGCCAGTTTTCTTGTTTCGCCTCCCATTCCCCAAAGAAGAGCTGCAGTGGCGGATTTATTTTTGTCGGTTCCCATTCCTTCAAATATGTTGTCGGAAGTTTTGGAGCGCTTGTCGGGATTGGACATATTGAAATGCGCGGTAAAATTTTTAGCGTCTTGGGTCGGCATTATCCGCACCCATTCAGCTCCGACATCGGAAATATCGATAAACTTGGACGAGTTTGCGCCGAGTTTTACAGTTTTATGCGTAGAGAATTTTCCGTCCCCGTCTCCGGTTTGAATTTCGACTGACACAGGGTATGTGGACGAATGCGAGAGCGCCAGAATACAATTTTCAAAACCTCCCGTAAGCATTGCATCGCTTGCTGTTTGAGCCTTTACGTCTTCGCGCAGGAAGACGCTTCCGCGGCCGATTGCGGGGCCGCGCGTTTCAATCTCGGATTCGTCCATAAACACAAAATTTGAATTAGACTGGGCGGGGGAGACCTTTTCCGATTTTAAATCGCGCTTGTTTAAAAATTCCTTGTTTGCGGAGTCGTCGCAGGCAAGAACAATTTTGTTTTGCCATTTGCAGAAGTCGCCGACTACTTTCAGGTAGTTTGAGCGCATGCGGATTCCTTTGGCGTTTTCTGCTGAAAAATCCGGAGGAAAATTCCAGAAAGCGCCGTGCATTGTCATGAGATAGTCTTTTGAGCCTATATCGCGTATTCGCGGCCATTCAGTGTTCCAACCGTGCGATCCGTCGTAGGAATGGCTGGCTTTGGGCAGGCGCATAGAAGACCATTTGCCGTCTTGGCATACCATCAGAATTAATGATTTGGCGTCGAATCCGATTGTCCATAGGGTGTTTTTGTCCGGGTTCAAATTTCCGTATATTCCGTCGCGGCATGTGATTTCTGTAAATTGGTTGATTCTAATCGGAGACCAGTCTGCATCGCCGGGTTTCCATTCGCCGAGCGCTCCGGACGGCAGCGTTGGGTCTTTATCTATATCCTTATGGTGAACTCCGTTATTGGCGTAAAATACCTTGCCGAATCCGGAGCATAATCCTTTGCCGTGGTATCCGTGCAGTTTTGAAATTACAGGCTGCTTGATTTCAGCGCCGTTGGAGTCCGTCTTTTTGGGGTATGGCTTGAGGTTGCCGTCGCGGATTATTTCTATCACATCAAGAGTATTTACATCGACCTCGTACAGTCCTTCCTCCATGGAAGCGAAATAAACTTTATTTTCCGGATCTGAAAGAGAACGGGCGTTCCCGGTAAATCTTCCAGGCATTTTTTCGCGGGGTATTGCGCGGACATTTCCCTTTGAGTCTATAAAATAGCACCCGATTATGAGCTGGTTAGATTCTTTGTGAATCATCCTGTTTGCGTGGGTTCCGCCTAGGCTCTCTTCGCGGACTTTAACATTCAGGTTTGGGTCTATTTCATATAATTTGTCGTCGGACTTAAAAACGCAGTGGGGCCCATACGTTACAGCCCAGAGTTTTCCCGCCCACGGAACCACCGCTCCGGTTCCGCATTCGCCTTCGCTGTTCCACATCGCAAGATGCGGATATACACCTGAAATACAGGGCTTGTCCGTTTTTATTGAAAATTGTTCTTTGGCTGTTGATTCTGCCTGAAGGTTTGCCCTGCTTTCAGCGGATCCATTGGCGCAGCCTACAAGTATTGCAGACACCGCTGTTAATGCGGATAAACGGGAGATATTCATGATTGTGAATTTTTATATAAATTTAGCGCGCGGAGAATAAACAAAGAAAACGGAACTGTTCCGATCTTCAAATCCTCCCAAAAAATAATATTGGAATATGCTACATGTTTTTCGGAAAAGTGTCCACCTATTTTTTAGGACGCCTTCCGCGCAGCATCTTGCGCAGTTTTTTTCTATCTTCGACGGCCACGATATATCCCACGCATTCCGGAAACCCGCAATGGCATGGATGGTCCAAAAAGTGTTCGAGGGCGTAACCGTAATTGTACAGAAGTTCTTCGTCTTTCTTTATGTCGCGCGCGGCGTATATCCATATGGTGCCGTCTTCGCTTACGGCCTCGCAGTTTGTGCGGCAGGCATGGTTTATAAACCGGGCGTCATTGTAGTCGAAATTTCCGTCGACATCCCACTCTTCGTCCAGTTCAAAAATATATACGGCGCCTCCGCCGGTTGCTTTTGCGCGCTCCTCGTTTTCCAAGCCGCGGCGGTTGGATTCCTCTTTGGAAATTTTTTCTCCCAAATATTCTATTATGCGTTCGCCTTTCTTTATGTCGCGCGCGGCGAAAACTCCCTTGCCGTGTATCTTTGATTCGCGGATAACGTATGTTGGAGAATTATTTTCGGCCATTTTTATTTGTTTTCGGGGTATTTCCCTGATTTGACGTCGCCGGCGTAGGCTTTGTATGCGGATATTATTTCCTCGCGCAAATTGGCGTATTTTTTCGCAAAAGACGGTGCGCGTTCAGTGAGCCCCAAAAGGTCGGCGCATACGAGCACCTGCCCGTCGCAGTCGGCTCCCGAACCTATTCCTATCGTTGGAATGGATACGGATTCGGTTACGAGCTTTGCGGTTTGCGAATCAGTCATTTCAAGCAGCAGGGCGAATGCGCCAGCAGCTTCTAGCGCTTTCGCGTCTTCGAGAATTGCCGCTCGCTCTTCGTCTGTCTTCCCGAATTTTCTATACCCGCCCAGCCGCAGAATCTGCTGGGGCTCCAAACCTATGTGCCCCATGACGGCTATTCCGGCAGATACGAGTTTTGAAATGGTTTCAGCCATTTTCTTGCCGCCCTCTATTTTGACTGCTTCGGCCCCGCCTTCCTGCAGCAACCTGCGGCAGTCATGTAAGATTTTGTCAAATCCAAAGTGGGCAACTCCGAACGGAACGTCGGACAAAACCAGCGAGTCTGGTTTGGCTCGCGCGACGGCTGCGGTATGGTGAACCATGTCGTCGATAGTTACTGGTACAGTGGAATCGTAGCCTAAAATCGTATTCCCGACAGAATCTCCTATAAGTATTATGTCGATATCTGCTTGGCTTGCGAGTTTTGCGAACAACGCGTCGTAGGCGGTGAGCATTGTTATTTTTTCAACGCCTTTTTTCTTAAAAATCGTTTTTAGAGTTTTTTTCATTTTTCAGGTTAGTTGTCTTTTCTCAAAGATCTTATCAGGTTGCGCAATGGAGAGGCAGGGGACTTCTTTCTGGCTGATTCGGAATTGTCCGGGGCTTTGCCTGAAACTGAAGGCTCGGTTTTTGGGGACGCCTGTTCAGCTGCGTTTTGAGCCTCTTGCGCGGCTTTTACCTGGGCGTTTTGCGCGGATTTCTCGGCGGATGTCAGAACGGCCATCAGCGATGTCTTTGGAGCTCCTATTGTTCCGGTTACGTCGAACGAAGGCCCATTGTAATATCCTTTTGTATCAGTTTCGACCGTGCCGAAATTCAATTTTTGGAACATTTTTCTTACGGAGCCATCGGCGACCTTTATGTTTATGGGTATATTTAAGGCCTGTTCTTTTATTGCAACGTTTGGCGTCATAGAGATCGAGCCGCCTGTTGCCGAGAGCATCAAGGCTTCGGTTTTTACTTCGGCGGATGATAGTTTTATCTCGAGGGTTTTAGGGTCGCGTTCGGCCTTGATATCGGCGCCTGAGTATTCCAATTTTTCAAAATAGCCTATTATGTCGCCGATTGCCCCGACTTCGTAAGCCTTGTCTTTGAGGAACATTCCTGCTATTCTCATTGCGCTTCCGGCTATGCTTGTCATGGCTCCTTGTTCGGTGGACGTGTCTATAAGCCTCAAGATTCCTCCGGTTCCTTTTAGTTGCGCCGACCCGAGCATGTATGCGCACAGGTGCTGCAAGTTGTTGCCGGAGCCGTTCAAATCAAGTTGGGCGCTGAATTCTCCAGTTATCATCGGTTTTTCCGAACCGGAGAATATTTTTGACGACTCCAAGTTTTCCAATGATATCCGCGTATTCGACAAATTATACGGCGCCTTGCGCGACTTGTCGAAGCTCAGATCCGTCGAGCCCGAAAACTTTGCTGAGTAAAGTTTGCCGCCGAAATTTTTTAGAGCAAGATTAGAGCTTGTACATTCGGCGCTTGCAGTCAAATCCTCAAGCATCGCAATTCCGTCCTTGAAGAGTTTTACAAGCTTTATATTTGCGAATAGCGAGCGCCCCATATCCCAAAACGCCTTTTCGTCTTTTGCATCCGAAATTAAGTTCTGTTCCGGAGAAACTGCTTCGAGAGATTTTGGGCGCACAACTGCCACTTTGTCCCCGCCGGCGTTCGCAACGGCAGTAGCGGCTTTTTCGTTGGGGTTGGAGAAGGCTTCGGACAACAATGCGATGTCTTCAAATACGGCGCTTTGCACGTCCAGGTCCAATCTTGTTTCGGTGGCGTGCGATAGAACCGCCTTTGCGGATGTTTTGCCGTTTGTGGAATTGGCGGAAATATTTGCGGTTAGATCTATTTTTGAAAAGTCTGGCGCGTATTTTACGGCGGCGTCAATCGCAGCCTTTTCAAGTCTGCCGCTTTGCGAAGCTCTTGGCATTAGATTGTGTATTTGCGCAGATACAGAACAAGAATTTGACGATCCTTTTGCATCCAATTCCAGAGTTCCGGTTGAAATGTTTGCAAATTTTAAAAGCGCCGGCTGTTCCAATAGGGAAGGGAGGGCGATGTTTGCCTTAAGGGCGGCGTCTTTTAAATCTTTTTTTGCGACGTCGAAACTTGCGGAGCCCTCAGCCGTGGCGAAATCCGAGCCGGAATTTAAAATGAGTTTTTCCAGCTTGGCGACGAGAAGTCCGTTGGAGATATTGTAGCTTGCATCTGCCTTTACAGATGGAGAAAGGCTCTTTACCAGAAATTTTCCGTCCTTTTTATAGGACACCGCCTTTGCGGAAAAATCGGCGGACGCTTTAAAAGTGCTTTCGTCCAACATGTCTATTTGCGATTTTACGGCTATCTTTTGGGCGTCTAGCCCGGCGGCAAAAGGTTTTGCCAGGGCAAACGGAAAATCTGGCGCGGAGATTTTTACGAGAGTTTTTGACGGCGCGGAAATAGCCTTTTTGCCGAGGTCGTAAGATATTTCTCCGCCGTCGGTTATTTCCGCGACTTTTTTCCCGGAGCTTTCTGTTATTTCCACTTTAGCGCTTTTTAGAACCGCCAAATTGCCTGTTTTTTGTGCGTCGAAAGAGGCGTCGATTTTTAGCCCAGCGGAATCGAAAGATGATATTGAATCAACGCGGCTTATTATCGGATTCAGCGAACCTTTTATTGCGGATTGAACGCGGATGTCGTCGGGGTCTATTTTTGCGTCGGCGTATAAATTTAGGGCGTGCTCTTGGGAATCCGCTATTTCAACATTTGACGATATTTCAAATTTGCCTTTCAAATTCGACGAGATTTGCGCGTTTATTTTTGCCCCGAAATTTTTCAGCAGGGCGTTCCCGTCCTTTTCGACACACAATGACGACAGTATTATCGGGGAAATCGTTTTTACGGAAATCGAATTGTCCGCGCCGCGCGCCAGGGAAAGTTTTGCGCGGATGTTGTCGCCTTCAATCTTAAAGCCCTCTGCGAAAGGCTGCGCAAAACGCAGTGGAATTTCCGCCGATACAACCGCCAAATCGCCCTCGGGAAGCTTGGATAAGTCGTTTATATCTATGGAAAATTCCTTGGACGCCGAGAGCGACAAAATGTTGTCGGAACTTTCCGTAACGGCAATGTCCAGCTTTGACACAGTTATGACGTCGGATTTTTTACCGACAGAAATTTCGCCGTCCAATCCGCATTTTCCGAGAAAATTTAAGGCAGGGGAAATATTTTTCAATTCGGAGGCGGAGTTTTTAAAAATAATTTTTGCCGATATGTCTTTTCCGCGATTTTCCAATTTTCCGTCCGCGTAAAAAGATGAAGAAAATTTGGGCAGAACGACTATGCCTTTAAGAAGCGGAGAAAGCTGCGTGTCGTTTATGTCGATTCTGGCTTCAAAATCGGCGTCGAAAGTATTCTTGTTTAGTGTTGCAGCTGCTTTTATGATGTCCGCTCCCTTTCGGCTGGCTAGCAGCTTGGCGGATATATTTGAGCCGGAGGGGGCTATTGTTGATTCCAGGGAAATTTCTTCGGAGGGAAGGCCTTTGGGGGCGGCGGTGATTTTTGCCGAGATTGCGCCGCTGCGGGGAATCAGGTCGGAGGAGATTTCCAAAGCGGAAATTTTCGCTGAGACTTTTATCTTGGAGCCGTCCGGCATGGCGGCTTCCGCGTCGGCGTCGGCGTTGGCAAGGGAGATTTCAAATCCTATGTCGGTCTTTTTTGCGTTTGTTGCGCTTGAAGGTTCAGCTTGCGCGGAAACTTTTGATGTGCCCGAAGCTTCGGCGGCGGGTTTTCTTTCTTTTGCCATTTCAAATTTGGCGCCGGATACTTGGATGTCCTGGATGTCTATCTTTTTTGAAAGAAGCTTGGAAAGCGCATATTTTGCGCTCGCTTTCTTTACCTGGATTTTGTCTCCGCTTGGCAGGGTTATATCCACATCTTCCGCGTTCAGCTCGCCGAATCCGATTGACAAGCTGCCAATTTTTGAATTGGGCAACAATTCCGATAAAAGCGAGTTTGCCTGTCCGGTCTGAAAAGACGGGCTTAAAATGTATAAAATTGCAGCCGCCGCCATTACGGCGATTACAGCCAGAGTTATTGCCGCTATTTTTAAAATTTTCATTTTTTCCCTTCTATTAAAGTGTCAAAAAGTTCTTTTTTTATGTATACGGTCAAAATCAGATTTTTGCGCAGCCCAAAAAATTCGCTCGCATATTTTGATTTGTCTATGGATTTTGAAACGGCATCCTCCATTGGGGCGTCGCAAACTATTATTTCATAGACATCCAAATCTTTCGGCAGTTGGGACGGCCAGTAGCCTACATTGCGGTAGTTGCGCAAATACCACGGCGCAGGCCACGGAGAGTTTGCCGTGACGAACGCCGCCGGAATGTCCGAACCGTATTCAGATATTTTTGCGCAGTCCTCCACGCGCTTTACAAGATTTCCAAAATCTCTTACCGTATGGGTGTATATGAACGGATTTCTTGGATCGCAATTATAGCGCACCACTGCCGATTTGTTCAACCCGTATTGCCAATATCCCAGCGCGCACAAAATAAAGACCATTGCAAGCCAAACTGCCGCAGGCCGCACTGAAAGCATTTTTTGCATGGCGTAGCCAGCGCATAAACAAAGCAAAAGCGTGGGCGAAAGAATAAGCCAGGGCGTCTTGTAGGAAATAAAACTAAGCAGCAATATGTTGGCGGCAGCTGCGGAAAATATAAAGACTGCTGCTAGCGCTTTTTTGTTGTTTTGCCTGCCTTTGAAAATGTCGAACGCCGCCGCCAGAAATCCGCCTATGGAAAGCAGAAATATGGGCAATTCCCCAAATCGGACGCCTTCGCATTTTTGAAGCGTAAGCAGCTTGAAATAATAGGCGAACCCGCTTGAGTGTTCGGGGGAACCCGCCTTTTGGAGGAAATGTCCGTAAGACAAAAATGCGTCTATAACGCCGCGCCAGTTTTCTCCGAAGGACGAGTATATGGCAATAAATAAAATTGCGAATCCGCCTGCCGCCAAAGCGCCCATCTTGAATATTTTGCGCGTAAATAAAACGGACTTTAAATTTTCCCGGATATCCTTGTCGAGTGCTGCGGCTATTGCAAGCGCAAGTAAAATAGAAGGATACGCAATGACAGCGGTTTCCTTCGTGGCTTGCGCTATTGCTATTAGCAGTCCAATCGCTGCGGCGCAAGTTGTCGACGGATTTATAGCGAACCTCCACGTTGCAAGCGTCAAGGCCAAAATTGCTGCCGCAAAAATTATTTCGTGCACGAAATATACCGAATATATCGAAGCCGCCGCAGATAGGCTAAAGGCCGCGCATGCTCCCCATGCGGCTATTCTTCCTATGGACTGAGAAAACAATATATATAATGCCATTATCAAAAGCGAGAACGGCAACAATAGGGAACGCAAATAGCTTATCGTGATTTTTTCTGAATCTGGGCAGCCGCTTAGGCTTGCCGCTGCATTTGCGTAGTAATAAAGGGTGGGTCCGTGCGGCCCGTTTGGATTATACTTGTATTCTCCATTCTGGTGGAGGTTTAGAAAAACGCTGGCTTGCTCAGTTTCGTCTGCGTGCGGTATTCTTTCGCGCATATTGAAAAAGCGGTTGGAAAGACCCGCAAAAATGCAGACAAATATAAGAAGTATGTAGACGGCTTTTTTCATTTCTTTTCCGCACCTGCGTCGGAATCGTAGGCGTCCAGAAGCTTTTTGGCGATTTCTTTCGGAGGCTTTACCGGCATTCCGCGCGAATCTACAAATGCGTGTACGGTATAGCCGGTTACCAGCAGTTTGCCGTTTGCCCGCATTTCATACTCTATTTTTATGCGCACAGCCGGGCGGACTTTTATAGCAGCCTTAATTTCGACTTCGTCGTCGTATCTTGCGGGGAATTTGTACTGCAGGTGTTCTTCCAAAACAGGAAGATGGTAGCCCTGTTCGTTTATATTGCGGTAATTTAAGCCTATAGACTCAATGAGCTCAAGCCTTGCAACTTCGCACCACGGCAGATAGTTTGCATGGTAAACGACGCCCATTGCGTCTGTTTCGGCGAATCTCACGCGGATGGATGTGGTTGCGGTTATCATATTATTATAGCTCGTTTTCCAACATCTGTTCCAATGTCTGGCGTTTGCGGATTAGCTTTAATGAGCCGTCCTTGCAAAGCATTACTTCGGGAGATGCAGGGTAGGAGTTGTAGTTTGAAGTGCTCATGGAACTGCAATATGCGCCGGCTCCGCCAATTATGCAGTAGTCGCCTATTTCCGCCTTTTGCATTTCGCGCGGAGAAAGCCCTTCGGGATCTCCGGGAGCGGGGGTTAGAATGTCGCCGCTTTCGCAGCAGTGCCCGCATACAATATATTCTGCCGTCTCGCTTCTCGGCTCTTTGGAAAGTATTGATATGTGATGCTGGGCGCCGTATATTGAAGGGCGCAAAATGTCCGTCATTCCGGAGTTTAACTTTAAAAACTTGTATCCATGCGGTCCAGTATCGCACATGTCCTGGACGGTCGCGAGAACCGCAGCGCTGTTTGCAAGAAGGAATGTTCCGGGCTCTATTTCAAACTTTAGCTTTCTTCCGGTCTTTTGGGCGAACTCCTCTATCAATTTGGCTATAGGGGTTCCGATTTCAATCAAGTCTGTTGAATGTTCGCCGGATACTCTGGCTACTTTGTATCCGCCGCCCATATTCAGCGTGTCGACGTCCGGAAACTTGGCTACGTTGTCGAGATTCATTTTTGCGACTTTTTGCCAGACTTTGGGGTCTGATCCGGATCCTATGTGCGTATGTATGCGGACTATTTTTAGGCCGTATTTTTGCGCGGTTTCTTTTATCTTGTCCGCGTATTCATGCCAAATTCCGAATGATGACGCCGGCCCGCCTACATTTGTTCTGTTTGTGCTTCCAGAGCCTAATCCGGCGTTTATTCTTACTCCAACTTCAGTTCCTGGGGCGACTTTCCCGTATTCTTCCAGCTGGCGGAAAGAGCAGGCGTTGTATTTTACCCCGGATTCAACTATTTCCTTTAAGTTGCCGGGCAGCTGCTGCGATGACAGGCTTATGTGTTCTGCGGGGATTCCTGCAAGCATAGCCCGCTTTACTTCGTAAGCGCTAGAGGCGTCTATTTGCAGCCCTAGAGAGTAAAAAAGCTTAAGTATTTCCTTGTTAGAGGCGGCTTTCATCGCGTAGCGCACCGTAAGCCCGAAGGCGTTGGGGAAGGCTAGGGCTTTTTTTGCCTGTTCTTCCAAAGCGGCTTCGTTGTAAACGTAGCACGGGGTTGAAAACTGTCTGGCGATTTTATCGGCCGTTTTCCAATTTAGGAATTGTGTCTTTTCAATATTCATAAAAAATCGAAGCGATTTTGCACTATTATCGGATTTTGTCAACCGCATCGATAATCAAAGATTGCGTTAATATTGAAGGCAGCACTTGCGGCGATTTCGGCTCCTTGTGCCCGTATAACAAGTTTAAAGGTACTCCGGCGCGCCCGAACTTTTCAAGCTCTTTTGTTATTAGCGGATTCTTGTTTGTCCAATCTCCTACGAGAATTTCTATGTTATTGTCCCGAAAAAGCTTTTCAACCGCAGCAGAATGTAGAACTTGCTTGTTGTATTGGCAGGTTAGGCACCAAGACGCAGTAAAGTCAACATATACATTTTTGCCTTCCTTGAGCAATTTCTCTTGGAGTTCGGGGGTCCATGCGCGCGCCGATTCTTTTGCAGAAACATTTTCCGGCTCCCTTTGGGCAAGCGCGCCGCGGTAGGATACAAATACCGACGCCGCCGCAGCAAGCGCGAACGCCGAGAGGGCTAGGAAGCGTTTTAGCCGGCTAAAATGCGGCATATAGTACATTCCGAAGACTCTTGCCCCTATTGCTAAAATGAGCAGAGCCGATAGAATCGCTACTAGATTTTCCGTTTGTTTTGAATACACCCAGACAAGCCATATGACTGTGGCAAACAACGGTATTGACAGCACTTGCTTAAGAATATCCATCCATGCTCCAGGGCGCGGCATTGAGCGCGCCAATGCGGGTATTGCTGACAGTATCACATACGGAGCAGCCATCCCGAGACCTATCATTGCAAAAACTCCCAAGCAAAGCGCGTTTGAGGCGTCGGCAGCCAGCGCCGCTCCCACAGCAGAACCCATGAATGGCGCAGTGCATGGGCTTGCAACCAATACTGCAAGCACGCCCGAAAGCGCCGCGGAGAGATATTTTTTTAACGCGGATTTTTTTGAAATGTCTTTTTGCGCGGAGCCTCCGGCGAATCCAGCCCCGATTTCAAACACTCCCGCAAAGCTCAGCGCCATAGCAAAAAACAACAGGGCCATCAGGCTGGCGAATACCGGGTTCTGAAGCTGAAATCCCCATCCTAAATTCTCCCCCAGGGACCTGAATGTAAGCAGTATCCCCGCAAGCACGAGAAAACTTGCCACGATTCCAAGCGAATAAAAGAGCGCTCCGGTTAAAACCGATTTTTTTGAATTATTCGCGCCTTCTGCGAAAGATATTATTTTTAAGCCTATCACGGGGAAAACGCACGGCATAAGGTTTAATATGGCGCCTCCGACAAATGCTGCAGCCAGTATGGTCCACAATAGAGATTTTCCCGAAGCCGCAGCCTCGGAGGCTGCGGCTTCGCTTTTGATTTGTTTTATGGATACATGCAGCGTTTTTTCTCCGGGGATGCATAAATCCGAGCAGGCAAGCCATTTTATTTCAGCGGAAATTTCCGCGGGCGAGGATTCGGCTATTTTATCCGGCGCGCATATTTCGGCGGCTGCGGAGAAATCGCGCGAATATCCCAATCCTTCCATCCCAAGAGCCTCAAACTTTTCGGGCGTAGGAAATTTTATGCCTTTCAACTTGTAGCCGGCGGGGAGGGATAGCTCTATGGTGGTGGGTTGTCCCATTTCGGTTTCGTTGGCGGAATATATGTGAAAGCCTTGGGGAATTGAGAATTTAAAATCTATGGTAAAATTTTGTCCGGCGCGAATCTCGCCTGATTCCGGCGACATCGAAACTCCAACTTCGCCCTTGGCGGATGCGAGGGCGCATGAAAATAAAAGAATTATTAGAAATACCGTCTTATTCATATATTGTTGTTTAAAATGTTGACAATTCGGCTAAGAATAAAGATTTTCTTTAGCTAGGAAAGATAGGTGGCGGTTAAGGAAAGCGCAACCGTTAAAATTGTAATCGGAATTTTTTTAAACGGGTTTTAACATATGGCAGGAATAAAAGCACTTCTCTCAAACGACATAGGCATTGACTTGGGCACGGCAAACACCCTTGTTTACGCAAAAGACTCCGGCGTGATAATGAGCGAACCAAGCGTGGTCGCCGTATACAACAATACTAAAAAAGTCGTGGCAGTCGGAACGAAGGCAAAAAAGATGCTCGGTAAAACTCCCGGCAATATTACCGCGATACGTCCCATGAAACTCGGGGTTATAGCCGACTTTGAGATAACCGAAATAATGTTGCGCTACTTTATTGAAAAAGCCGCCAAGCAATGGAAATTTATAGCTCCCAGGGTGGTTGTGGCGGTGCCGTCCGGCATTACGGAGGTCGAGCGCCGCGCAGTGCAGGAGTCTGCCATACACGCGGGCGCCCGTTCGGTATGCTTGAAAGACGAACCCTTGATGGCCGCCATAGGCGTGGGCCTCCCCATTGAGGAGCCAAACGCCAGTATGATTGTGGATATCGGCGGCGGAACAACCGAAGTTGCCATCATATCCTTGGCGAATGTAGTTTACTCCAAGAGCGTCCGCATAGGCGGCGACGCCTTCGACAATTGCATTGTCCAGTATATGAAGCGCGCTTACAACCTCATTATTGGCGAGCGCACCGCCGAAGAAATAAAAATAAACATAGGCTCTGCCTTCAAGCTCGACGAAGAGCTCACGTGGGAGGTAAAAGGGCGCGATTCCGTAGCCGGGCTCCCAAAAACTTTGTATGTAACATCCCAGGAGATACGCGAAGCTTTGGCTGAGGCGTTTAAGGAAATAACCGATCTGATAAGAGAGGCTTTGGAACAATGCCCGCCCGAATTGAGCGCCGATCTCGTCGACAGGGGAATCGTTCTGGCGGGCGGCGGCGCGCTTATACGAAATATCAGCCTGCTTATAAGCGACGCCACGGGGTTGCCGTGTTTTGTCGCCGACGATCCTCTTCGCGCGGTGGTAAACGGAACCGGCGTCGTTCTTCAAAACTACGAATTCTGGGCTAAAGAAAACTCCTAACCTAAAGGGAGGCGGACTTTGGCTTGGCGCGACGTTTCATCTGTCAGAAATTTGGCGATTTTCCTTTGTGCGATTGCCGCGTGCGTTCTTGCGCCTTCTGTGGTCAGGCACTTTGTGGACGGCTTGTTTGAAGAGTTTCGCGCGCCTATCGACGCAATTCCTTCGCAGCTTAACGATTTAGGAAAGTATTGGAGCCTTCATTCAAATTCCAAGCGATCGCTAATCGAGGCGGGGCGCGATTTAGCCCGCATAAATTCGGCTTACGAGCTGAAAATGCTCGAGAACAAAAATCTCCAGGACCGCGTTGCCCGCTACGAGGACATATTAAATCTTCCGCCCGAAGACAGCTACAAGTTTGAAGTTGCAAGGATTGCCCGCCGCGATATCAACGCATGGTGGCAGCAGATGGTAATTCGCAAAGGGCGGGTCCACGGGATAAAAGAGGGCTACGCAGTAATTTATTCGGGCGGTGTCGTCGGAAGAATCGCAAAAGCGAATTTGTATACTTCGGTGGTGGAGCTTGTCAGCAGCCGCAATTTCAGGATGGCGGCGCACTTTGACGGAGAGGACCGGCCCGTCATATACCAGGGAGCCGGCGCGGTCTCTTTGCAAGACGCAAAAGGAGAGGTTCGCGATGTTCCGGGAGATGTGCGCGCGAGCGTTTCCGAGCCTAGGCTTTTGGTTACGTCGGCACTTACAGGCACTTTCCCCGAGGGAATTAGAATAGGGGAGGTTGTGGATCTATCCCTGGGTGCGGACGGCCTTTTTAAGTCAGGGACAGTACGGTTGGGGCGCGCTCTTTCAACCTTGCGCGAGGTTACGGTTTTGATACCAATTTCGGAAATCGGGAAGTAGGCGTGGAATGATAAAAACTTTCGACATAAAAATACCTCTGATTCTGCTGCTGAATTTGTTGTATGTGTTTATTTTGTCCACGTTAAATACCGAAATTTCCCCATATGTCTATGTAATGCTTCCGGCAGTTTTTATTGTGCCGCCGGCTTTATTTTTAAATTTCGCGCCCGCTATGTTTGTAGTGGCTTTTTCTGCATTGATAAACGAGGTCGTGATGCCTGTTCGAACAGGGCTGGTATGCGCGCTTTGGCTAGTTTGCGCGTATGTGGTGCATAATCAAAGGTTCAGATTTAGGAATTTTGACACGTTTTCGATAATATCGCTAATGCTTGTTCTGAATTTTTGCATTCTTTTTTTATACGCGCTGCTTCTGCCCAACGGCTGTGCCGGCGTAGCGGAATATTTTTATAGGGTTGCGATTGATATTTCGATTTCGTCGGCGGTATTGATTGCGGTTGCAAAGTTTACGGTTTCGCTGCCTGCCGACATAATGCGTTTCTTGGGGGCTGACATTTCGGTCGCGGAGGGAGATTGATGGAAAACGAAGGCGGCCAGACCTATTCCAAGTATAATCCGCGCATACCTATATTTTATTGGGTGTTTTCGTTGGCATATTTGATTTTGATTGTCGCGCTCGGGTATCGGCAGATTTATCTTTATGATTATTACCAGACCCGCGGACAGCGCCAAAGTATGCGCCGCGTAATAGAACCCGGCACTCGCGGGGACATATTCGATAGGAACGGAAAACTTCTTGTGGCAAACCAGCCGCAATTTTCGGCGGTCGTATATTTTAACGACGTGCGAAAAGAGTTTCGGGAGGAATATACCCGCCTAAAAAAGGAAATAATGGCGAGCAATCCTTCGGGCGAATTCGATTACGAAGCAATGCGCGATATTTCTTACAAGGCCCGCCTGAATGTTTTAAACGGGTACATAGACCAGATAAACAGACTCTTGGGTACTGATTACAAACTCGCCCAAAAGGATTTTAACAGGCATTTTAACGAGCGCGGCCTATTGCCTTTCCCGCTGGTAAAAAATCTCACCGCGCGCGAACACGCGATATTGGCGGAAAAAATCCCCGTAAATTCTCCAATTCAAATATACACAGACACTGGCAGATATTATCCCTACGGCGAGCTCGCCGCGCACGCCCTGGGATATGTAGGCAACAACTTCGACGATATAGACACTTCCGGAATTCCTGGAGAGGAGTTGATGACTTATATGCAAGTCGGAAAAATAGGGCGTTCCGGAATCGAGCGCGCATTTGACGAAAAGCTTACCGGAAAAAGCGGTGTAAAAATATGGATTGTAGATTTGGACGGGTATCAATATGAAAGCGTTGTGGATGTAAAACCCACGAAAGGCGAAAGCATTGTTACTTCGCTGGATATAGACTTGCAGGGAGCCGTTGAGGATGCCTTTGCCGACCGAAAGGGCGCAGCTGTAATTTTGGATGTTAAAACGGGGGAGGTCTTGTCGCTCGTGAGCCGCCCCAGTTACGATCCCAACACTTTGTCTCCGTTTATCACCAACAAAGTCTACAAGGAAATTAGCGACCGCGGCGCTTGGCTTAACCGCGCCACACAAGGGCTTTATCCTCCCGGTTCCACTTTTAAAATCGTAACCGCATGCGCCGCGCTTATGACCGGCGTAATCGAGCCCGATTCGATAAAGACTTGCACTGGGCGGTATAAGGTCGGCAATAGAATGTTCCCTTGCAACAACCATTACGGACACGGGAATTTGGATTTAAAGGGAGCTTTGAAAAACAGCTGCAACGTATATTTTTACGAAGCCGCCCTGGATTCTGGAAGCGCGGCCATAACTGCCACTGCAAAAGATTTCGGCTTGGATTCCAACACGGGAATCGAGATAGGCGACAGTTCCCGCACGATAGTTTCATCGCCGGACTTTAAAAAGCGCCGCCGTTCTTTGGAAGGCCCATGGAATGCTGGAGACACTGCGAATATGTCAATAGGCCAGGGATATCTTTTGCAGACTCCGATTCAAATGGCCTGCATGACAGCTTCCTTTGCGCGCGGGGAAACGCGCACAAGGGCCTCGATAATACACGATCCAAACCGCAAAACTGATATGGAATATCACGGCGGGGAAAAGTTGGCGCTGTCCGCCGAACAGTACCGCGCCATATGGCAGGGCATGGTCGATGCGGTGGAGAGCGGAACGGCGCGCAGGGCAAAAGTAGAGGGGGTTGCGATTGCTGCAAAGAGCGGCACGGCGCAAGTCTCGGTGCAGGGCAAGAAGCTTACTTTGGCGTGGATGGTGGCCTTTGCCCCCGCAGAAAATCCGGAGGTTGCGATGAGCGTCGTGATAGAAGGCGAAGAGGCTGGGGATGCTGCCGGCGGGAGAACTGCGGGCCCCATAGTCAAGGCGGCTATGCGGAAGTATTTTGAAAAAAATTTGAAAGTCATAAATCCCCAGTAAAGCGCGCATAGTATTTCCGGAGTTATTAAATTTGCGGTTGACGCCGTTTTTTGTTTATAATAATTCCGTTCAAAGAGGTTTTGTTATGGCTTTTAGGTCTCTGTTAAAAATTTTTTTGGTTTTTTTGTGCGGTTTCCATGCCGGAGAAGTTTTTGCGCGCAGTCCCGAAAATTTAGTTTCCGCGCCGAAAGGCAATTCTGCCTCGGCCGCGGCGCATAAATTGGAAGCGCCCTGTTTTAAAGGGAATTCGATTATAATAAACGAGGATAACGACCACTTCTTCAAGGGCCGCCCCGAAGATATGACCGAAAAAGGACTGCGCGATTACATCGCTAAATTTTACTGCGGAAAAATAACGCACATGTTTATGTGCCCAAACGGGCAGCGCACCAGCTATAAGTCAGAGGCGCACGAAGCAATCTGGGAGTGCGCCCCCGACGCTCCGCATAGGAGCATATGGTGCGACAACTGCAAGCGTCTCTACGATTCAGGAATAGACCCCTATACCGTGTGGATCGACGAGTGCAGAAAGCAAAAAATATCGCCTTGGATTACTGTGAGAATGAATGATGTCCATTTTGTTACAATTCCGGGCTATTTTAGAAGTATGGACTATTGGCGAAACCATCCGGAGCTTTGGCGTGTGCCGAACAAGGATTTGCGCAAAGGCGGGCCTTGGACGGATTTTGCCTTCAACTATGCAAAAAAAGAGGTGCGCGATTTTCAGTTCTCCCTCATAAAGGAATTATTTGAACGCTACGATTTTGACGGGATAGAACTGGACTGGATGCGGTTCGGAGCGCATTTGACTCCCGGAAAAGGGATGGAGGAATCTGAAATTTTGACTCGGTTTGTGAGAGATGTAAGGCGTTTGGCGGACGGCTGGGAAAAGAAGCGCGGCCATTCGATAAAAATATCCGTTCGCGTTCCTGCCACAATAGCGGCGTCCAAATATTCCGGGTTGGACGCAGTGGAATGGGCTAAATTAGGGTATGTGGATTTAATCGTTCCCAGCTGTTTTTTTGAGACGGCGGATTTCGACATTCCCTCCGAAGAATGGCGCAAAAATATAGCAGGTTCGGGAAAAAATGTGCAAATAGCCCCCGCTGCCGACAACGGAGTCTGCGCATATCCGGGACAGAAGCGCTCGCCGGTGGATTGGGCTCTTTTGAACGGATGGGCTTCTAACTCATACGCGCGCGGGGCGGATTTTCTTTACATCTTTAATTTGCCCTACAATCCTGCCCTTTTCAGGCAAGTGGCAGAGCACGGGTTGTCGCGCGAAGACGCTGTGCTGCGCGCGCGCAGGCATCCTTTGACCTTTAGGGATTTTCAAGAGCGCAGGACGCGCGAAGACATGGAAATAGCGTTGCCAAAGTCTTCTCCGTGCAAGCTTAAAATTTTTGTCGGCGGCAAGGCTCCGGAAGGTTCTACGGTTAGCGTCGTTCTAGGTTTTGAGCGCGAGGGAATCGCCGCATCCGGGCTGAAGGTGCGCCTAAACGGACAAGAATGCACGTCTTGCGGCAAGGCGAAACTTAGTCTGGACAATTACGGAACGTCTAAAACCGCCTTGCGTTTCGACTTCCCGCGCGATTCCCTCATAGCCGGTTACAATGAAATTTCCGTGGATTCGGCTATTGCCGGGCGAATCTTTTGGGCGGAAATTGCCGTAGATTTTGATTGATGCGCGGAAAACGGAGGTGTCGGGTTTTGGGGGAAGATTCGTAATTTTGACTTGCTCGTTCCTGTTTTTTTTGTTTTGTAAAACACTTCTTTAAGAAAGGAATTTTATGTTTACCGGAATAGTTGAAGCGACCGGAAAGGTTGTGTCGTTCAAGGAAAATAAAGCCGCATGGCTTTTAAAGTTGGAGGTTCCGCATGAGATAGCGGATTCCCTGGGAGACGGAGATTCGCTCGCTTGCAACGGATGCTGTTTGACGTTGATTTCCAAAGAGGGCAATGTGCTAGGCTTTGAACTTCTAGAGGAGACAATACGGCTAACGAGTTTCGAGGGAATAAAAGAGGGGTCGCTTATAAACCTTGAGCGCCCGCTGTCCGCAAATGCGCGTTTGGGCGGACATTTTGTTAGCGGGCATGTCGACGTTCGCAGCTCTGTTTTGGATTTTGAACAGCGCGGAAAAAATTACTATATGAGAGTTGCCGTGCCTTCGGAATTCACAAAATATGTCGTCTACAAGGGAAGCATTTCGATAGATGGAATTTCTCTTACAATAGCCGAAGCCCTGCCGGATTCTCTCGCAGTATGGCTTATTCCGCATACTCTTGAGGTTACAAATTTGAGAGACTGCAAGGCGGGTAAATTCGTAAATTTGGAATTCGACATACTTGCAAAATATGTCGAAAAGATAGCTTCAGGCAATCGTGAGAAATCCCCTTATCAGCCGTAAAACGCGCGGATTTGTAGTCCGCAAAATGCGCAAACACCCAAAATATGCGGCGTTCATTTTCCTAGTGTGGGTTGCGCTGGTATTTCTGACTTTCGCGTTTTCTGACAGATTCCCGTTTGACGCGGATTTTTCCTCGCCGGATTCTTTGGAAAATGTTTCGCGCCTTCCCGCGTATGACGATTCGGAATTTACGCTGCGGGCTGGCGGAATTGTGCGCATCGCCACTTGGAATTTGAAAAACTACACCGTATCGAACCGCCGGGTTAACGGGAAATGGATTGAATATCCCAAGCCCAATTCGGAAAAGAAATCCGTGGTGGAAGCCCTAAAAAAGATAGACGCAGATGTTGTTCTAGTCCAAGAAATAGGCGACGCGGAGTTCATGAAGGAATTGCGCGATTCGTTGGCGGAATCGGGTCTTGTCTATAACTATTGCGCAGTGGCAAAGTGCGATTCCTACGCGCGCTTGGGCATATTGTCGCGGTTGAAGCCGGAGTCGTTTTTCGATTTTTCAACCGTGCGTTTTGAATTTAGAGGCGACAACCGGTATTCGCCTAGGGGCACGTTCGGAGCGGGTTTTGAAACGCACGGCGTAAAGTGGTATGCTTTTTCCATCCACTTGAAAAGCAAGCAGGGAGCCCGGAAATCGGACGAAAATTTCACCCCGTTTAGATTTGCAGAACTCCGCGCCATAGACGCGAAAATATCGTCGGCAGTCGGCGGCAATTCCGCCGTTGTAGTTGCCGGAGATTTTAACGACGAGCCGTCTTCGGCTCTGTTGAGGAATTTGAAAACACTGAAGCTTGGGCTTGTAGGGCAGGCAGATTCCCGCGGCAATCCTCATACCTATTTTTGGCGCAAGAAAAACATCAATTATGTCTACGACTATTTCTTGGTTTCGCCTTTAATGCGCAACTATGTAGAAGGCAAGGGCAGGGTTTTTACCTCTATTGAAAACGCCAGCGATCATTTCCCCGTATTTTTGGATTTGAAATTTGGCGCCGCTCAAAATTAAAACTTTGCTTGTAAGTCCCCTTGGGGGAGGACGGAAAATTTTTTTAATTAAAATGTTCCGGCGGATATTGCAGATTGTTGCCGGTTTTCCGCGATAAAACGCCGGAGTTTTGCGCCGGAGTTAGCGGGCGGAATAGAATTTGCGCTGAAGATTTGATATCCGCGTTACAATCATCAGCCACAATACCGCCGTTACAACCATCATCGCCAATACATATATGGATAAATAAATGGAAACTTGAATGTTTTCCATACCGTTGGTTTTTGTAAATTTTTCAACAAGAAATATTACAAACGTAATTATCCAACATATCCACCACGATGCAAAAAGCGCTACGTCGAAAGCGCAAAGTTTTCTCTTGGACGCTTTTATTGCCGATATTAGAGCGTTCCATATTATTCGGCACGGAAGAATCAGATTGAATACCGGAATTATAAACGCAAGAGCGGAGGTATAGGGGGAGTATTTAAATTCGCCGTCGAGCGTTTTGGATACTTCGGCTGTCGAATACATCCATTTCATTGTGGCTGCGGCTACCATGAAAAGCACTATCCAGGTGAATATATTGAGAAACGTAAACATGCTTTGTATTGTCGAAAGTTCCAGTTTCGACTTTATGTCCGTAAGCAAATATCTGCCTTCCCATATGTTCCTAAAGAAATCCAAAGCTTCGAAAAAATAATACAATTTTAATCCCAAAAAGAGAATCCAGACGACGAGTGTTGCGCGCAGTATATATGTATAGAATTTAAAATCGCGCAAAATAGGGCTTTCCGGAACCGTTGTTATGGTGCGGTATATGGAGGAATCTTTCAGCTTGACCCATTGCGGCATTTGCGGGGCCCATACATATGTGGACTCGGAGATTTTTCCGTCGGAAAAGAGAGAAGCTATTGCCGCATCCGATAGGGGCCCGACTTTTTTCTTTTCTTTAATGTAATACCACATGTTTTAATATTATTAAATTCGTAATCTATTATTAGAGCTTAAATTTTTGTCAATAATATAGGGCGGTTGTTGGAATATCTGCTATTTGCCTATGCAGAACTTTGAGAAGACCCTGTCTAAAATCTGTTCGTTGTCTGTTTTCCCCGTTATTTCTCCGAGCGCATTGAGAGCTTCGCGCAGGTCGGAAGCCACCAGTTCGGACGGGACATTTTTTATTGTCTTGTCGGTTGCGGCAAGCAGGCATTCTTTGGCTTTTGACAGAGATTGCGCGTGGCGCGTGCTTACCAGTATGTCGTCGGCCGACGGCAGTATGGAATTTGATTTTATTAATTGCGATATTGCCGCGCGCAGCAAATTTATGCCCCTATGATCCATGCAGGATATTTCAACACATATAAATTTTTTGTAGATTTCTTTGTATTTATCGGCATTGGCGCTTGGGGCGTCGCATTTGTTTAACGCGACGACAGTGTTTTGTGGCGTTATCAAACTGTATATTTCTTTGGGGAGCTCCGGAGGCTCGTCGGAAACATCTATTGTAAGCAGGCAGATGTCGCAGGCGGAAATCTTTTCAAGCGCTTTGGCGATTCCAGCGGCTTCTATGTCTTCGGCGGAATTTCTTAATCCGGCAGTGTCTGTTAAGTTTGCCGCGCAGCCATCTATGATTATTTTTTCATTTATGAAGTCGCGCGTTGTTCCCGCATGCGGGCTTACTATCGCCCGATTCTGCCCCAGAAGTTCGTTCATTAGAGACGATTTCCCCGCGTTTGGCGCGCCTGCTATGACAATGTTTAATCCTTGGTGGATTAGAGGGGTGTATTTTGAAGAATCGATGAGCGACTGGATTTCGGCGGCTAGCTTATCCGCCGCGACGGATATTTCTGATTTGTCTTCCGGCGGAAGGTCTTCGTCGGGAAAGTCTATGTAGGCTTCGACTAGCGCGGAGATGTCCATAAGGCTGTCGCAAAATCTTCTCACGCGTTCTCCGAGCGCGCCAGCCAGCTGCTTGCGCGCGGCGTTCAAGGACCTTTGGCTTCGCGCGCTTATTAGCAGGGCGACGCCTTCGGCTTGCGACAAATCCATTTTGTCGTTTAAGAAGGCTCTTCTTGTAAATTCTCCGGGTTCGGCAGCCAGGCATCCTCGTTTAAACAGGTCTTCCAGGACGCATTGAATTATGAAAGGGTTGCCGTGAAGGGCTATTTCCAGCATATCTTCGCCTGTGTACGAGGCGGGAGCTTTAAAGAATGTAAAAAGGCAATCGTCCAATGTTTCGCCTTCCAAAGCCAAATAATCGGCGCGGGTCGATTTT
This sequence comes from uncultured Opitutales bacterium, assembly GCA_944389215.1. Taxonomy (GTDB): domain Bacteria; phylum Verrucomicrobiota; class Verrucomicrobiia; order Opitutales; family Intestinicryptomonadaceae; genus Merdousia. Next base: position 65,596 of record CALXLN010000088.1, read on the forward strand.
CTGGGAATGGGCGGTCCTTTTTTGAATATTTCCTCCGCCAAGCGCCGGCATTCGCCGCCGGTGAGGCGTACAAGAGCTATGGCTGATTCTCCGTTTGGCGTGGAAAGTGCGGCTATTGTGGAACTCATGGATGTTGTTTGCGATTGTGTTTTTTTCCCAAAGCCATAGCTCTTACGCGGGCGGCTATTATCGCGGCAGCTGCGGTAGCGCAGAAGGCCACCCCTCCGACGGAAAGTGCGTCGATGTGGGCTTTGAATTTTGTGGATCCGGTATTTTTTTGAATATCTATTTCCCTGGACTTTTGCCAATCCGTAAGCTGCGACTCAAAATGTGAGTAGGCGGCAAAATAAGCCAATGTTCCGACAAGCGCCGAAACGGCTATCAACAGGATTTTAATCCTTTTGGAATGGCGTTTTTGAGGAATGCTCATTTTTTCTTGCGCGCATTAATAGCTTTTTGCAAAAGCGCCGTATCGAGTTTGGCGGGCGGAAGTATTGCGTTGCGTTCAAACCATCCCGCGTTCATTTCCAGGCAGTAGGCTATATCGTTGCGGGAGGACGGCACGGAGTCGAGGTTGTTTGCGTACATGCGTTTTATTTGTGTGAGAGTTCCGTCTTGCGTAAAGAACCCTATGTCCAGATTTATAGGGGTATTCATCATCCAGAACGACACTTTTTGCGGAGAGTCGTAAACAAACAGCATTCCGTCGTTTTCCGGCAGGTCTTTGCGGAACATCAGTCCCCGCGCCTTTTCGGAGTTTTCCACAGCGATTTGCGCGCGGAATTCCTTGTTTGCGAGTCTCATCGGAAACAGGGTATCAAAGTCCGCTGCGGTATGTCCGGATTGTTCGGCGCAACCGCATAAAACGGCTACTGCGGCGGATATTTCTATAAAACTGGCAAGCCTTTTAATAAAAATCATTGATATTTAGTCTGTACATCTGTGGAAAAAGCGCAATAATAAACATAGTGTTGTAAAATTTTTAAGGTTTGCAATGAAACGCGAAATCCTTCTGTACGGCGACAGCCAGTCTAACGCCGATATTCTTTATTTTACCGGAATATTTGTCCCGGATCCGTTTTTTGCCTTTACTTTGGGCGGCAAAAATTGCGCGTTGGTCGGGTCTCTTGAAGTGGGAAGATTGAGGGAAAATTCAAAACTCGACAGAGTTTTTGATTTGTCTTCGGAATTGAAGTCGCTTTCCGCTTCCGCAGTCCGGGACGATGTTAGCGTATTGTCTTCGGTATTGAAAAAGAATAAGGTCGGTAGTTTCTACGTGCCTAAAAATTTTCCTGCCTACCAGCTTGAACGCCTGCGTTCTGAAGGATTCGATTTGCAGGTTTTAGATACCGAGATTTTTCCGTCGCGCGAGGTCAAGTCCCGAGCGGAGATTGCGCAGATAAAGCGTGCGAATTCAGTTGCCGAGGCGGCCTTTGAATATTCTGAGGAAATTTTGCGCAATTCAAAAATAGAGCGCGGAATTTTATTCTGGCGCGGCTCTGCGCTCAGTTCGGAGATTCTGCGCGCGGAAATAGAAAAACTTTGCCTTTCTCTCGGGGCCGACGCCATGCATACTATTGTTGCGGCAGGAAACCAGGCCTGCAATCCGCACGAGGTAGGGCATGGGGCGATTCCCGCAAATTCGCTGATAGTAATCGATATTTTTCCACGGCTGCGGGATTCTGGATATTTTGGCGACATGACCCGCACATTTCTTAAAGGTGTGCCTTCAGAGGCGCAGTACAGGCTTGTGGACGCGGTTTTGAAAGCCCAGTCAAAGGCTATTCTCAGCATAAAAGCGGGGGTGGACGGTGCCGACGTCCATTCTTTGGTCCGGGAAACATTTGAAAAATGCGGATATAAAACTGAATGCAGGAGGGGCGTTTGGAGCGGATTCTTCCATTCAACTGGACACGGTTTGGGCCTAGAGGTGCATGAGGCTCCATCGCTGGGATTGCGCGGCGCAAAGTTAAAGGCCGGCAATGTCGTTACTGTAGAACCCGGCCTTTATTACCGAGGCTTGGGCGGTTGCAGAATAGAAGACAATGTGGCGGTGGAAAAGTCGCGCGCCAGGTTGCTTTCGGATTACCATTACCGCTGGATTGTCGAGTAGGCGTTTGGCAGGGCAATCGATTTTATAGCGTTTTTTGCTTAAAAATTGTTGCCAAATTTTTGTCTGTGCGAGATACTGGCAAAATATGTTTAGGCTGATAGCAGTGTTTTGTCTTTTTGCCGTTTCGCTTTGCGCGCGCGCGGATTCGGAGTTTGAAAAGATTTTTGAATCTCGCTCAAAATGCGCGGTGGTGGTCCAGTATGTGGTGGAACTTGAAGAGGATAGAAATAAGCGCCAATGCGTCGGGATGGTCGCGGGGGAAGACGGGCTTGTCATTGTAACTTCGGCGGAAATTCCGGGAATGTTGAGGCTGGAATCTTTGAAAGATTTTAAAATTAGAATATTCGGCGGTGATTCCGAGGGATATCCGGCGGATTATCTCGGGGCGGATTCAATTACGGGTACGCATTTCATAAAAATCAGGGGCGGATTGAAAGACGGAATGTTGCCGTTTAGTTCGTTCCCGAAAGCGGATTGCAGCATGGGAGACGCTCTTTGGGGGGTTCTTTTGGATTCGGAGTCTGCGGATTTTGAGCCGATGATGTGCCCGTCCACGCTCATTCGCCGCGGAAAGTACCCGCTTGACATAGGATATTTTTCTTCAGCAATAGCCTCAAACAGCGCTCCTATTTTCGATAAATCCGGAAATTTCGTCGGTTGGGCCACTGCTTACGACGAAAACGATTATTTGCTTTATGCGGGCGATAAAAGCGGCGAAGTTCGGCTGTTGGACCCCCACCGCGCTTCGGTGATGTTTATGCCGTCGGTGGTAGACGAGCTTTTGGCCCGCATCCCGAAAAATCCTGCAGGCGACCCGTTCGGGTGGGTGGGTCTGATAGATTTGCAGATTTTGAAAAGCGATGTCGCCAAGTATTTGGGGCTTGAAAAAAAGAGCGCTTTTGTGGTTAGCGAAATCGTCAAAGATTCTCCCGCCGAGAAATCGGGGATAAAAAAAGGCGACATTATAACCGGCTACAACGGCAAACCTATCGAGCGTTTGCGCAACGATTCCGCTACGCTTTCAAATTTCTGGCTAAGCCTGGCAAAAAGCAAACCGGGCGATAGGATAAAACTTGAAATAATCAGCGGTAATTCCGCCCCGCGCGAATTGGAGGTCGTTTTGGATCAATCGCCAAAAACGTTTAGGCAGAGCAAGTTTAAATATTTTAAGAGGCTGGGTTTTTCCGTGCGCGAATTTCTTCTAGACGATTCAATTGCGCGCAAGACATTCAGGCGCGGCGATGACATGGCTGTGGTGCAGTTTGTCAAGCCAAACAGCCCCGCAAGTTCCGCCGTGCCCGCCGCGCTGCGGCAGGAAGATTTGATAAAAGAAATAAACTCAATTCCCGTAAAATCCTATGCCCACGCCGTGGAACTTCTTGAAAAACTTGAATCGGACAAATCCGCCAAGGAGGTTGTGATTCTCGCCGAGGATTTTAGCGAAACAAAAGTAATAAGGGTAAAATTGGATTGATGAGAGAAACTTTGTACATATTTGCCGCGCTTTTGGCGTCTGAAACTCTGGCAATTTCGGGCGACTTGAAATCCGGATTCTCCGATATCGACGCGCTGGTTGCTGAATCGGTAAAATTGCGCGCCCAGACGGCCCGCCAACAGCGCGAATGGATTGACGAAAAATCTGAGAAACTCGCAGAACTTTCAGCGCTTGAGGAAACAAAAGGCGCTCTCTTGAAACAAATATCGCAACTTGAGGCGGAAATTTCAGAGGCTAACGAGCAAACGCGGATTATTAGCCAAAAGCTGGCTCGCGACGAATCCGCAATGCAGGGTTTGGAAGCGTTTCTCGTCGAAAAATACGATGCTTTGTCCAAGAGCCCTTTTGTTGCGTCCGCCGTATTAAAGGAGGTTGGCTTGGATGATCGCGCGGCGTTTGTCAAAAAGAGCGTAGCGGAAAAATTTGCCGCAGTTTGTGGAATCTTGAGGGCGTTAAAGTCCCGTGATTATCGTATTGGAGAGTCTCAGAAAGGCCTTTCAACGGGAATTTTTGTAAACGCTTCCGCCGTGGGAAAAGATGGTTCAAAAGTGGTTGTTTTAAAAGTGGAGAGATCGGAGGCAAAAAAATGAGGCGGGCGTTTTTTCTTCTGTTTGCAGCAATGTTGCCGCTTTCGGTTTTATGCGCGGAGACTGATTTGGAAAATTGGGCAAAGGAATTTTTTGAAAAATCGCGCAGCCAACATTTGCTTTCCCAAAAAAAGATAAGTTCGGAGCGCGAAGAAATAAATGCGGAATTAAAAAAGACTCGCGAGGATGTCGGAAAACTTTTTGCAAGATTGAAAGAAGCGGAGAAATCGCGCAAATCCGCGGTCGGCCTTTCTGAAAAACTGTTCTATATGGATTCCATAGCCGGAGAAATCCGCTCTATTGCGGCAGATTTCTCAAACTCTGATTTGGAAAGCCCTCCGGAGTTCGGTTTCGACAAATCCGCGCCCGCTTCTGCGAAAATCGCGCGCGAGATTATCGAATGCGCCGAGCGCGAGATAATGCGCCCCCTGGATTTGGTCGACGCCGCGGCTTTTTCCGTGGCAGACAGAGAAAAAATATCCGGAAAAAAATTTAGGGTGGGCGGTTTTAAATATTTCGTTTCTCCGAAGCGCGCGGGATTTTTGTCGGACGAGGGCGACTTGTACGGGGAATCTTACGCGGAGGCCGTGAGGCTTTTTGCCGAAGGCAAGAGCGATGAAATTCCGGCTGACGTGTCGGGAGGAGCCTTGTTGCGTTCGGAAAAAAACGCCCGCACAATAGCCAGGGAGATTTCACTAGGCGGCGTATGGATGTATCCTATATTGTTTTTCGGGATTATCTCTCTGGGGGTTTGCGTGTTGAAGTTGTTTGCGATGTTAAAAATACGCAGGGCGCCGGGAAATCTTGTCGCAAAGATATTCGAAGCCTTAAACTCTGGTGATGCGGAAGGCGCTCTTAAAGTTGCAAGCTCCGCTGGTTATCCATACGCCAAGCTGATGGGAGACCTAGTGGAGTCTAGAAATCTTTCGGCGCCAAAATTGGAGGAAATCTCATACGAGTCTATGTTGTCGGCGGGAGAAAAATTATTTTCGGGGCTTTCGGTGCTTTCGGTAACTGCGGCGGTGGCTCCGCTTTTCGGGCTGTTAGGCACTGTTACGGGAATAATAAAAACCTTTGGCGACCTTTCTTTTCAAGGGGCCGCGCAGGCCCAGTTCATAAGCGAGGGAATAAGCGAGGCTCTAATAACCACTGAATACGGGCTGATTGTGGCGATTCCAGCGTTTGTGGCGCATGCGCTTTTTTCGCGTAGGGCAAAGGCGGTTTTATCGGATATGGAAAAAATGGCGTCAAGTTTTCTGAGTTCAAATTCATAGGATGAGGGAATTTATATATATATACGCAGAAGTTTTTAAGGCGGGCGGAATCTTGATGTATCCGTTGGCGCTTTTGGCGTTTTACCTCTATTTCAGCGGATTTGAAATTTGTTTCAGAATGGCGCGATGGAACAAAATATGTTCTGACGGAAAACTCTTCGGGGAAGCATACGAAGAATTTTTAAGGGACGAGTTCTCAAACGCCAGGGAACGTGTCGATATCGGCAAGGCATTTTCGCATTTGCGCCTGACTTTGATGTCCGGTGTGGAGCGCAGGTTGCTTTCGCTGAAAATTCTTTCGGGGGCGGCCCCGTTGATTGGATTGTTGGGAACTGTCGCAGGAATGATGATTTGCATATCTTCGGCCGCCGATTCCGGAAGCGTTGCCGACGGAATATCCACCGCTCTGATAACAACCCAGGCGGGGCTTGTGGCCGCGATACCGGCGTGGATAATAGCAATGTTCGCTACTGCCCAAACTCAGAAACTCTTAATAAATCTGGCCCGCAGGGAGTCTGCCATGATTAGACGGGAGGAGGCATGAGTTTGCGCCGACCAAGATTTGAGGACGAGCAGCCCGCGCAGGCTATAAACATATCTCCGCTTATAGATGTGATTTTCATCCTGCTAATTTTTTTTATAGTTACAATGGTTTTTGCAGACGGAAGCGCCATGGATTTGGATGTCCCGAGCGCGTCGAATACGGCCGACGCAAAGTCCGATTCGCTTACCGTTGCGATTGGAGCCGACTCCGCGCTGTATGTGGACGGAAAAAAATATACGTTTGCAGCTTTGCCGGCTGTATTGAGAAAAAAGCTTCCTCCGAACGGCGCGGTAATATTGCGCGCGGATGAAAAAGTGTCGGTGAGCACTCTTGTGTCGGTTATGGATTGCGCCAAGGAAAACGGCGCAGGCGAAATTTTCGTATCTGCGAGGAAGAAGCAATGAAGGTAAAAAGGTGCACATTTACAAGAAGGTCGCACTTCGGAAAGAGTTTAGCCTGCGCTGCTTTGCTGCTGTTTTGTGTGTACGCGATTTTGCCTCTTTCAATTTCCGCCGATTTGAAAAATCCGCAGAAAGAGAAAATGGTGCGCGTTTATTCCGTGCGGGATTCTTTCCAGGGGCCGCGGGTTTCGGAAAGAGAGGAAGCGAAAGCTCCCAATCGGCTGCCGCAAGTCCCAAGCGCTGCAAAGCCTCAATCCGCGCCGGGAGTTTCCATTGATTATTCGGATTGCGCGCTCTCTATTCCCGGCCTTCCTTCTCAAACCCGCGGAGAGTTTGGAATAACGGATTTCCCGCAGGCCGGAGGAGATTTTAAAGTGGCGGCTTTTGAAATTTCCGAACTGGATTCCGTGCCGAAACGCCTTAGCGGGGTGCGAGTAAAGTATCCGCCGGACATGTTGCGCCGGGGAATCGAAGGCATGGTTCGCTTGAATGTGTCCATAGACGAAACCGGCGCGCTCGAAGTTGAGTCCGTGGCGGAATCTACAAACGCCCTTTTCGAAGCTTCTGCCATAGAGGCTGCGCGCAATCTGCGCTATGAAATTCCTAAAAAAAACGGTGTTGCCGTGCGGGCGAAATTCGTACTGCCAATCCCTTTTAAAATTCAAAAATGAAAATTTTAACGGCTATAGCAATTTTGACATTAACGTTCTGCGTTTTGGATGCGTCGGATTTCGATTCGGCTTTTGGCCGCGTTCCGACAGTTTCAAAAAAAGAGGCGGCGGCTATATCCGAAGCGCGGGAGGCCGGCGGGGAGGACGCCGTTAAAGTTCTTTCCGCCGCCTCAAAAAACGATTGGGCGGGAAGTGCGGTTTTCTTCAATCTCGCCAACCTTTATGCTTCCGCCGGGCGCTTTAACGAAGCCGCTGACAATTATAAAATGGCTTTAAAAAAACTGCCGTCTTTTTTTATGGCCCAGAAAAATTTGGCGATGGTGTTGTCGGAGAGCGGCAATAAACCCGCGGCGTTTGCTGAGATGAAAAAAGCCCTTGCACTTTCCGGCGGCTCCGATTCCGACATACTGCTTTGGATGGCCTCGTACCACATTGAAAACGGCGATTACTCTGAGGCTTTATTTTGTTGCAACCAGGCTCTGGTTTACGATTCTCAAAACGCCCGCGCGAAAACCGTTAAAGCCAGAATACTTTTGCGTTTGGATATGCTGGGAGAGTGCAGGGCGGTATGTTTGTCGCTGCTTTCCGAAAACGTCAAAAATACTGAGGCTTTGGAAACTCTTGTCGTCTGCAGGGCCAAAGAGGGCGATTACGCCGGCGCAATTTCCGCCGCGGAGATTGCGCGTGCGCTGGGGGCAAATACAACGTCTTCAGTGGAAATCGCTGATCTGTATTTTAGCGCCGGACTCTATTCGGACGCCGCAAAAGAGTATGCTTCGCGAGCAAAGGCAGTTTCTAAAAATTCCCTTAAAAACGCGCTGTTTGCAATGATCTCCGACGGAAAGTATGCAGAAGCCAGAAAATTTGCCTTGGGACTCGGACTTCCTGATTCTCGCCAAATATCGGCGGCGGCATTTGCCGCGGAAGGGAAAAAATCCGAGGCAATAGCCGAGTACGCTGGATATTTCGACGCAGGCGGAAATGATGCTAAGGCCCATTTTGAATATGCCGTTCTCCTCTTGGAAAAAGGCGATGCTGTTTCGGCGGGCCCGCACTTCGACGCGGCGTCTAAAGATTCCGCCTACGCGTTGGCTGCTCTCTACGGCAAGCTGCGCGCGGCGGCTGCGGAATCTGATTTTATGGAGGCTTTAAAAATTGCAAAAAGAATACAGTCGGTTGAGAAATCCGACGAAATCGAATTGTATATAAAATATTTAAATGAACTGGACAAGTCCGCACAATAGAACTCTGCCTGTTCCCAAGGGCGGTTCCCCGCTTATTATGGGGATTTTAAACGTTTCCGACGATTCTTTTTCCGACGGCGGAAAATATTCCGAAGTTGCCGCCGCCGTTTCCCGCGCAAAGCTTATGGCGGAAGAGGGAGCAGACATAATCGACGTGGGAGCGGAATCGACGAGGCCGGGAGCGCTTCGGCTTTCCGCCGACGGCGAAATCGCGCGCCTCATTCCGCATTTGAAAGCCTTGCGCGCGGAAATGGCGGGTATACCAATTTCTGTGGACACGTACAAACCCGAAGTTGCGCTTCTTGCCGTCGATTTAGGCGCCGATATAATAAACGACGTTTACGCCGAAACCGCTGGCGGAAAATATCCCATGGCGTCCGTGGCTGCAGAGAAAAACTGCCCGTTGATAATAACGCATAATTGCAGGGGCAAGCGCATAGAGGGGGATTTTTTTAGTTTTTTTAAGCGCGAAATTTCAAATCTTATGGAAATGGCGCTGGATGCGGGCGTAAAAAAGGAGCAGATTGTCTTGGATCCCGGCTTCGGGTTCGGAAAAACTTGCGCGCAGAATTTTGAAATCGTAAGAAGGCTTGGCGAATTGCGCGAATTTGGGTGCCCGGTTCTTTTGGGAGTGTCGCGCAAATCGTCTTTGGCCGAAACCGTTGGCCCGGATATTTCCGCAAGGGATGACGCCACGGCAATAATAAGCGCGTTTGCAACCCTTGCGAAATCCGCCGATATTTTGCGCGTGCACGACGTGCGGAAAAATTTAAACGCCGTAAAAATTGCGGACAGCCTTATGTTTTAATATGGACGAAATAATAATAGAAAAATTAAAGCTTCGCGGCAAGCACGGGTGCTTTGCCGCAGAGCGCGACGAATTGCGCGACTTTGAAGTTTCAATGCGGCTTCGCCTGCCGTTTGACCGCGCGGCAAAGACAGACGAACTTTCAGACACCGTAGATTATCCTTCTGCAATGGCTATCGCGGAAGGCGTATTGGGCGGAGAGAGCGTTAGACTGATAGAAAAACTTGCCGATATGATAGCTGAACGGCTTTTCATTCGCTTTCCTAATCTGAAAGAGGCTGATGTGGAGGTCGCAAAGCTTGGCGTAGACGTTGGGTTTGAATTCGGGAAGATTTCCGCCCGCATATCGCGCAAAAGAACGGATTATATAAAGGAATAAATATGAATTACGCAGTGTTGGCATTGGGGTCGAACGTAGGGAACCGCCGCGAATTTCTGGTGCGCGCAATTTCCGCATTGGACGATATCGCGCGCGTGGTTGCAAAATCTAAAATATACGAAACCGCGCCTTGGGGATATGCGCAGCAGCGCAATTTTCTCAATGCTGCCATAGGCATAGAGACCGTGTGCGCCCCGTTGGAGTTGTTGGAGTATTGCAAATTGGTGGAGCGCAGGCTGGGCAGGGTAAAAACCTTTGAAAACGGCCCGCGTGAAATAGATTTGGATATAATTTTTTACGGCGGCGAAAGTTATTGCGACGACAATCTTTGCATACCGCATAAACGGTGGCGGGAGCGCGATTTTGTCGTAACCCCGCTTCTCGACTTGCTAGACTCGGGATTTTTCGACGATGAAGTATTTGTGGAATACAAAAAAATATTGAAAACAATGTCTCGCCTTTGTTCTCCGTTTTCAGCATTTTAGACTTCAATGGACAATAAATCCGCAACACTTTATATCGTGGCAACTCCCATAGGGAACCTTTCCGACATTTCTGAACGCGCGCTTCAGACATTGCGCGATTGCGACATAGTCGCCTGCGAGGATACTCGCGTAACCGGAACTCTTTTAAAGCGTTTTGGAATTTCAAAGGAAATGTTTGTTTATGAAGATTCCCGCGAGCGGAATGCAGCACCCATTCTTTTGGAAAAATTGAAATCCGGCTTAAATATTGCGTTGGTGAGCGATGCGGGAACTCCATGCATTAGCGATCCTGGATTCAGGATAGCCAGAGCCTGCCGCGCCGAAGGAATAAAGGTCGTACCAATTCCGGGGCCTTGCGCCTTTGCCGCGGCTTTGAGCGCTTCGGGGCTTCCAAGCGATTCTTTTCTGTTTGTGGGATTTCTTCCCGCCAAGACGGCTGCGCGCAGGAATTTCTTTGAAAAGCACGCAGATTTTGGGCATACCTTGATTTTTTACGAATCGCCTTACAGAATCCTTAAATTTATTGACGATGCCTTGGATGTTTTTGGAGGGGACAGAGTGGTTTGCGTCGCAAAAGAAATAACTAAATTGCACGAACGTTTTTTTACTGGCAAACTTTCCGATGTAGCCCTTCAAATAAAAAATAGCTCCACTAAAGGCGAATTTGTTGTCTTAATCGCTCCGAAAGATTTTGGATTTTAGCAATGAAGTTGGCAGTTGACATTGGTTCCAATACCATAAAGTGCCTTCTAGGGGAGTTCCGCAACGGGAATGTGGAGGTTTTTTACGAGAAGTCTCTGGAGTCTCGCATATCGTCAGGAAACGGGCTTGTCGAAAATGCAGCAGATTTAATATCGGAGGCGATGCTGTATTTTATAGAACAGTCTTCTGCAATATCGGCGGATTTTTCGGTTGAAGCGGTTGCGACTTCGGCGTTGCGAGACGCTCCTAATTCCGCGGAAATATGCAAAAAAGTCTTCGCGAAAACTTCCGTAAAAATAAAAATACTGACGGGAATCGAGGAAGCCGAACTTTCATACCGCGGAGCCATGAGCGATTTGGCAGTCGATGCAAATTCTTCAAATATATTCTTCGATTTGGGCGGCGGCAGCATGGAAGTTGTGCGCGGCAATGGCGGAAAGGTTATATCCTCGGAAAGCTTTCCGATTGGCGCAGTCCGTATGACAAAGCGTTTCCTATCTTGCGGCGTGAACGGGAAGGGGTTGTCGGAAATAAAAAATCTGGCGCTGGCGGAGTTTGAAAAAAAACTTGAAGTGCCCAATTTTGAATCGCTGGTGGGCGCGGGGGGCGCTGTTGCCGCAGCGCGCATAATGAAACGCTCTATGGATTTTTCCACGCCGGAAAACATTTTGAGCGCGTCGGAGTTTAAATATATGCTAGGTTTGATTTCCGGTTTGTCGGCAGGTGGAATTGCGTCAAAATTTGGAATTAGCGAAAACCGCGCAGAAATTATTCCGGCGGCTTTTGTCTGCGTGCTGGCTTTGATGGAATTTCTTGGTAGGGATTCTTTAATTCATACGTTTAGGAATCTGCGCTATGGCTTGATTGTTTCAGATTCTAGAGTTTGATTTTACTTTATTTTGCTATTGACTCGGGGGTTGCCATATATAACAGGAATGGTATTATGAAAAAAATCCTGTCATTCTTCTTGCTTGTAGTTTCTTATTCTTTCTGCTTTGCGGCGGTTCCGCAAACTGTTGTTTTTGACACCGACATGGGCAACGATATAGACGACGCTTTGGCTCAAGCTATGCTCCTAAATTATGAAAAGGCCGGAAAAATAAAATTAAAGGCAATACTAGTAAACAAAGACAATCCGTATTCTCCACTGTTTGTAAAAGCCATAAACGACTATTACGGGCGCCCGGACATTCCCATAGGCATGGTAAAAGTCGGCGCCACAAAACACGAAGGTCCGTTTGTCGGCAAAGTTTGCAGGGACATGGAATTAAAGCCTGTTGAATTTCAGGATGCTACAAAGCTTCTGCGCAAAGTTCTCGCGGAATCAAAAGACGGGGAAATCGTTTATGTGTCTGTGGGGTTTTCGACAAACATAGAGCGATTGCTTAAATCTGAAGCGGACTCAATTTCGCCGCTTGCCGGAAACGAACTTTTTGCCAAAAAAGTAAAGTACATATCGGTTATGGGGGGGCATTTTGAGCGCGTTTTAAACAAATCCGCAAGCCAGCATCAAGAATACAACGTAGTTTGCGACATCCCGGCTGCAAAATACGTTTTTAAGAACGCTCCTGTGCCGATTATATTCAGCGGGTTTGAAATCGGCCGGGATATAAGATTCCCCGCCAAGGTTCTTTACGAAAACCTTTCAAAAGAAAATCCCGTAAGCCGCGCGTACGAATACCATTCGCTGGACATTACAAAAGGAAAATCAAAAATGAACAACCGCGAAAGCTGGGATTTGACGAGCGTTTTATATGTGGTTTCTCCGGAATCTTTTGGAATTTCCGAAAACGGCACAACAGAAGTAACTCCCAAAGGAATAACTTTATTTACTGCCGATAAAAACGGAAACCGCTGCTTCCTAACGGCCAATGAAGCTCAGCGCAAAGAGATTTTGCAAAAGTTAATAAGCGGCGTAACCGGCAAGGATAACTAGTTCAGCGTAGCTTAAGCTTGTAAAAGAGGGCGATTTTACAAAGCAAAGCGGGTCTGGCGGATGTGCTTAAATTCAATAAAGCCGCTCAATGGTCAATGCAAAACAAAGCGGCTTTGTAAAGCGGAGCAATGCTGCAAAGGCGGCAATATTGCGCAAAGTGCGCGCTTAAACTGTTGGCAGAAAAACCCTAGGAGCGCGTCTTCTTTATGAAGTCCAGCGTTTCCTGAAGCGCTATGGAGAAGCTTTTAGGCATTCCGGGCATAGTCAGATATATATGGGTCGCTCCGCGGACGCATACATGCCTGACTTTTGCGTTGTGCTTTAGCAAAAGATTTGCGAATTCCTCGTCCTGGTTTAGGAGTATGTCGCACCCCGACGACAGTATCAAAGTCGGCGGAAACTTTGGCAAACTTTTAAAGTTGAGCGGCGAGGCTTCTTTGCGCAAGTTCTTATCGGGTATATAGACGTTGTTAAATGTGTCCATCAGTTTGGCGTCGAGCGCATAGTTTGTGCCGTACTTTTTGTAGCTTTCGTCGGAATGTCTGTCTTCAAAAGTCGTTACCGGATAAAACAGCATCAGTCCCTGCGGAATCCGCAGTTTTGAGCGAATGAGGGCGTCGGTGAGAGCAGTTGCCAGATGTCCTCCCGCGCTATCTCCTGCCACAAAAATGTTTTTTGAGCCCAAACCTTGCGCATCCGCGTTTTGGGCAAGCCATTTATATGCGCAAATACAGTCGTCCAAGGCTGCGGGATGGGGATGTTCGGGGGCTCTGCGGTAGTTTATCGCCACAACGCTCGCCATTCCGCTGGCGGCTACATTCTGGCAAAAGTCCGCGCACGAATTTATGTCGCCAATCGTCCATCCGCCGCCGTGCAAATACAATAACAGGGGCTTTTCGGCGGAGGATTCAGTCTTTTTTGAGTATATTCTGGCGGGAATGTCTCCAAAGTCCGAAGGAATCGCAATATCGCGCGTTTCCACGTATTCTATGGGTTTGCATGGAACCGCGCGAAAGTCTCTTATGGCTTTGAGCATTTTTCCGCTTCCGCCCGCGGCTTGTTCGATGGCCTTGCACATAATTTCCGTGCGCCTGGGCGTAAAGGTTTGGAGAAAGATTTTGGCTTCCTCAAACAAGTCGGATTTCAAGTCCACATATGTAAAATAATTTTGCGCCATGTCGTTTTCTTCTAATTAAGGAACATTAAAAAAAGCGGAGCGTTATTGCAAGCTCCGCTTTAAAAAATTTTACAATGCCGTATTCGCTATTTGGCGTTTGGAAATTAATCCGCTACGTTTGAGTCTGAATCGGAATCCGAAGCGTCGTCTCCGTCGTGGGTATCGACAATCTTGCAGATTCCTATCAGCTTGTCGCCTTCGGCGAGATTTATCAAACGCACGCCTTGGGTTGTCCTGCCGATTACCCTGATTCCCTTTACGGGAGAGCGGATAGCTTGGCCGGCTTGCGTAAACATCATAATTTCATCGTCTTCGCGCACCGACAAGGCTCCTGCCACACCGTGGGTCTTTATTGCGATTACTCCGCTTCCGCCGCGGTTTTGAACACGGTATTCGTCGTAGCTTGAGCGTTTGCCTTGCCCCATTTCTCCGGCTATCAACAGCGTCGAAGCGGGATCTACAACAACTATGGCTTTTACACAGTCGTTATCCTTCTTAAGCGTAACTCCGCGCACGCCGCGTGTGGATCTGCCTTGGGCTCTGAGGTCGCTTTCATTGAAGCGTATTGACATTCCCTCGTGCGTAACAAGAACGACGTTGGAATCTGGTTCGGTAAGCACTACTCCTATTAGATCGTCTCCCTCATCGAGATTTATTCCGATTATTCCTCCCTTGCGGCAGTTCTTGTATTCCGACAGCATCGTCTTTTTAACGACGCCTTTCTTGGTTGCCATTATCAGGGCGTGCTTGTCGTCGTCGAGAGTTTTAACGCAAATCATGGCGGCGACTTTTTCGTCGTTTTTAAGGTCTAGGACATTCTTTATTGAACGCCCCTTTGATATTCTGGAGCCTTCGGGGATTTCATAGACCTTTTGAACGTAAACCCTGCCGTTGTTCATGCAGAACATTATGCTGTCGTGGGTGGAGGCGGTGAATATGTGTTCGATAAAGTCTTCGTCGTACTGTCCGCTGCCAATGACTCCCTTGCCGCCGCGCTTTTGCGAACGGTAGGCGCTGACGCCCGTGCGCTTTATAAAGCCGTTGTGCGACACGCTTATAATGCAGCCTTCATTGGCTATGACGTCCTCCATCCTGAATTCGCCCTCCGCGGCTATAATCTGCGTGCGGCGCTCCGACGGATACTTGTCGCGCATTTGCTTAAGTTCTTTCTTTATTACTGACAAAAGTTTTTTCTCGTTTTCAAGTATAGAGCGGTACTCTTCTATTAACCGCATCAGCTCCATATATTCCTGCTCTATTTTTTCGCGTTCCAATCCTGTCAACTGATGGAGGCGAAGGTCAAGTATGGCGTTGGCTTGGCGCTCGCTTAACGGGTATTTTGCCATCAAGGCGATTCTTGCTTCTTCGCGGTCTTTTGAGGCGCGGATAATCTTTATAAAGTCGTCAAGATTGTTGAGCGCTATTTTGTAGCCTTCAAGTATGTGCGCGCGGTCTTCGGCCTTGCGGAGCAGGAAGCAGGTGCGGCGGTAAACGACTTCGCGGCGGTGCTCTATGTAGCATTCGAGCATCTCCTTTATGTTCATCTGCTTCGGCTTGCGCTTGTCCAAAGCCAGCAGAATCACGCCGAACGAGGATTCAAGCTGCGTGTGTTTGAACAGCTTGTTCATAACCACGCGCGGGGCTTCGCCGCGTTTAAGCTCTATGACTATGCGGGTGTTTTCGTCGGATTCGTTGCGTATGTCGCTGACTTCCGTAAGAACTTTGTCCGCTACCAGCTGGGCTATGTTTTCGACTAGGCTGTTGCGGTTTACATTGTAGGGGATTTCGGTAATGACAATCTGCTCTTTGCCGTTCTTTAAGTCTTCTACCGACGCCACTCCGCGCGTTTTTACTATGCCGCGGCCGGTGCGCATGTAGCTTTCAATTCCGCTCTTGCCCACAATTACGCCGCCCGTCGGGAAGTCGGGCCCTTTTATTACCTCCATCAGCTCCGAAAGCGGAACCGCAGGATTGTCGATAAGCATGCAGATTCCGTCGATTAGTTCGTTGAGGTTGTGCGGGGGTATGTTTGTCGTCATGCCGACCGCGATACCCGTAGAACCGTTCATGAGAAGAGTGGGCAGAGACGATGGAAGGACGGTCGGCTCGGAGGTGGTTTCCTTGTAATTGGGCATGAAGTCGACAGTGTCGCTGTCGATGTCTGTCAGCAGGTCTTCGGCTATTTCCGCAAGTTTGCATTCCGTATAGCGGTAGGCGGCGGGGGAGTCGCCTTCTATCGAGCCGAAGTTCCCCTGGGGAATAACCAAAGGATAGCGCATTACCCAATCTTGGGCGAGCCGCGTGAGAGTGTCGTAAACCGACGAGTCTCCGTGCGGGTGGTAATTTTTAAGGACTTCTCCGATTACGCCCGCGCATTTGTCGAAAGCCCTGTTGTGCAGAAGGCCTTCCCTCAACATAGCGTAAAGCACGCGGCGCTGCACAGGCTTGAGCCCGTCTCGCACGTCGGGCAGGGCGCGCGAGACTATTACCGACATCGAATAGTCGATGTACGCGCTCTGCATAATCTGCGTTATGCTTGAATCTATTATTTTTTCGTTTTCAGTGTACATTTGAAAATTCCTTTCGAATTATATGTCGAGATACGAGGCGTTGAGTGCGTTGTCTTCTATGAATGCGCGGCGGATTGGAACATCTTCGCCCATCAGCATTGAGAATGTGGCATCTGCAGCTGCCGCGTCTTCTATGCTTACCTTCAGGAACGAGCGCTTATTGGGGTCCATAGTGGTTTCAAACAGCTGCTTTGCGTTCATTTCGCCCAAACCTTTGTAGCGCTGGATTGTAAGCCCGCGCTTTCCGAGCTCGCGGATTTTTCCGACGAGCTCGAGTATGGAGTGGAGTTCGATTACATTCTTTTTGCCGTTGCCGTCGGCGCCTTCAGAGAGCGTGTAGCGCGCTTCTTCCGTGGGTGTGAACGATTTCACAACCAAACCCATCTTTGCGATTTCCGCCAAGATTTTTTCCAGCTGCTGCGATTCGTATATTTCGTAAACATTGATGCGCTGCTGGACTTTTACTCCGTTCTCGTCGACAACCTCCCTTACGGTGTTGCCCTCGAATATATCTTCCGGATTGCCGTATTGGATGTAAAAGCTCGAGCGTTCTTCTTCGCTGAAAAGGAATTTAAATTCCTCCTTATTGCCCGTGCGCACCCTTGCGATAAATTTAGGAAGCTTTCCGTCTTTGTTTGTGTCTAGATAGGTGGACAAGTCGCAAGCGTAGCGCGTGATGCCGTGCCCGAGCGTTTCCATGCGCGCCAGAAGCTCGACGAGTTTGTCGACTTTTTGCGTCGGGAACTCAAAGCCGTCGCGGGTGCGTTTTAAAACGACATCCTCAGAGCCGAGCTCCAATAGTATTTTGTTTAGTTCCGCGTCGTTCATTACGTATTGTTCGCGCTTTTTGCGTTTAATGCGGTAGAGCGGCGGCTGGGCTATGTAGACGTATCCGCGTTCTATCAGCCCGCGCATTTGGCGGAAGAAAAACGTCAAAAGAAGAGTTCTTATGTGCGAGCCGTCGACGTCGGCATCTGTCATTATGACCACTTTGTGGTAGCGCGCCTTGTCCCCGTCGAAAGCTCCCTCTCCGGATTCTCCGATACCCGTGCCGCAAGCGGTAATAATGGTTCTGATTTCCTGGTTGTTTAAAACTTTATCCAGGCGGGCTTTTTCTACATTTAATATTTTTCCCTTAATCGGAAGTATCGCCTGGTATTTTCTGTCTCTGCCCATCTTTGCCGAACCGCCTGCGGAGTCGCCCTCTACTATGTAGAGCTCGCAAAGAGATGGGTCTTTTTCGGAGCAGTCGGCAAGCTTGCCTGGAAGCCCTCCGGAGGTCATTACGGTTTTGCGGACGGTCTCGCGGGCTTTTCTTGCGGCGTCGCGGGCGCGCGCGGCCATAATGCATTTTTCTATAATCTTTTTGGCGACGTTCGGCTGGGTTTCAAATGCGTATTTCAATTTCTCGCCGACAATCTTTTGGACTATGCCGTCTACTTCCCCATTGGAAAGCTTTGTCTTGGTTTGACCCTCGAATCTTGGTTCGGGCACTTTTACGGAAATGACGGCAGTCAGACCCTCGCGGCAGTCGTCGCCTGAAATTGCGGGATCCTTGTCCTTTAGCAGGTTGTTCGATTTTGCGTAGTTGTTTATCACGCGGGTAAGAGCCGTGCGGAATCCGCTTAGATGCGTGCCGCCTTCGACATTAAAAATAGAGTTCGCATATGCATAAACTTGCTCGTTGTAGCTGTCGTTGTACTGCATCGCGATATCCGCGACTATCATTGCCGAACTTCCTTCCGCCGCCGGAAATTCGCCGGAAAAGGCTATGACCTTGTCGTGGACAGTGTTTTTGTTTTTATTAAGGTATGTAACGTATTCTGATATTCCGTTCTTAAAGCGGAATTCCTCGTGCTTGTTGGTGCGTTCATCGTCCAGGTGTATTGTTATTCCAGGATTGAGAAACGCCAATTCGCGCAGGCGCTTCGATAGAATTTCGTATTTGAATTCGCGCGTAAGGGTGAAAATTTCCGGGTCGGGTATAAATGTGATTTTTGTTCCCGTGCTCTTTGTGTTGCCGATGACAGTCATTGGCATCGTAGTCTTGCCCCGCGAGAACTCCATCTTGTAGATTTTTCCTCCCTTGCGCACTTCGACTTCAAAGTATTCGCTTACGGCGTTGACGCATTTTGCGCCGACCCCGTGGAGTCCGCCGGAAACTTGGTACGCGCCCTTGCCGAATTTCCCCCCCGCATGCAGGTTTGTCATAACGAGTTCTAGGGCGGGAATCTTATATTTTGGGTGGATGTCAACCGGAATGCCGCGCCCGTTGTCTTCTATGGAGCAGGCGCCGTTTGGATGCACTGTTACCTTTATGAGAGAGCAATATCCGGCCAAAGCTTCGTCGATTGAATTGTCCACGATTTCAAATACGCAGTGGTGCAATCCTCTTTCATTGGTGTCGCCGATGTACATATCGGGACGTTTTCTGACGCCTTCCAAGCCTTCTAGTTTTTGGATTTTTGAAGCGTCGTAATTGTCTTTAGGTTTTATGTCTTCTGCCATGTTGTGTGAGTATGTTATTTATTTTTGAAATTGAAAAAAATCTCCGGAGATTTTCTACGGAAATTTTTGCGAAATTGGGCATTTTTATAAAGGATATCCGCCGAAATATACTAGCTTTAACGGGAGAACTCCATTTTTTGCTCAACTCTGTAAACAGACTATTTCTTTGCCGGAAATCTTGCAACATTTAAATGCGGAAAACGGCGTTTTTTTTTGCCTGAAACACCTTGTAAACAAGCGGTTTTATGGGATTTTGCGGGCTCGATGAAAAAAGCCGGGATTTTTATAAAAAACGGGTTGAAAATTCATTGGAAATGTGCGCAAAAAAACCGCCGATTCCACATCGGCGGCGTTGCTGGCCAAAGCGAAATTATTTATCGGGCTCGACCCATTTGCCTTCCGCTTTTATAAATTCCACAAGCCGCTCTATCGACTGCTCCTGCGGAATATTAACTTCCACGCATTTTTTGCCTCTATAGAGGTTGATTTTACCGGGAGCGCCGCCGACGTAGCCGAAATCGGCGTCTGCCATTTCTCCGGGGCCGTTTACAATGCAGCCCATTACGGCGATTGTTACATCTTTCAAATGGGATGTTGCCTTTTCTATTTTAGCGACTGCTTCCTGTATGTTGTACAGCGTCCTTCCGCAACTGGGGCAGGCTATGTATTCGGCTTTGCTTTTGCGCGCGCGCGCGCCTTGAAGTATTGCCAGCGCGTACGCAGCGTTCTTATCTGGACTATCCGAAATCTCCGCCGATACTATGTCTCCTATCCCGTCTGCCAGCAACGAACCTATGTAAATAGAGGCTTCATTGAGCTTGGAGAGTTCGTCGGCTTCTTTGTTGACGAGCTTAGAATCGTCGAATTTAAGCCAAATCGGGGCTTTGGATGATAGTGCCTTTAGCTTTGCGGACAAGGCTCTCGCTTCGCCCACGGCGTGGCGCCCTTCTTCGGGGGCGGGCGCGATTAAAATCAGCTTTTCGGAGTTTAGCGAATCGGAAAATTTCTCCAAGTCGGCGGTTTTTATTTGCGCGGCAACAACCGACTCCTTCAAGTCTTGGGCGAGTTTTGCCGGATCTTCTGATTCATAGGCCTTTATTTTTATTTTGTCGGTTTGCGAGCCGTCAAACGGCAGGTCGGCCTTTTCGCATTTGCCGAAAGACGCGACGGCGGGAACGTTGTCTTTGCCTATTTTTACATTTCCGCAGTCTATGCAGACGCTCTCCCTGCGGTTGTAGGAGTAAAAGTCTATTTTTTCGTCGAATTGTCCGACGGCTTTTTGGGCGCGCACGCTTTCGGCAAGGCGCGCAAGGTCTTTTGCAACCGGGATTTCCTCGACGGGATCCTCTGTCAGGGACACTCTGATTGTGTCGCCGATTCCGTCGAACAGCAATCCGCCTATTCCCATTGAACTTTTTATTCTGGCGTCCGTGCCAAAGCCGGCTTCCGTTACGCCGAGGTGCAGGGGATAGGAGAATCCTTCCTCTTTCATCATTTTTACCGCCAGCCTGTATGTTTGAGTCATGATGCGCGTATTGCTGGCCTTGAATGAAAAGCAGAAATTGTGGAAATTCAAATCGCGGCAGATGCGCGCAAACTCAAATGCGGCTTCAACCATTCCGTATGACGTGTCGCCGTATCTGCGTATTATTCTGTCGGATAGGGAGCCGTGGTTTGTGCCTATGCGCAAAGCTCTTCCGAGCTCCTTGCAGCGCAACACAAGGGGAGTGAATTTTTGGCGGACTTTGTCAAGTTCGGCTTCGTATTCCGCGTCGGTATAGTCGGGTTTGCCGTCGAGTTTTTTGTCGGTGAAGTTTCCGGGATTTACGCGGATTTTTTCGACGTGCTCTACAGCCTCCATTGCGGTCGCGGGCAGGAAATGTATGTCGGCTACAAGCGGCGTGGAGAATCCGGCTGCACGAAAATTTTTCGATATGTCTTTTAGCGCGCGCGCGGCGTCGAGATTTTGGGCGGTCAGCCTGATTATCTCGCATCCTGCCTCGGCAAGCTGTATGCACTGCTTTACGGACGCTTCGACATCCTGGGTTTTGGTGTTAGTCATAGACTGCACCACTATATGGGCGTCTCCTCCGATTTTTACTCCGCCAACGTCTATTTTGGCAGTCGGGGTTTTTACGCAGTTAAATCTGGATAGGCAATAGTTATTCATGGTTTTTAAATGAAATGTCTTTTATGTAGTAGGCGGATTGGATTTCGTCGGCGGCCGCCATATCGCTGTCTCCCTTCCAGCGTGCGAATCCTATATAGACCACGTAGACCATTAGCGATATGAACAACAGAGAAAATCCTCCCTGAATCGCCGCGAAGAAAGCCGGAGGCAGAGGTTTTCCGCGCAGTTTTTCAATGACGGCGAAAAGTATGTGGCCTCCGTCCAGGACGGGAATCGGCAGCATATTCAAAAAAGCCAGGTTTATGTTCAGCAGCACCGCAAAGGACAATACCAGCGAGAAATCGGAAAGTGAAAGTTTATAAATTACCCTGCCTATATCTACAGGGCCCGCCAAACTGCTTATTCCGATGTCGCTTTTGGGGTTCAAAAGGCTTGATAGCGCGTTGTACGTGCGTTCGATGCTGTCTGTAAACTGTTCTATGATATCCGGATGGTTTACGACGGTTGCGTTTTCTAGCATGTATCCGAGCATCATTTTTGTCTCAGGCGGAACTATCCGCGAAGACGATCCGCGCGGCAGCCAATAATCTTTGAATATTCCGTCTTTAACAAAGGACATTTTTATATGCGCCTTGGATGAAATTGCATTTACGATTGTGTTTACGTCAGATAGAGACTTTACGGGTTTGTCGTCCATCTCGTATAGAACGGAGCCAACCGGTATCTTTAGCGTAAAATTCGCGGTTTTTACCTCGAATACTTTTAGTGCTACCGCATCCGGCGCCTTTTTTTCATCCGGTGTGGGCGCTGCTATTATGGATATTTCGCCGTCTTTGCCCGGCATTGTTAACCGGCACAAACTGCGCGTCAGCTTTACTTGCCGCGGAAATACTTTCAGATCGATTTTTTCCCCGTTTCGCATTATTCCTACGGTTGCTTCTTCGCCGGATTCAAGCTTGTTTAGGATGTCGGAGAGTTGTTGGTTTGAATACAGCTTTCTGCCGTTTATTGCTACAACTTCGTCTCCCTCTTTTATGCCGGCTTCCTCTGCTGGGGAATTATCCATTACTTTGCCGACTTTCATTTGCATGGCGGGCGACACTCCTATCATTCGGATTCTGTCCCCAGTGGCGGTGTTGGTTTTTACTAAAACAGGCGAGAGATTTACGTCAAAAATTTTTCCGTTTCGCTCTATTTTTATGGCGGCGGACGGCTTGCCGTTTTTGTCCCGGCCCGAACCAATAGCCACGCGCTCTATTATCTGCATGAAATTGTCCACTTCGCCGCCGTCTATCGACACGATTCTGTCTCCGGGTTTAATTCCGGATTCAAACGCCGGGGATTTTATTTCCGTTCCGTCCGCGTCCGTTATTTTTTCCGGCACATATCCGACCGTGGTTGTTTTGTATGCTTGGGATTCCGGAATTCCTATAGCCCACACAATTGCGGCAAGAACTCCTGCAAAGAGCACGTTGAAAAACGCGCCGGCGGCGCTTACAATTATTTTGTCAGATACAGACGCTTTGGGGAGATTTTTCAATTCATCCATTTCTCCTTCGGATTCGTCTCCGCCTTCCAGCGCTCCCATATCCGCCAGTTGAGGAAGGGCGACATAGCCTCCGAAGGGCAGGAGGGACACCATATATTTGCATCCGTCGCGTCCTTCCCAAGCAAATATTTTGGGACCGAATCCTATCGAAAATCTCAGCACTTTCAGCCCGCGCGCTTTGGCCGCCAGAAAATGTCCGAACTCGTGGACGAATATAGAGCCGCCGAAAAACAGCAACACTAATATTATAGCCCACGTGTTGGAAAATATTTCCGAATATGAAGTCATGCCTAATTTTAATGTTCAAATTTCTTTGCGATTTCAAGCGCCGCGACGCGTGCGCGCGCATCGGCGGAGAGCACGTCGTCGAGCGTTTCTGGATCGAATGGCTCTACATTCCGCAGTGTTTCGCCCACGACGTCCGCGATTTTAATCCATGGCAGTTTCCCGGAAATGAATTCCGCCACCGCAACTTCATTTGAGGCGTTGAATGTTGTCGTCGCCGTTCCACCCGCGCGCAGTGCATCATATGCGTGGGCAAGGCACGGAAAGCGTTTTGTGTCCGGAGGTTGGAAATCTATAGAAAGCGGCTTGGTGAAATCGATTGGCGCAAAGACGCAATTTCCGCGCTCCGGAAAAAGCAGGCTGTGCGATATTGCAAAAGTCATAGACGGCGGCGACATATGCGCCAGAATCGAGCCGTCCACGAACTGGACCATCGAGTGCACCAAGCTTTGTTTCTGCACAACCACCTGTATCTGGTCGGGCGACACGCCGAAAAGCCATTTAGCCTCTATTATTTCAAGCCCTTTGTTTGCCAACGTCGACGAGTCTATAGTAACTTTTGGCCCCATGTTCCAATTCGGGTGTTTCAGGGCTTGGGCGGGAGTTATTGAAAGCATTTGCTCTCTGCTGTAGTCGCGAAACATTCCGCCGCTTGCTGTTATTAGAAGTTTTGCTACATCTGATTTCCGCTCCCTGCAAAGGCACTGGAAAATTGCGTTATGCTCGCTGTCGAGCGGCAGTATTTGCACCCCTTTGGCTTTGGCTGCGCCCATTACAAACTTTCCCGCCATTACCAGCAGCTCCTTATTTGCAAGCGCTATGTCTTTGCCCGCTTCTATTGCCGCAAGCGTAGGTTTTAGCGCCTGCGTTCCGACTACTGCCGCCACAAGCATGTCGCATTCCGGAAGGACGGAGATTTCCATTAGCCCTTCAAAACCGCAGTAGAGCTTTACGCCGCGCGCAAAAAGACCCGATTCCTTAGCCGCCTTGAAAGCGTCGCCGTCGTAGATTGCGACATTTTTTACATCAAATTCCTTCGCGATTTTTGCGAGCTTTTCAAAATTTTTTTTACCGGCGATTCCGGTTATTTTCAATCTGTCCGAATTGCCGCGCACCACTTGGAGGGTATTGTCTCCGATAGAGCCTGTGGCTCCTAAAATTACCAGTTTTTTTTGATTCATAAACTTATATGAGAATTGAAATAATTAGAGTTCCCAGAGGAGCAGTCAACAAGAGCGAGTCGGCCAAATCAAGCGCCCCCCCGATTCCGGGAATCAATTTTCCGGAATCCTTAACCTGCGCCTTGCGTTTTAAAACCGATTCCAGCAAGTCGGAGATTATCGCTGCCGCCCCGATTAAAATTCCGCTTATTGCCGCTATTGTTGGGGTAAACTGCGCGGGTAAAATATGCGCAAAACCGCACGCGAATAAAATAGATACTGCCGCCGCCGAGAGAAGCCCGCCTATAGCGCCTTCAATGGTTTTTTTGGGGCTTATTGACTCCGCCATCTTGTGCCTTCCAAAAGCCGCGCCTATCACATACGCTCCCACATCCGAAAACTTTGCCGCGGCCAAAATCCAGACTGCCATAATAATTCCCGTGTAAGTCGAAACTTCTGTGCGCGCTTCCACTCCGAGAATAACGAGCCACTGGAGCGAAAACGGAATTGCCGTCAGAGCAAGCACCGTCGGGAATACCGATTTTTTTGCGTAATCGCCGAAAGGCTCGCGGAGAATGGAAACAGCCAGGAATCCGCAGCACATTGCGGTTGCGATTGCTCCCCCAGCGCGGGGGAAAATTTCGAAGAAAGAAAATCCCCACGCCGCCGCAAAAATAGCGGCGTTTAAGACTTGTGCCGTTTTTTGCAAGGGTCTGGCTCCGGTTTTTTGCATAATTTGGCATGCTTCCATAAGAGCCAGCGCCGAAAGTGCGCATATAATTAACGCCCATCCCAGTGATTTAAGGTAAATTATCGCGAGAACCGTTAGAGTCCAAAGGACGAGAGTGCTGAAAATGCGTGCCAACATGGTTACTTCTTTAATTGGTCGGTAGTAAGTCCGTAGCGGCGTTCGCGGCGCTGGTATTCTTTTACGGCTTTTATGAATTCGTCCCGTCCGAAATCCGGCCAATATGTTTTGGTAAAGTATAGTTCGGCATAGGCCGCCTGCATCATCAGATAATTGCTCAAACGCATTTCTCCCGATGTTCGTATCATAAGGTCTGGATCCGGTATTGCGTCCGTATCAAGGTAGGACGATATAACGGGCCAATCTATTTTTTCCGGATCGATTTTTTTACCGGCGGCGTCTTGTATTATATTTTTTACCGCCCTGCATATTTCGTCGCGCGAGCCGTAATTGAGCGCTAAAATTAAAGTGGCTGAATCAAAATTTTTTGTTTGTTCCTTCAATTTCTCTAGCAGCTCTACGCAATTGCTGGGCAATTTACCGACATTCCCAATTGTGCGAAACCGCACTTTATTTTTTATAAAATCTTCTGAATGCTCTCTAATGGTGTTTTTCAAAAGCTCCATCAAAGCGTCAACTTCCTCTTTTGGGCGATTCCAATTTTCAGAAGAAAAAGCGTATAGAGTTAGATATTTTACGCCGCATTCGGAGGCTGCCGACAAAACTTCCCGTATTCTTTTCGAGCCTTCAATGTGGCCGTCTATGCGCGGCTTTCCGCGCTCTTTTGCCCATCTGCCGTTGCCGTCCATGATAATCGCCACATGGCGCGGAAGATTGGCGGATTTGTCGATATCGTTCATTGCGACGTTGTAAAATTCGTACATTAAATTCGCCAAGGCGTTTCATTGCGGCGCTTGGGAAAAGGGGCCAGGCGACCCACGGCACATTGGGATCGTCGCTACCGTTGCTTCCTTCCGGATCTGGCGGGGTTTGCGCGTCCGCAATTGCATGGGGCCCGACCTTGTTTATATAACCTCAAAAAATGCTCCGGGTTGCAAGCTTTTTCGCCCATTTATTTCTAAAAAAACCGTTTATTTTCCGCCTTTTTTTTGCAGTTTTGGGAACCGAAACGTTTTGGCGGCATGCACATATCCTAATTCGAGGGAACTTTTACGGGTTTGCGCTCTGTCGCAAAACAGGATTTCCCCAAATTGGATGGTTTTAGCAGGCACATCGGCAGACCATGTTTGCCGACTTACTTGGCGCAAAGCGGGCGAGGCTCTTTTGCGTGGCTTGGATATTTTTTAAAACGGGAATTGAGCTTCAAATAAAAAGAGGCGGCAGAATTTCTCCGCCGCCTCTTAAATTTTTGCCTTAGCGCTTCGTTTAGCTTAGCTTTTGGGCGCTTTCAACAAGCGCGGCAAAACTGTCTGCCTTTAGCGAGGCTCCGCCAATAAGGCCTCCGTCGATGTCCTTCTCCTTTAGAAGGGCGTCTGCGTTTTCGGGCTTCATTGAACCGCCGTAAAGAATCTGCATGCTTTCTGCAGTTTCCGCTCCGAAGAGATTTGATAGAACTTTGCGGATTTCTGCGTGGACTTCCTGCGCCATTTCAGGGGTTGCAGTTTTGCCAGTTCCGATTGCCCATACAGGCTCGTACGCGATTACCACGTTTTCTGCGTCTTCTTTGGAAATTCCAGCCAGGCCTTTTTCGGTTTGTTCGCTGACAAGAGATATTGTCTTGCCCGCTTCGCGTTCCTCAAGCTTTTCACCTACGCAAAGTATGGGCTTCATTCCCGCTGCGAGAACGGCTTTTACTTTCTCGTTTATGAATTCATTGGATTCCTTAAAATACTCGCGGCGTTCGCTGTGCCCCAATATTACATAGGAACAATCGAATTCTTTGAGCATGTCTGCGGCGATTTCTCCGGTGTAGGCGCCGCTCGCTTTTGTGTACATATTTTGGGCGCCGAGCTTTACCGTCGAGCCTTTTAATGCTTTGCTTGCTGCGTCGAGGGCAGTGAATGTCGGGCAAACAGCAACGTCGACTTTCGTCTGCGAGCCGATTTTTGCAACAATACCCTTGATGAGCGCTTCAGCGGCAGCAGCCGTATTGTTCATTTTCCAGTTTCCTGCGATAAAATATTTTCGTGCCATTTTTTTTACCTTTTTATTTGTTATTTTCCATGTTAATGTGCGCGCGCGTTTGATTGCGCGCTAGCACTTTTTGTCGAGAACGGCAACTCCGGGGAGTTCTTTGCCTTCGAGGAATTCGAGCGAAGCTCCGCCGCCGGTGGATATGAAGGATACATCCTTTGCGTAGCCGCTTTTCTTTACCGCCTTTACGGAGTCTCCGCCGCCGATAATGCTTATTGCATCCTTCTGCTCGGCGATTGCCTTTGCGATTGCGAATGTGCCTTCAGCGCATGCCTTGATTTCAAATATTCCCATGGGGCCGTTCCAGAGAATTGTTTTGCTGTTCTTGATTTGGTCGCTGTAAAGCTTTATTGTTTCTGGACCGATGTCGACTCCCGCCCAGCCGTCCTCGATGTCCTTCATCACTTTGGTTGTTCCGACGGAGCCGTTGGCAAAGTCGATTGTATCTGCAACGAGGTTGTCGATGGGCAAAAGGAACTTAACGCCCTTCTTTTGGGCTTTTTCCAGCGCTGATTTTGCCAAGTCGACTTTGTCGGCTTCGACCAAGCTGTTCCCGGTCTTCTTGCCGAGAGCCAAAGCAAACGTGTAAGCCATTGCGCCGCCGATTAGCATGGCGTCGCACTTGTCGAGGAGGGAGTCTATTACCGTTATCTTGTCCGAAACTTTTGAGCCTCCAAGGATTACAGTGAAGGGGCGTTCCGGATTTTCCGTCTTTGAACCCAAGTATTCAAGCTCTCTTTCGATTAGGAGCCCTGCAACTTTGACGGGCACATAGGCTGCAACTCCGGCAGTTGTGGCGTGCGCGCGGTGCGCGGTTCCAAAAGCGTCGTTTACGTAGGCTTCAGCTCCTGTATCTTCAACCAGCTTCTTGGCAAATTCGGGGTCGTTCTTCTTTTCTTCAGAATAAAAACGGGAATTTTCGAGCAAAACTACGTCGCCGGGCTTCATGTCGGAGCAGGCGGATTTTACTTTGTCGCCGATGCAGTCGTCTACAAAAGTTACGGGTTTGCCCAATTTTTCCGACAAGGCTTTTGCCACCGGAGCTAGAGAAAATTGAGTGTCAGCCTTGCTCTTTGGCCTCCCGAGGTGGCTTGTCAATACGACTTTTGCGCCTTCGTCAATGAGGTAGTTTATCGTGGGCAATGCCGCAACAATGCGGGTATCGTCGCTAATTTCGCCTTTTGAGTCGAACGGAACGTTGAAATCAACGCGCACAAAGACTTTTTTGCCTTTGAGATCGACGTCCTTGATAGTTTTTATTT
>CALXLN010000089.1 GCA_944389215.1 uncultured Opitutales bacterium
ATTTTAAAGAGCTCAAGCAAGCTTTCCGCGCGCCGGCTGAACCCGCCCAGCTCCGACGGCGGAAATTTTAGAATTTCCGCAAAAAGCAGTTTCTTTTCAGGCGGCAGCCCCGCATAGAAATCCTCCCGCACCGCGTAGCCTTCGTCGCGGGCTAGAAGGTATAAAAATTTAATCTCAACGATTGGCGGAGACATTTCTGCGGCAAGAGCGTCAAGAGCCCTCTTTAGGCGGCGCGAAAACAATCCGCAATCCTCTATATGCCTGCCGTTTTTAACGGCGCATTGCGCCAAATTTGAAGCGGAAGAAAAACATTCGTACGAGGCGGCTATACTTTTTCTTTGCTTTATAGTCTCAAAATCGCGCATAAATTTTAGCGACGTCGGAGAATCCGCCTGTGCAAATGCGGAAATATCGTCAAAGAAATCAGGAATCTGCGACGTTTTCTTTGCCGACGCCTTCTTCATCATCTGCACAAGCCCGCAATTTTCCGCAAACGCCGTTATAAATACGGAATTTTCGCCGCGCACTTCGCGGTCTAGAACAGTGGCTTGCACAATTTCGAAGTCTTGCATCAGCCGATTTTCCCGTCTTCGGCCGGCGTCCAAGCCGGAACAACCGCGCCGCCCGAAATTATCAGCTTCATTGCGTCCCCCACCGACATATCCAAATATGTCAGCTGCTGCTTGGGCACCATAATCAAAAAGCCGCTAGTAGGGTTGGGAGTTGTAGGCACGAACACATTTATTACAAACTCCCCCGTGCGGGACTGTATTTCCCCCTGCGCGCTGCTTGTTACAAAGCCCACTGCGTAAACGCCCGCGCGCGGAAATTCAAGCATGACCACACTTTGAAAAACGGCTTTATTTTGCTTGGAGAAAGTGTCTACAATCTGCTTTACAGTCCTGTAAACAAGCCCGACCCCTGGAATTTTATTTATTATCGACTCCGAAAATCCTATGAGCATGCGCGCAAAAAGAAAGCGCGACAACACGCCCAATGTCGCAATAAGAAGAACGACAACCAAAGTCGAAAGCGCGTCGAGCATGAAGATTTCCATCGCCGAATTTGGAAGAGACCTGTCCAACGCGTTGAAAATAGGCGCGAACAAAAGCTGCGACACTGGAGTGCCTATATTGCGGACTAAAAACGCCAGCAAAAATACAGTTACCGTAATGGGCAGCGCTA
This sequence comes from uncultured Opitutales bacterium, assembly GCA_944389215.1. GTDB lineage: Bacteria > Verrucomicrobiota > Verrucomicrobiia > Opitutales > Intestinicryptomonadaceae > Merdousia. Next base: position 1,186 of record CALXLN010000089.1, read on the forward strand.
TAATCGTGCCCGTAAGAAGATAGTTTCCAAGTTTCTTAAACATTGAATTTAAATATAGGTGTTTTAAATTTTCTCCTTAAAATATCCATGGCAAAAGACTCTCCCCTCCGCATTTCGCGAGCGTCGGCTTCGGAAATGTCGTCTATTCCAGCAAGATGGAGATAGCCGTGGGCGATGTAGAGGCTGAGCTCCTGGCTGGCTGTCGTTCCAAACTTTTTAGACCAGTCCAAGGCGCGCTCGGCGCTGGCGCATATTTCGCCCAACATTTCTTCCTCGCCTTCAAAGGTTATGACGTCGGTGGGAGTAGGCTTGTTCATGAAATCGGCATGTATGCGGGTCAAATCGGCGTCGTTAAAAACCGCTATTGAAAGAACTCCCGGAAGGGCTCGGAAGTTTTGCGGCAGGTTGGCGTCGAGTTCATGGACAAACCTGACCAGCTTGCGCTTGTCTATTTCCACAAAATCGCAAAAATTTGAAATGTCAATTTGTCTTGCGTTCATAAAATGTCCTGCACGCGCTTAAGCGAATCAACGGCGTCTGAACGCTCAACGGCGCGGTTTAATTCCAGCGTAAATATGTGTTTTTTCGCGTCGAAAAACTTTGAGAGCGCCTTGAAATCCACACACCCTTTGCCTATGGCGATATGGTCTTTGCCCGACTCGGAGCAATCGTGCAAATGCCAGCCGCAAACTATGTCCGCAGTGCTCTCGGCAAGCTCAAGCTGCGTGCACATGCGCACAAGCTCCTTGCGCTTGGAGTGCCCTACGTCGTGCCAGAACTTTGCGCGCGGCAATTCGCGCAAGGCTTCAAAGAAAGCCGTTATATTCCAATCCAGAGGCAATTCAGGATACGCCTCGCGGTTTTCCAGCCCGAAAAAAACTCCGGCTTCCGCTGCTGTTTCGTGGAGGGCGGATATGTTTTTTGCTATGTTTTTATAGTCCCGCTTTTCGGCTCTTTTGGCAGCCTTCTTTTTGAATTTATCAACGAGCTTTAAATAATTCTCGGCTTCGTCCAGACCTTCATAGCCTTTTTCCTCGAGAACTGCCGCAATTTTTGAATCCGGGCGCCTGAAGAAATACGAAAGCTCTCCGCAGTGGCAAACCACCGCGCGAGCGCCAAATTCGCGGGCAAATTCCAATGTGTTTTTAGTGTGGCGCTGCCACTGCCGCGACTCAAGCGCATTTTTAGTCGCCGGCGAGAACAAATTTGGCGCAGCCCCTTTTGCAAAAGGCGGAACGGGGCAGAAATTATGCAGGGACGAAACTTTTACAACGCCCTCTTTCACCGCGCGTTCAATGCCTTGCATTGCGGCGGTCGTTGTAGAATGCCCGAGCTCGACGTATTCGAACCCCATTTCCGCGGCCTCTTGAAGCATTGCGTATCCGTCGCCTGCAAATTTCGACTGCAAGTAGCTTGTGGAAAGCGATATTACGGGTTTTTGATAGTCTTCCATAGCATTTTGCCCTATCTAGACCATATTCTAAGGGATTTCAGCATGAAATATTCCAAAGCCGGAGCATCCTGCATATTTAGCTCCATAAACCCAGAAGATTTTTCCAAGGCCTCAACCGCCCTGCTCAATTTTACCGCCGGAACCCCTACTCCTCCAAGAGCGCAGGATACGCATGCGTTTTCAATGTCGGCAAACATCTTTTTGCGGATTGCCCTGCGCTCGCCAGCGGCGACGGCCTCCTGCATTTCCTCGTCAAGCTCGTCCTTTTGCGCCTCGTCCAAATCGGATTCCACGTCGGTAAGGCGCGATAGAACGGCGTCAAAGCGCGCAAGCAGCCCGTAGCAATTCATGAACGCGTCGGAAAGCGATATTTTTTTCCCTACTCCGTCCATAAGCGCACGCTGCCAAGCCTTGAAATCTTCCAGCCATTGCAGCCACTGTTCGTCGTCGATCGGCTGCGGGCGGCAATCGACGCGCAAGGCTATGCAACGGCTGCGAATGGTATTCAGAAGGTCGTTTGGTCGGGTCGTCAACATGAAAATTGTCGTTCGTTCGGGCGGCTCCTCCAGTGTTTTAAGGAAAGCGTTTGCGGCAACCGCGTTCATTCTGTCGGCCTCGTGGATTATGGCGACCTTTGCTCCGCCCTGGTTTGACGTCTGCCGCAAATCCTGCAAAAGCTTGCGCATTGTATTCGGCGGCCATTCGCCACCGACCCTGTCGCTGTCGCTTCCGATTTTTATTAAGCGCATTTTACCCTCGGGGCGAAGTTCAAATAAATCCGGATGCCTGCGAGCCGGCCTGCCGAATAGTTCGCTTGCGACAGCCATTGCAGTATCTTCCAACTCCCCCGCCGATGACCCATATAAAAGAACGGCGTGGTGGAGCCTTCCGCTGCGCTTGGCGCGCAAAAGAATGTCTAGCGCGCTACAGCCTGCCATCCAACTTTCCTTTCACCGCCTGGAGAATTTTTTCAAAAGTTTCCTCTTTGGAGCCGGAAGAATCGACAACCGCTATACGAGCAGGATTTAGGGCGGCAAGCTTTAAAAAAGCCCCCCTGACGGACTCGTAAAACGAAAGCTCCTCCGCTCCCATCCTGTCCGCGGCGCCCCCATCCCGAGACTTGGCGCGCGCAAGCCCCAATTCGGCCGGAACGTCCAATATGATAGTCAAATCGGGAGTCGCTCCGGAAGCCGCAAAAGAATTGAGCCATTCCACACTGTCGGCGCCCAAATTGCGGGCAACGCCTTGATAGGCCGAGGTGGAATCGTAAAACCTGTCGGAAATAACAATATTTCCGTTTTCAAGCGACGGTTTTATGAGTTCTTCCACGTGCTGGGCGCGGGCGGCGGCAAACAGCAATATCTCTGTCTTAGGCGACATTTTTTCCCCGTCGGAAGCATGCAGGAGAATATTGCGTATGCGCTCCGAAAGCGGAGTGCCCCCGGGTTCGCGCGTTACAACGCAACTTCTACCGATAGACTTAAAGTATTCCGCCAAGCTTTTAATGTGCGAACTTTTTCCGCACCCTTCGCTGCCTTCAAATGTTATAAATATGCCTCGCGCCATAATTAGATTAATTCGCGCTAAAATTAGCGCGGATAAAAACTATCGCAACCATTTTTTATCTCCGCCAAGCCGGAATTTTATCCCGAAAATTCAGCCGAAGTTCCGCAGTAAAACCGACAGGTTCAGAAAATAAAAATTTCCCGAGCGCGCAGGCAATCCTGCCTATCCGCCTTTTGCCTGTTTAAGACGCCTGCGAGCCGCAACCTGTCGGCCGTTGCCCCGCGCGCAAGATTTCCCCGCTCCATCCGAACGCTCAACCTGGCCAAGATCTCTGCGGAGGGCGGCGCCCTGTTTCCGACGAAACCATTCCCTGCCCCGCGCACCAAAATTCCCCGTTTTCCCGAAGGCGGATTTTCAATCTTTCCGCCCGAAAATCCCACGCGGCAAAAAATTATTTTCCTAATCAGACGCGCTAACGGACTTTTGAGCAATCCCATTTAAACAGCGACATCATTAGCACCCAAAAGCTTATTTGAACAGCTATGCACTGCAGCGGGCAATCTATGACCGCAAGCACCCCGAAACATCCCAACGCAAACAAAAGAACAAGCCCCGACGCGCTGAAGTCGAACCTCATAAGCCACATTACAAAAAATATAAACGGCGTTATGGCGGCTAAAGCCAACCCGGCAAATCCGTTTTCTATTATTTTCTTCACTATTTCCGAATGCGGAGAATCCCATGCGCAATCGCCTAAATCGCTGCTTTGATAGAATGCGAATACATTAGAGAAAGAACCAGTACCCCATCCGAAGACCGGCTTAAGCTCTATTATGTCGACTGAATCCACGAGCAGTGCGCGCCGTTCCGCCAAAGTAACACCGCTTTCGTTGTCCGCGTTTACAATCAGCATTTCGTCTTTATTATTGGCGGAGTCGACAATGGTAAACGCTGAAACCGCAGCCGCCGTTAAACCAGCAGCCGCGTAAACCAAGCACGGGACAATCGCGCTGGACATAAAATTATTTTTGCGCTTGCGCGAATATTTAGACGTCCAATGGCGGCTTAAATTTTTATTTGTGGGAATAGTGTCGAAAGTTAGAACCGCGCACGCAACCGCAGCAAGCCACATTGCCAAGACGCGCTCTATCGGAGTTCCGCAATACATTATTGAAAAGAACAAAATAACCGCCGATAAAAGCGAAAGGAACCTGAGCGAATAAAAGAAAGTTACAAACCTGAATCTCTGCGCCGAATAAACCGCCACTGTCAACGCACCTCCCATCCACAAAAGCGCAAAAGCAGACCACCACGACGCTATGGGAAAAATAAAAAAACCGCCCTCGCCGAAAGAAGGCATGTTTTCAAAACCTTTTATGGCAAGAATGGCGTCGTACAAAAATCCAAGAACCGCTATCGAGGCGGCAATAAGCGAGCAATAGAAGATTATCCTTCTTATTATATACCTCGATTCCGTTATAAAATAAATCGACAGCCCGCATGCGGCGCACCCAAGGGTTATCAGGTCCGGAGTAATCGCCGATAGAAAACTTGGAGCAGCCGAAGCCAACAGGGTTTCACCGTTTTTTAAGAGCTTCAGATACTCGCGCGAACCGATTTGGACATGCTCCAAAGCCGGATGCAAAAGCCCGACAACCGTTATGATAAACGCAATTATATACGGCGACAGCGCCAGCAGGAAACGCATCCAAGTATGGGGCGTTGCGTCTATCCACGCCCTGCTATAGACAAACACGTTTATGGGGGCAAGAATACCGAGAGCTATAAAAAGCCCTGTTATAAAATCTGAAGTCCCTCCAAAAAAAATCGCGGGAAGCGCAAACATCAGCAATACGTTCACAATTAGAAGGCGTTCGTTGCCGTGTCTGGTATTTTTATTTACTACTTCTTCGTCTAGCATTCGTATCAGTCTATAAAATGTATGGATTTTGCAACATCTTTTGACGTTTTTTCTCCGGATAAAATCTCGACGATTTTCAAGCCGAACTCTACAGCCGTGCCCGCCCCGCGCGACGTTACAATATTTTTATCGAAAACAACCCTTTGCGACACGTCGCAGCCGGGCAAGTCTCCAGCCACAGAAATATGCGCCGTGCACTTTGCCCCAGCAAGAACTCCCGCGGACATTAGGACGGCGGGCGCGGCGCAAATCGCGGCAACCAATCCGCCGCGTTCGGATTGTTTTCTTAAGGTATTTAAAAGGAGCCCGCAGTCTTTAAGCTTGTGGACCCCCGGCCCCCCGGGAAGAACGACAATATCGAAAGGCTTTTCGCAGACGTCCTTAAAAAAAGCGTCCGCGGCGACCGCTATTGCGCTTCTGCCAACGACGCGCAGGTCGCCTTCGAGCGACGCCGCAACGACTTCCACGCCGGCGCGGCGCATAATGTCTATGGGCGCAATCGCTTCAATTTCCTCGAACTTATCGAACAGTGGTACAAGAGCTCTTTTCATAACCTTTTCTATCTTCTATAATGTTTTTTATTTCGCTCCAATATTGCGGGGACTCAAACAGTCCTCCGTGCCCGAATCCTTTAAACCAAACCAGCCGGGCGGGAGACGATTTCAAGGACTTAAAATTTATGCGGGCGTTGCGCGGAGCCACCGTAATGTCGCGCGTGCCGTGCATAATGAGAACATTTGTCGATTTTAAGTTTTTCAATATTTCGGCGTTCGCCAAAAGATTCCAAGGCAATGGATCGAAAGGAAGAATTGCATACGGTATCGACGCAAACCCGCCAACTAGAACCAAAGCGCGAATCCCCGGGAAAGACTCTGCCATATGGCAAGCCGCCGCAGACCCCAGCGAATATCCTATTGGAACAATATTTGAAACATCGAAATTCAGATTGTCCCGCGCGTGCTCGAACGCCGCGCGCGCGGCAAGGCGGAGCTTTTCAGGAGTCGGCGAAGAATCCGAACTCAGGCCGTACCCAACGTAATCATAGGCCAAAACGGTATACCCCAAACTCTGGAAAATCCGCATCAAAGGATCTATCGTGCCCAAGTCCTCGCGGTTGCCGTGGGAATAAACTATGCAATACTTTGCGTCTTTGGCAGGATAGACCCGCGCCGCAACAAAATCCTCGCCGCCGGGAAGCTCTATAAAAAACACGCTGCCGTCCTTTGCGTAGCTGGCGGCGGGAGCAGGGAAAATAAGCCTGTTTGCAAGGGTTGCGCAAAATAAAAGCAGCAGCGCGTAAAACAAGGCGGCAAGCGCAAAAATTATAAGTATTGTAGGCATTAGCTTTCGCATACTATTTTATCCAACTCGCGCCAAAGCGGAGGCTCTATCGTTTCCGGACGGCGGTCGGCGGAAAGGGAAGAAGATTCCAACCATTTTAAAAGCGTCCGCGAATCTTCCTTTTCGGCATTTCTGGCAATAGAGCCTATCTGCTTGCGGCGCTTTGAAAAAACTTTGCGCATCAAATCCTTTGTCCTTGAATTGAATACATGGGCGTCGGGGCGCAATTTTAAGGCAAGCAACATTGAATCTACCGCGGGTTTTGGATAAAAACACGCAGCCGATACTTTGTGCGGGGCAAGAACCTCATAGGCTTCTCCGAGGCATATCGAGATGGGCGAAAAATCCCCCGAACCGTTGCGCGCCGCAAATCTTAATGCAGCCTCTTTTTGGAGCATAAGCGACATCATTTTTGGCAACCTGCCGGACGACAACACCGCGTCGAGCCACGGAGTGCTGATAGCATACGGGAGATTTGCCACTATCTTAAAGTCCGATACTTCAGGCGGAAGCCCCGCCAGAGGCATATCCACAGCGTCCGCATTTACAAGGTTCAAATTCTCATTTTCCCCAAAATTCGATTTTAAATATTCGAACAGCCTTTTATCCAGCTCCACGGCAAATACTTTTGCGCCGCGCTCAAGCAGTGCTCCCGTCAATGTGCCCAGCCCCGGGCCGACTTCCACAACGGTGTCTGCGCCGCATACCTGCGCAAGCTCAAGCGATTTGCGCACGATATTTGCGTCTACCAAAAAATTCTGCCCCAGCTTTTTAACGGGAGAATGCTCCAACCGCCTCAAAAGTTCGGTTGTCTGCGAAGGCGTAAGCTGTCCGTTGTTCATAAAATCCCGAATACTACTAAAGGTAATATTTTAAGGCGCAATACAAATTTAACGGTAACGCGCATAAAAATCTTTGCTTGATATGCAAAAAACGCGGTATTTTATATACTATAATGAAAGACGATTCCGTTGACAGACTAGTAGAAATCGTAAAGCGGCTGCGCGCGCCCGGCGGATGCCCCTGGGATAGGGAACAAACCCACCTGTCCGTGCGCGGGCACCTTGTTGAAGAATGCGCAGAGCTGCTGGAAGCCCTCGACAACGAAGACTCCGACGCCACGCGCGAGGAGCTTGGAGACGTGCTTATGCACATACTTCTCCATTCCGAAATAGAATCCGAACGGGGAAATTTCGACTTTTACGACGTCGCCCGATCTTTAGCTGAAAAGCTGGTGCGCCGCCATCCGCATGTCTTCGGCGGCAACAGCGCAAAAAATAGCGACGACGTCTTAAAAATATGGCAGGATGTAAAGTCCAAAGAAAAGAAGCCGCGCGCAGTGGGCGGACTTTTCGAAGGAATCCCCCCTCAGTTGTCCGCCTTGAGGTACGCATACGACATCGCAAAAAAAGCGCCTCCGGAAGTCCTGGATAAAGCCCTCGCGCGCGCAAAAAAGAATTCTCCCGACGGAAATCCCGGTCCGGGCGCGGAGATGTTTGAAATAGTCCGGAAGGCAGTCCAATCCAAAACGGAACCGGAATCCGCGCTGCGCGACTATATCAAAGAAATAAAAAAAGCTGCCGCGGAGCGGGAAAAGGAATAAAACAATCACCCTGCGTTAACCTATTCCCCGCGCTTTTAGCCCACTAAAAAGTTTTTGCGCTGCCTCCGCAATCATTCCGCAAAAAATGCCAGATACCCAACCAGACGAAATAATCCTAACGCTTGCGCCGAACGGAAAGCCAACTACCGTCCGCGTGCGCATAAAGGAATCTTCGCGGTCCCGCAACTTTAGGCTATGGGTTGAAGACAAAACAAGCGCAGTGCTTTCAAAGCCCAAACGAGCTTCAAAAAAGTCGGCTTTGGAATTTCTGCGCACAAATCTCAGCTGGCTCGAAAAGCGAATTTCCTGCGCCTTAGAAAGAATCTCCCTCAGGGAATATCTAAAAAAGCGGCCGTTAGTGTACGTGGATGGGCGCGAATGGAAAGTTTGGCTTGTAAATGCCCGCAAAGATCCATTTTTCGTCGAGGACGCGAACGCCGGAGAGCTTGTCATCGCCTGTCCAGAAGACTCCGCGGACGAAATTTTTGAAAGGCTCTTTGCCGACTTCGCCCGCAATAAACTACTAGAACTAGCCGAAAAAATATCCCGCGAAACCGGAATAAGCTTCAAGCGCCTTAGCGTGCGCGACCAAGCCAGCTGCTGGGCGTCCCGCTCGTCGAGCGGAACGCTGTCGTTCAACTGGAGAATCCTACTTCTTGCGCCGGAGCTTCAAGACTACGTTGTGCGCCACGAGCTGGCGCATTCGCGCTTTATGGACCATTCGGTTTCCTTCTGGATTTTCCTAAACCGCATATGCCCCGGGGCGAAACGCCTGGACGCTCGACTGTCGAAAGAAGGCGCGGAAATCTTTAAAGTCGCGCGAAAATGAACGAGACTATTTTGCATTGCGACCTAAACGGATTTTACGCCTCCGTTGAATGCCTGTTTCGGCCGGAATTGAAAGATGTGCCGATGGCGGTCTCCGGAAATCCCGAAAACCGGCACGGAATAATTCTCGCAAAAAACGAACCCGCAAAGAAATTCGGAATAACCACTGGAGAGACAATCTGGTCGGCGAAAAGGAAATGTCCGCAAATAACGCTGGTGCGCCCCAGCCGCGGCAGATACTCGGAATATTCGCGCAAGGTAAACGCAATATACTCGCGCTTTACAAACAAGATAGAGCCTTTCGGCATAGACGAATCTTGGCTGGACGTCGCCGCCAGCGCAAAGCTGTTCGGTGATCCCGTATCAATAGCCGACACTATCAGAAAAACCGTGCGCGAAGAATTGGGGCTCACCGTTTCAATAGGAGTCTCATTTAATAAGATATTCGCAAAGTTCGGCAGCGACTATAAAAAACCCGACGCCACAACCCTAATCTCGCGCGAAAACTACAAGGAAATAATCTTTCCCCAACCCGTCTCCGCCCTTCTTTACGTGGGAAGGCACACCGCCGAAGCCCTGCGGAAATTGGGAATTAGGACTGTCGGAGAACTTGCCGCAGCCGACGAAAAAATACTCATCTCCCGTTTCGGGAAACACGGGCAACAAATATACCGCGCAGCAAACGGGTTAGGCGACGCGGATGTCGCATTTTTCGGAGATGAACCCGACGCAAAATCTATCGGGAACTCGGTAACATACCGGCGCGACTTGCGCGGGCTAGAGGATTTCAAGGCGGCAATTCTAGACTTGTCAGAGACAGTGTCCGCCCGCTTGATAAAGGAAGGCTTTAAATGCACCAACGTAAGCGTGTCAATAAAAGACACCCGGCTGCGCACAATCACGCGGCAAAGCTGCACCGACGCCCCAACCGACCTATCAGCTGAAATCTTCGACACAGCAATGCGCATAATAAAGAGCGAATGGGATTTTGGAGAGCGCGTAAGAATGTTCGGAGTAACGTGCGGCGGGCTCGTCGCTGCGGATTCCACGCCGGAACAAATGTCGGTATTCGGGGAAGAAAACTCCTCGCGGCAAAAACTTGAAAAAATACAGCGGGCGGTTGAGAATGTCCGCTCGAAATTCGGGCGTTCCAGCTTGCGCCCGGCAAATATCGCCTTTTGCGACATTTTTTCGGAGAACGATTTACCTCCAAGTTCGCTCACAAAACATACCGGAAGCGATAAAAAATAACCTCATTCCGCAATATCTGGCATTCTCCAATATAAAAAATTCTGGCGGTTTTGCGTATTTTTATTGCAAATATCCTTTGAATATGCTGCTTTCTTTGGTGATTTATGAGACATACGGAAGACATAATTTTAAGACTTTTAAAAATCCGCAAAGCCAGAAAGCTTTCGGAGTCTCCGTTAATGTCGGAAGAAAACGTTCAGAAGCTGCGCGACTTCATAATAGAAAACCGCAGGCAAATTCCGTCGTTCGCGCTGTCGCATTTCGACAGGCTTGAAGCATCCGGAAAATTGGGACTCGCCGAAATCGTAGATGGCAAATGCGCCGCATGCGGAACCCCAGTGCCTCAGGACGAAATTGACTACCTGACTAAAAACCGCAACATAGGCGTTTGCGACAACTGCTACGCCTTTATCTTTATGCCGAATGAAAATTTCGACGTCGAAGATTTCTTTAAGAAATTTCTAGCGTAAATGAAGAAAATCGGATTCTCTTTCCGTCCGAAATTATTGGATTGTTTTAAGAACTACGGCCGCGCGGCGTTTTTAGCCGATTTGGGCGCAGGAATAAGCGTGGGGATTCTGGCGCTGCCTTTGGCTATGGCCTTTGCGATTGCAAGCGGCGTTACGCCAGAACAGGGGCTGTACACTGCCATTGTCGCGGGATTTATCATCGCAGTATTCGGCGGGTCGCGCGTTCAAATCGGCGGGCCTACGGGAGCTTTTATCGTCATTGTAGCGGGGATTATCGCCCAATACGGATACGCGGCGCTGGCTGTGGCAACAATCATGGCGGGCGTATTCCTTATCGCCATGGGAATCGCAAAAATGGGCAACGCCATAAGATACATTCCCCGTCCCGTAATACTGGGATTTACGAATGGAATAGCGGTGCTTATTATGTCAACGCAATTCAAGGACTTTCTTGGATTGTCAATGGAAAAAGTCCCGGAAGACTTTATCCCAAAAATTGCCGCAATATGGGAAAGCCTGCCAACAACAAACGCTCAAACTCTCATACTGGGTATAATTTCCCTGCTGGTGATAGTCTATTGGCCAAAATCGTGGCGCAGAAGGATTCCCGGACAGATTGGCGCGATATTTGTCGGAACAATCCTTTCGCTTGGATTTGCGCATTTCGGTTGGAATGTTGAGACCATATTTTCGCGCTTCGGAGAAATTCCACGCTCTCTCCCGGAATTTCAGTGGATTTCAATAGACTTCGCCAATATAAAAAATTTAATGATGCCCGCGGTTACAATCGCGGTGCTCGCGGCGATAGAATCGCTTCTATCGGCAGTGGTCGCCGACGGAATGATAGACGACAAGCACGATTCAAACCAAGAATTAATAGCCCAAGGAATGGCAAACATAGCCTCGCCGTTCTTCATGGGAATACCCGCCACGGGCGCTATTGCCCGCACTGCCACAAATATAAAAAACGGCGGCCGCACTCCCATTGCTGGAATTATCCACTGCATAACGCTCTTGGCGATTCTTTTTTTCGCCGCTCCGTACGCGCAATATATCCCCTTGGCGACGCTGTCGGCAGTCTTGTTTGTGGTTGCGTTCAACATGGCGGACTGGTCGGCTTTCGGGGAGATGCGCAAACTGCCGCGCTCCGACGACTGCGTGTTTATGGCGACTTTTTTATTGACGGTAGTCTTCGGATTAACCCTGGCAATAGAAGTAGGAATGGTTCTTGCGGCAATGCTTTTCATAAGGAGAGTTTCGGACACTACACAAGTTATGCTTGTCGACAAAAAGCTGGAGACGGATTTGTCAAAATACTCCCTTGAAGGGAAAGACATACCGGAGGGCGTAATGGTATTCAGAATATTTGGAGTTCTAATGTTCGGGGCGGCAGACAAGCTGGAATCCATACTGGCGCAAATGGGCGAAACCCCTAAAATAGCAATTTTGAGAATGCGCACAGTGCTGGCAATGGACGCAACCGCCCTGGATGTAATGGACCATCTATACGAGAAACTAAAAAGCCGAAATGTAATCATGATGATTACCGGAGCACATTCGCAACCTTTGCACATGATGGAAAAATCCGGATTTTTGGATAAAATCGGAGAGGAATTCGTCCTTGAAAATATCGATGCGGCTCTTGAAAAATCAAGAGAAATACTTGGCGAAAATATTGACGAAAAACAGGGAAAGAACTAATGCGGCGCGCTTAAAAAAACACTTTAATTTTTTAACTTTGCACAAATTAGCAATCTTTTAATATTAACAAAATCCCGCGCAGAAAAAACACATTTTCGAAGCATAAACGGCGCAGAGACTAAGAGTTGAAATTGTCCCATTAAAAGCTTTTGCCGCTCCGCGCGCCTATACAAGGCGGAACAACATCAAGCTTTACCTGAAGGAAACTGCGCCTATTTTCCGCGCTACAAAACGCGCGCCTCCCGCCGGGAACATTGCAGTCGGCAAATAAAAAGCGCAAAAAGCCATAATATTTTTTTCTGGGAAAAAAGTCCGATTAGAGCTCATTTTCCCAATAAATAAGCCTTTCTTTTTTGGCGTTAAATTGAATTAAACGCGGAATTCGTAAAACCGCACTTGTAAAAATTCCAGCTTATTGCGCCTTTACATTTCCGCGTTCCGCCCCTGCCTAAGCCCCGCCTTTTGCGCCACGCTAAACACCCCGCTTTCCGCTCCTTGCCTGCCCCCTAGCTACGCCTAAACCATGCCTTCTGCCCCACGCTTTATGTGCTACGCCTAAGCCCTACCTTTTGCTCCATACCTAACCCCCAACTTCCGTATCACACTAAGCTCCGACTTCTGCTCCTTGCCTACCCCCACCTTCCGCACCACGCTAAGTGCCGTCTCCTGCGCCACGCTAAACACCCCGCTTTCCGCATCACACTAAGCCCCGCCTGCGCTACATCTAAGCTCCGCCTTTTGCGCCATGCTTTCTGCTCCTTGCCTGCCCCCGACTTCCACGCCACGCTAAGTGCCGCCACAAACTTTCCCACGCTATAAAATGACATGCACAAATTTATATGCGCGCCACATTTTTACTATGCACAAAAAAAACGCCCGTAAAAGTACGGGCGTTTTGATAATTAGAAAACCTGTTTTTCTCTATTTGCGTTCGGCAAGATACTTGTACTTCGCCCAGCGCGCGTCTACAAACTTTTGCGCGTTTGCATCGAGTTCCGCGGCGCGTTCGGGATTTAGCATCTGAAGCATCTTGAAGCGGTTTTCAACCTTCATGTATTCTATGACCGGTATCTTCGGATCCTTAGAATCGAGCTTGAACGGATTTTCGCCAGCAGCAATCTTGCGCGGATCGTATCTGTAAAGCGGCCAGTAGCCGGAATCGACCGCCGCCTTCTGCTGCGCGGGACCGTTTATGAGATTGTAACCGTGCGAAATGCAATGGCAGTAAGCTATGATAAGAGACGGGCCGTCATAGCTGTTTGCCTCTGTCATAGCCTTTATCACTTGAGCGTCGTTTGCGCCAATCGAAACCTGCGCAACATAGACGTTTCCGTAGTCAATCGCCAACATTCCAAGATCCTTCTTCGGCATAGCCTTGCCTTCGGATGCGAATTTTGCAACCGCGCCCATCGGAGTAGACTTGCTCATCTGTCCGCCGGTGTTGGAATAGACTTCGGTGTCCATAACCATTATATTTACATTCTTGCCGCTGGCGAGAACATGGTCGAGACCGCCGTATCCGATGTCGTACGCCCAGCCGTCGCCGCCGAGAATCCATACCGACTTCTTTACGAGGTCGTCGGCAAGCTCCCTTACTGCAACTGCCTCAAACGCAGAGTCTCCAGCAAGCTTTTCCTTGAGAGCCGCCACGCGTTCGCGTTGGGCGGCGATTCCCGCCTCGGTGGATTGGTCGGCTTCGATTATCGACTTAACAAAGTCGTCCCCAAGCTTTGGTGCGAGCCTCTGGATGAGGTCCTTTGCCATTTCCTCTTTCTTGTCGAGAGAGATTCTGAAGCCGAAACCGAATTCCGCATTGTCTTCAAAGAGCGAGTTTGCCCAAGCCGGGCCTCTGCCGTGCTCGTTGACGCAATACGGGGTCGTGGGAAGATTGCCGCCGTAAATGGAAGAGCATCCGGTGGCATTTGCTATGTAGAGCCTGTCGCCAAAGAGCTGGGTAAGCATCTTTACATACGGAGTTTCGCCGCAGCCCGCGCACGAGCCGGAGAACTCAAAGAGCGGCTGCCTGAACTGGACGTCCTTGACGGTCTCGGCAAGCTTGAGCCTGTCGGGATTGGGCAGCGACATGAAGAATTTGAAGTTTTCCTTTTCCTGCTCGCGGATGGGTTCCTGGGCAGTCATCATAAGCGCCTTTACGCCCTCTTCGGTTCTGCTCTTTCCGGGGCAAACAGTTGCGCACAAGCCGCAGCCGGTGCAGTCTTCCGCAGCAACCTGGATCGTGAACGAGCAATCCGGATTTTTCGGAGAACGGAACGCAACGTGCTTGAAAGAAGCCGGAGCGTTTTTGAGCTCTTCGTTTGAATAGAACTTTGCGCGAATTGCCGCATGCGGGCATATTGTTGCGCACTTTGCACATTGTATGCACAAGTCGGGATTCCAAGAGGGAACTTCGATTGCGATATTGCGTTTTTCCCACTGGGTTGTAGCCGACGGCCAAGTGCCGTCAACCGGCAGCGCGGAGACCGGCAGCTTGTCGCCCTGGTCGCGCATCATAACCGCCGTTACGCGCTTTACAAAATCGGGAGCGTCGTTTGCGACCGCCGGGCCGAAGCCGTATTCCGCGGTAACCTCCGACGGAACTTCAACCTGCTGGAGGTTGGAAACGGAAGCGTCGACTGCAGCAAAGTTCTTCTGGACAACCTGCGGGCCCTTCTTGCCGTATGTCTTTTCAATAGCAGCCTTAATTTTCGCAATTGCCTCCTCGGGAGGAAGAACGCCGGAAATCGCAAAGTAGCAGGTCTGCATGATGGTGTTGATTCTGCCGCCCATGCCCATAGACTTGGCAACGTGGTATGCGTCGATTACATAGAACTTTAACTTCTTGTTTATAATCGTTTGCTGGACGTCGCGGTTTAGGTATTTCCAGACAGTCTTTGCGTCGTGAATGGAGTTCAACAGGAATACTGCGCCTTCCGCCGCGCATTCCAAAACGTTGTATTTCTCCATAAAAGAGAACTGGTGGCAGCCGACGAATTGGGCGTTGCTGATAAGATACGGAGCCTTTATAGGATTCGGCCCGAAACGCAAGTGGGAAACCGTTATGCCGCCGCTCTTTTTCGAGTCGTAAACGAAGTACGCTTGGGCGTAATTCGGAGTTTCGTTTCCAATAATCTTAATTGTATTCTTGTTGGCGCCGACTGTGCCGTCCGAACCCAAGCCGAAGAATACGGCGCTGAGAACGCTGGCGTCGTCGAGCTTGAAATCTGGATTGTAGTCTATGGAATTGTTTGTAACGTCGTCGACGATTCCAACGGAGAAATGGTTCTTGGGCTTTTCTGCCGACATATTGTCGAACACGCCCTTCGCCATTGCGGGAGTATAATCCTTTGAGCCGAGCCCGTATCTGCCGCCTATTACTTTCGGGTCGAAAGAAGCGGGAACGAGCCCGCTGCTGCGCGCTTCGGCGATTGATGCGGAAACTTCCTCAAAGAGGGGCTCGCCCATGGCGCCAAGCTCCTTGGTGCGGTCGAGCACTGTGATCTTTTTTACAGTCTGCGGAATTGCCGCTATAAATTTCTTGACGCTGAACGGCCTATACATCCTAACCTTGAGGACGCCGACTTTGCCGCCGTTAGAATTTATGTAATTTGCGACGGCCTCAGTGGTTTCGGCGCCGCTTCCCATAATAACGACAATCTCTTCGGCGTCGGCGGCTCCGACATACTCGTACGGCTTGTAGGTTCTGCCGGTGAGCTTGCCAAACTTCAGCATGTTGGCTTCGACAATGTCTGCGCATTTGTCGTAGAAAGAATTGCGAGCCTCCCAAGACTGGAAGTATACGTCTGGATTTTGCGCGGTACCGCGTATGAAAGGACGATCCGGGCTCAACGCGCGGCGGCGGAATTCGATGACTTTTTCATAAGGAATCATTTCCTTTATGATGTCGTCGGAAATCGCCTCGTAAGTATTGACTTCGTGCGAAGTTCTAAACCCGTCGAAGAAATGCAGGAAAGGCACGCGCGATTCCAATGTGGATGTGTGGGCGATAAGCGCCATATCGTGGGCTTCCTGTACGCTGTTGGAGCAAAGCATCGCAAATCCGGTTTGGCGGCAGGCCATCACGTCGGTCTGGTCTCCAAAAATCGAAAGTCCGTGGCTGGCGAGGGCGCGCGCGCTGACATGCATTACAAAGCTGGTGAGTTCGCCGGCTATTTTGTACATGTTTGGAATCATCAGCAATAGGCCTTGCGAAGCCGTGAAAGTAGTCATCAGCGTGCCGGTCTGAAGAGCGCCGTGCACAGAACCCGCAACGCCGCCCTCGCTCTGGAGCTGGCTTATCGACGGGGTTGTGCCCCATATATTCTTCTTGCCTTTTACCGCCCACTCTTCACAGGATTCCGCCATCGGAGAAGACGGTGTGATAGGATAAATGGCAATGGTTTCACTAACTCGGAATGCAACGGATGCTACCGCTTCATTCGCGTCTGTAATCACGCTATTTTTATTTTTCATTGCTTTAGTAATTAAAATAAAACTGGAAAAGGTTTTAACCCCATTTTAGGGTAAAAGATTCTTTAACGGTACGCCTTTTCGGGAATTTCGTCAACACAATTTAAAGTTTTTTAGAGCGCAAAGCCGCAATTTTTTATATCAAATTGAGAAATAATAAATTATATGCTTTTTATCCCTTTAAGAGCCAATTATCTCAATCGAGTGAGATTTTTTGCATAAAAAGCGTTCCGCTCAAAGGCTGCGAGGCGGTATTTTTGGGAATATTTTGGATTTGCAGTCTTTGTTCGCTTTTGTTCTTGACTAAAAAAAAGCTCAAATTAAATTTTCGATTTATGAAAGAGACACGTAAATGGAGTATATTAATAGTTGCCTCCGCTTGCAGTTTAGCATCTGCATCAATCGCAAACGCGCGGGATGCGGAAAATTTTAAGGCAGCCGCACAAGACGAACTTTTATTCGCGCCGGCGGGTGCCGTCGAGCTTTCCGGGGTACTTTCAAAATCTCTAAACACATCGTACAACGGCGATATCATGGCCTGGGATATCGACGACCTCGTGCGCCCGTTTTCTGAGCGCAAAGAAAACGGCAGCTGGCAAATTGAATTTTGGGGAAAATGGTTTACGTCCGCGGCGTTGGCTTACGACTACAACCCATGCGACGTCTTAGATGCCCGTCTAAAATACGCCGTAAAAAAACTGCTCTCCACGCAAAGCCCGGACGGACAAATAACATCCTACCAAGGCGGCAAGGAATTCGGCACTTGGGATATGTGGGGCAGAAAGTATGTAATGCTGGGACTTCTGGCTGAATACGATAGAACCGGCGATAAAAATGTGCTGGCAGCCATTGAAAAGCATGCCGGCTACATAATGCAAAATTACGGCAAAGACAAAAAAAGCATTTGCGACAACGGAATGTGGGGCGGGCTGGCAGCCTCGAGCATACTGGAGCCTTTCGTAAAACTTTACAGGGCGACCGCAGACAAAAAATACTTGGATTTCTGCCAATATATTGTCGACGACTGGGGAAAATCAAAAAATAAGCCCGACCTGCTGAAAAAAGCCCTGGCTGATAAAAATGTATTCGATATGTTTGAAAAGCCGTCCGACGACAAATCAAAAGGCTATATGTCCGGCGGATATTCGAAGTCATATGAAATGATGTCGTGTTACGAAGGCCTGATGGAACTGTACCGCGCAACGGGCAATCCGGAATATAAAAAAGCGGTCGAAAACGTCGCCCGCAACATCCGCGACACGGAAATCACTGTTCTCGGCTCCGGCTCGATTTGGGAGCGCTGGGTGTTTGGCAAATTCTGCCAGCAAAAGAAGACCGACCACTGGATGGAAACATGCGTAACCGCCACGTGGATAAAATTGTGCTCGCAAATGCTGCGCATATCCGGCGACTCTAAATTCGCCGACGACATAGAACTCGCCGCCTACAACGCCCTAATTCCCGCGCAAATGAACGACGGCAAGTGGTGGGCGCATTACACTCCGATGAACGGAATCCGAACCCCCGCGCCCGAACAGTGCAAAATGCATATGAACTGCTGCGTTGCAAGCGGCCCGCGCGGACTTTTCCTGCTTCCCAAAATAGCCTATATGACATCTCCAAACTCGATAACCGTAAACTTCTACGAGCGCAGCTTTGCAAAACTTCCGGTCAAGGATGGCGAAGTAAAACTGGAGCTCACCGGAGGAAACATGCTTGATGGCAATGTCGCTGGAATATTTCTAAAGGAAGTGCCGCAAGGAGAAAGCGAATTTGAGATATCCCTTAGGATTCCGCGCTGGAGCAAAAATTCAAGAGTCTTTATAAACGGGATTGAAGTTCCGGAAAAGGTTACGGCTGGGACCTATCTTAAGCTATTGCGCAAATGGAAGAAGAACGACGCAATAGCGGTAATTCTCGACCAATCAATCCGCCTGATACAAGACCCCGCCGACTCGCGCATGTACGCAATCGCCCAGGGTCCGATTGTTTTTGCAATGGACAAGCGGTTTGAAAAAGACTTCGACAAACCCGCAACTTTCAAATTGGACAAAAACGGAAATGTCGCAGCAAAGCCTGCGGCAATACCCGGCGCGAACCTGGCCTTGGAAGTCGAAACTGCAGACGGCGGAAAGCGGACGTTCATAGACTATTCCTCAGCGGGTTCGACTTGGTCAAAAGACTCGCAGTTCAGAGTCTGGACGCAAGACCCGACAAAATAGCCCTCCCCGCCCAACGCCATTGACGGAACTGCAAAACCATCCGCCAGCATCCTTCGCGGATGGAATTGCAGCGCGCAAAAAACAAGAAAATGTAGGCGGACCAAATACCCGCCTTTTTTAGCCGCACTTTGGGAACTCCCGCCCCGCCGCTCGCGAAAAAAAATTGAAAAAGGCTTACGGATAAAACGGCGGCGGCAACGCGCGTTGGTAAAAAAAATCCCCGCAGCCCGCGTTGGCACACTGCCCCTGCTTGACGCTCTGCACGCATAAAAAAACTCTCTGTCCCGCGCTAACGCGCTACCTGCATTAACACACTGCCCGCATAGAAAAAAACTCTGGAAACCGCGTTGCATGCCGCTCGCGAAAAAAATCCCCACAGCCCGCGTTGGCACACTGCCCCCGCTTGACGCTCTGCACGCATAAAAAAAACTCTCCGCCCCGCGCCAATGCGCTGCCAAAGTTGCAAAAAAAGAACACGGCGCGCACAAGACAAGCACGCATTTTTTTCGCTCAAACCCCGCCCAATAAGCGTGAGAAGCTAGCCCAACATCGAATTGAAAGACGATAAAAAGTAAAATTCAAAGAATCTACATAGGAATAAATTTTCCGAACACACAGCACTTGGCATGCTTGAAAATACAATTCAACAGGCACAAAAAGAATATAAAACCGATAAAAATAAACAGGCTAAGCATTATTGAAATTATAAGCTTGCCAATTTCCGGGGGAATTGAAAGCACCAAAAAAAACATTCCCGATACTATAATTATCGAGATGAAAAAGTATAAGGCTGTTTCCTTAATGTCTTTCATTATTTAAATTATCGCATAAAAGCCAAAAAAGCAACAAATATCGGACGAACAGCACAATATAGAAGTCGCGAAAAAGGCCCCAACTTGAACCTCCCAATAAAGTCTAAGGCGCTTTCGACGGACAAACCAAAAGTTAAAAGGCTTTTCCGAACAAACTTCCAATGCGGACAAAGTTTAAACGGGTTCAATGATAAATATCGGCGCGCAAAGCTCCTAAACCGCGCAGGTGTACCAATACGGGCGCAGATAAAACAGGCTTTGCATAAGCCCATAGCGGCATCTTAGCCAATTTAGCCAAGATTATTTATTATGCATATTGTGAAAAACAGCCGATAGCCGCGTATTGCGGCGTTTTTTCACCAAAGTTTAGCACGCAATAAATGCTTTCCTGCACTATCGAATAAAGAAAAACGCGCAAAAAAATTGCGCGCTTTTATCGGCGGCGGGAAAGTTCCAGCCGCAGAAAAATTCCAGCCATCCGCCGCTTTAATCAAATATCCCAAAGAAGTTCTGTCCAAAAAGAAAAATATAGCATTTTTCTATTGTCCGTTTGGCAGAAAGCAGTTAGATTGTTTTTGTTAATACAACTTTTTTTGTAAAAATTAAATTAAACACGCTAATGAAAAAATTATTTTGCTTGATAATAGCCGCAGCTGCCGCGGTTTGCAATGCGGAACTGAAGTTTCTGCCGGTTGACAACGACAGTCCCAAATATACTCAAAAACTCAAAGACTTGCCCAAAGGCGCCAAAGATTTTGAAGTCGAACTTCCCAAGCCAAGCAACGAAACCGTCGTAAACGCGGCAGATTTCGGACTGAACGAAAGCGTAACCAACGCCGCAACCATAATAAATATGGCGCTAGAGCACTGCAAAAAAACCGGCGCCGGAAAGCTCGTCCTGCCAAAAGGAACATATAAAGTTTTTGAAGAAGTTGCCGTAAAGCTTGAATCAATGAAAGATTTCACTCTCGACGGGCAGGGTTCGACGCTCGTGTACTTTAAGGAGAGGGCAAACAATATAACCGTATCGAACTGCGAACGCATAAAGATTTGCAATCTAAACGTAGACTGGGACTGGGATAGGGATCCGCTTGCAAGCCTAGTGCAAATAGTCGGCAGCAAGGAAGACGGAGAAAACAGCTATGTCGAATTTGAATTTTTAGAATACGACGATTTCCCAAATAAAAATACGCGCTTCGTATGCACGTCTCCATACGACGTCAAGAACGACTGCGTCGGCGGCGAAGAAGGATTCCACCGCTGGTGGAATAATCCGTGGGGCCCAAAAGTTCCCGTAAAATGCGAATGGATTAAGCCCAATGTCGCGCGCGTCTACTACAATAAGAACGTAGTTTACGGAAATTTCAGGGGCTATAACGACCTGCCCAAGAATTTGCCCGTGCGCCTGCAGCACTACTACTACCATATGAATAATATGTATCTCAGGGACAACAGGCACATGACTCTCGAAAACTTCAACGTGTATTCGTGCGCCGGGCACGCTTTTGTAGTCGACGGCAAGCAGGAATACTTTCAATTCCTCAAAGTTACAATAAAGCGCCCCGAAGGCTCCAAGCGCCGCACAATCACCTGCTCCGCCGACCATATGCACTTTACGCGCTCAAAAGGCTTCTTCAAAATGAAGAATTGCGAGTACAGCCTCGGCGCGGACGACTGCATAAACATGCACGATTGCAGCGGATTTGCGCGTCGCAATTCGGACTACTCTGTTCTAACTCAAAATGCCAAAACCGTGGCGATATACAAAATAGGCGACGAAGTTGAACTGCGCCAAGGCGACTTCAGCCCCAGCGGATTCAAATCAAAAGTATCAAAAATAGTGCCCGTAAAACCGAACGAAGGCGTTTACGAAGTGTTTTTCGCCGAAAAAGTGCCCGAGCAAAAGCTCGACGGCTTCATAATGTTCAACTGGGAATACGACACCCACAATATCATCATCGAAGACAGCAAGTTCTGGGGCAACCGCGCGCGCGGAATTTTGATTCTGGCACGCGACGTAACAATCAAGAACTGCCATTTCTACCATAATGAAATGGGCGCTATAAAAATTGAAACAGGCTACACGTTCAACCTGTGGAGCGAAGGATACGGGGCAAAAAATATAGTCGTGCGCAACTGCACTTTCGACTCCGCGTCCATAACAAGCGCGTGGCGCGACATCAACTTGAACGTCTATATGAAGCGCGACCCTTCTCCGGGCGGCACAATGTACCCGATTCTAAGCGACATTTTGTTTGAAAAGAACACCTTTATAGACTCGTTCGGATATGTCGCCAACATAACAAGCTCGGGCAATGTCGTATTCCGCAACAATACGATTATGCACAAGACCGACCGCAAGAAGCCCCTGGCAAACCGCGGAACTTTCTATGTGGCGTATTCCTCCGACACTAAAATTATAAATAATAAATTTGTCGAATGCGACTTCGCAAACGCCGGAGTTTATTACGATACCGAAACTACAAAAAATCTGATATTTGAAGGCAACAGGCTCGTAAAATCCGCCGACGAATAGCGCGCGCGGCCTCCGCCCTGCCGGAGAATTAAATTATCCAAAAGGAAAGAACCCGCCATAAAAAAGCGGGTTCTTTCTTTTTGCGCAAGAGCGCGCCTAAAACATATACGAAACCGCCGACATCATAAACATTCCAAGAAACGCGCCCACGATTCCGTAATGCTCGTGCCCGTATTCCTTCGCCATAGGCAAAAGCTCGTCGAGCGATATGAATATCATTATGCCCGCCGTTACCGCCATCGCCGCGCCGACCCCCACCGGAGTAAGGTATGGCACAAGAATAAAATATGCCGCAATCGCCCCCGCAGGTTCCGCAAGCCCCGAAAGCGTAGCTGTCCAAAAAGCTTTTTTCTTGTTCCCGGTGGCATTGTAAATCGGCAAGGCAACCGACACGCCCTCTGGGATATTGTGCAGCATTATCGCAATCCCGACCGACAGCCCCAACGCAACATTTTCCATGCTTGTAACAAAAACCGAAAGGCCTTCGGGGAAATTATGCACTCCCAACGCTATCGCAGTTATTATTCCCACCCGCCCTGCATTCCGGCGGCGTTTTGACGCGGAGGAATTTTTGTCTATCATTTCGTGTTCCACGTGTTCGGGAATGAAATAGTCTATGCAAGCAGCCACAAGCACGCCCGCAAAAAACATTGCGCTTGCAAACAATTGCGCCGGTTTCTCCCCGATTCCCGCAACGGCGGCGTTGCCGTCGCGCATCATGCGCATTGCTATGGGCATTATGTCCATAAAGGAAAGATATATCATGACTCCCGCCGAAAAGCTCATCCCCAAAGCGAAAAGCTTGAAATCATTGCGCTTTATTGCAAATGTCATGGCAGCGCCGATTGCCGTCGCAGCCCCCGCCACAAACGTTATTAAAAAAGCGGTAAATACTTCGGATTGAATATTCATTTTTTTATCTATCGAAAAATATAAATTTTCCTAAAAGAACGGGATTTTTTCAGTTGCCGCCTTTCTCTTCGCAAAACCCGGATTTCCGATACCCCGTAAAAACGGAATAAGACCGACATTTCCAGTTTAGTTTTACAAAAAAACAGACGAAATAAAAATAGTGCTCTGTTATTTATAAAATTGAAAATATTTTCTTGACTTGGCAAATGTCAAGCATTTAATCAATAACAATAATAATTACTATTATCAAAATGTCGCCCAATCAAACCATATCCTCCCCAAGGCGCCGTTCCGCAAAGCGGGACGCCATATTAAAGCTTATGCGCTCGGAACGGCTGGACCATCCGACCGCCAACGACGTTTATCTGGCTATCCGCAAAACCTATCCGAACATAAGCCTGGGTACGGTATACAGGAATCTAAACGAAATGTCGGGCGATGGAAGCATTTTAAAAATATCATCTCCGCATGCCCCGGACAGGTTCGACCATACCATTGAGCCCCATTTGCATTTTGTATGCTCGCATTGCGGAAGAATATGCGATTTGCATTTCAACTCTCTATTTTTTTCGATGAAGAAAGCTTTGGAGAGCGAAGGTTTTGAAATAGAAAATTTTTCAATAACAATAACGGGCGCGTGCCCGAATTGCACGTCCCAACTATCAAGAAAGGAAAAAAAATGAGCACACTAAAAGGCACTAAGACCGAAAGAAACCTAATGGCCGCATTTGCGGGAGAATCGCAGGCCCGCAATAAATATACGTTTTTTGCAAGCGTCGCAAAGAAGGAAGGCTACGAGCAAATAGCGGCAATTTTCCAGGAAACCGCAGACAATGAGAAAGAGCACGCCAAGCGCTTCTTTAAATTTCTTGGAGAAACATCTGTTGAAGTCTCCGGGACTTACTGCAGCGGACTAGGAACCACTGCCGACAACCTGTTGGCGGCAGCAAATGGCGAGCATGAAG
>CALXLN010000090.1 GCA_944389215.1 uncultured Opitutales bacterium
TCGATGCTTATGATTATGGGAAGGCTTGAATTCTATGCAATATTAGTCCTATTTATGCCCTCCTTATGGAAAAAATTCGAATAAAGAAACATCAATTTACAAATTCTATGACAAAATTAGGCGTTAACATAGACCATAGCGCAACAGTAAGACAGGCGCGCTACCGCGATTCCGACGAAAGCGAAGTTGTCGTCGAGCCCTCAATAATAGATGTAGCGCTCGCGGCGGAACGCGGCGGAGCGGACTCTATTACGGTCCATTTGCGGGAAGACCGCCGGCACATACAAGACTCCGACGTTTTTGGGCTTCGCCGAGCGATATCCACAAAATTGAATCTGGAAATGGCGTGCACCCCCGAAATTACCCAAATAGCGCGCCAAATCGTACCCGACTACGTTTGTTTGGTGCCTGAAAACCGCATGGAAGTAACAACGGAAGGCGGCTTAAATATAGCCGGAAGCCCCCAAAAAGTTGAGAAAACCGTTGCGGCGCTTTCCGAAAAAAATATAGTTTGCTCGATTTTCATCGATCCAGATTTATCGCAAATAAAGTTGGCAAAACAAATAGGCGCCCCCATGGTGGAACTTCATACGGGCGCATACGCAAACGCATGGAAGAACCCGCAAAAAAAGAAAGCGGAGCTTGAGCGCATATCGCGCGCCGCCGAATACGCCGATTCTTTGGGGCTGATTGTAAACTCCGGGCACGGAATAAACTATTTGAATGTCCGCGAACTTCTTGCAGTTGCGAGATTCAACGAGTTAAACATAGGACATACAATAATATCGCGCGCTATAATAGCAGGGATGGGAACCGCCGTGCGCGAAATGAAAGAACTCTTGAAATAACCACTCTAATGGCGCAATCTGAAGGCAATTCTGCAATAATCGGGGTTGGAATAGACCTTGCGGATGTTGCGCGCATAGAATCTTTGCTAGAGAAGTACGGCGACGCCTTCTTAGAAAAGACCTTCGCCGAATGCGAAATAAAATACTGCAAAAAATGCGCCAACCCCGCCCTGCACTTCGCCGCGCGCTTCGCGGCGAAAGAAGCCGCGGTAAAAGCTCTAGGAACGGGATTTTCCGGCGGAATAACGCCAAAGAGCGTCTGGATTGAAAATGACGCCCTTGGCGCGCCGACAGCGCGGTTCGACGCGGCTGTCGAAAAAAGGATGGCGGCTTTGAACGCGAAAAATATGCACGTAAGCCTAACCCATTTGAAAGACTACGCCCAAGCAATAGCAATCCTGTCGCGATGAAATTGTACGATCCAATACTGACTGCCGAGGAATCAAAAAAGTTCGAGAAATCGATTCTCGGGGACTCCGCATACAAAGCATATAAAGCAATGGCGCTCGCGGGGGAAAAACTCGCAGCAAGCCTTCTTGCGGAATTCGGCGGTTACCTTGGGAATTCGCCTTCAATTCTCGGGCTTATAGGCGCCGGGCACAATGGCGGCGACGCGCTTGTGGCGTTGAATCGGATATGCAAAAGCATACCCGATTCAAAACTCACCCTAGCCATTGTAAATCTGGAAAAGCTTCGCCCCAACACTAAAAAAGCTTTTCACAGCCTGCAAAACAATTTCAAAGGGAAAAATCTCGAAATAATAGAACTGCAGGAATTGGGAAATATCCGAGACAGAAGTTTCGACCTAATTTTGGAAGGATTGACGGCAATGAGTTTTACTCCGCCTATCCGCGAAAATTTGAAGAATGCTATTATATCGGCAAACGAAATTCGTGCCCGGCTAAAAGTATCCGTCGATCTTCCCGCCGGAGCGCATTCGCAGCCTCAATCCGCAATTTTCAAGGCCGACGCAACCTATGCTACGGGAATAGCAAAATCTCCTATTTTTGCCGATTTCAACAGGCCGTTCACCGGAAGAATCAGATATTTAAACATAGGATTTTTCGATTCCGATGAAAATTCCGCATTTGAATGCCAAAGAGATTTTATAGCCCGCCCCGACGCGCTCGATTTCCTAAAAGCCCTGCGGCCGTCCGTTTCGGACAAGCGCGGATACGGGCACTTGTTTATAATCGGCGGCTCGCAAAGCTATCCCGGCGCAGTGTTGATAAACGCCCGCGCCGCAATACGCGCCGGATGCGGGCTCGTTACGGCGTTTGTGCCCGAAAACCTTGCGCCAGCATATGCCGCCGCGGAACCTTCCGTCATATGGGTCGGATGCCCGCAAGACGAATCGGGAGCTCTTGCGTTGGAGTCTTTCGGGCTTGTCAAGGCAAGGCTCAAATCGGCAAGCGCCCTGGCGATGGGCTCGGGGCTTACTGCCTCGCGAGAATCAATAGCCCTCGTCTGCGAAGTCTTAAAATCCTCCGAATCTTTGCCGGTAGTTCTCGATGCAGATGCTATTGGCACGCAAACGCTCGAAGCTTGCAAGGCGCGAAAAGTCC
The DNA here is from genome assembly GCA_944389215.1 of uncultured Opitutales bacterium. Taxonomy (GTDB): domain Bacteria; phylum Verrucomicrobiota; class Verrucomicrobiia; order Opitutales; family Intestinicryptomonadaceae; genus Merdousia. The sequence goes on from CALXLN010000090.1 coordinate 2,414, forward strand.
TATTGACCCCGCACGAAGGCGAATTTCTAAGAATAGCCTCCGGCGTTTCGGATGCGGATCTCCTTGAAGCCTGCAATAAATACGCATGCGCCATAGCGTTAAAATCGTCCGTTACAAGAATCTCCGACGGGCGCGTTATTGTGCGTTCAACCCGCGGTTCGCCCGTTCTCGCAAGAGCCGGCAGCGGAGATATGCTCGCGGGATTGGCAGGCTCGCTGATATGCAGCCGCAACTTGGATGGCCCCATCGCTGCCGGAATTTGCGCCGCACAATGGTTGGGTATGTCCGCGGAAAAAGCATTCTCTTGCGCCAAGTCCGAAACTCCGCTTTCGTCAAGCGACGTATTAAAATTTATTTCGTCCGGATTGTAAAAAATTCTTGCCGCCGGCCCAAATTATTTCAATTATATTTTAATATTTATTATGTCGGAAGAATGGAAATCGTACATACGCCTGTGCGCTATACCGGAAATCGGGGCGGTTACGGCAATGCGCCTATTGGATGCCTTTGGGTCTCCTGGCAAAGTCTTTGCGGCTTCGCGCGAAGAATTGATGTCGGTCGACAAAATCGGGGCAAAAACAGCGGATTCCATAATTGAAAACAAAGACCTCATAGACATTGAAAAAATCTGCGACAAAATGAACAGGTTGGGCGCCCGTTATCTTTGTTTTAAAGACTCGGATTATCCCGATTTGCTGCGCAAAATACCCGATATGCCCGTCGGGTTTTATTACATAGGCGATTGCGATTTCAACTCTCCATGCATATCAATAATAGGTTCCAGAAACTGTTCTGTTTACGGGCAAATAGCGGCTAGAAAATTCGCCGCGGCCTTTGCGCGCGCAGGCGTTACGGTCGTGAGCGGGATGGCGCGCGGAATAGATTCCGCCGCGCACATTGGAGCTTTGGAAGCCGGAGGCAAAACAATAGCAGTCTTGGGATGCGGAGCCGATATAATTTATCCGCCCGAAAACATAGAACTATATAAGCGCATAATAAAAAACGGAGCGATAGTTTCGGAATTTCCCCTGGGCACGAGAGCCGACAAACAAACTTTCCCTATTAGAAACAGAATAGTTTCCGGATTCTCCTTGGCGACACTCGTCGTTGAATCCGACCTCAGGGGAGGAAGCCTTATTACAGCCAGGCTCGCGGGCGAGCAAGGAAGAGACGTCTTCGCCATACCCGGGCGCATAGACTCAAATTCAAGCCGCGGTTGCAACGCCCTCATCAGAGACGGGGCAACTCTTGCAACATGCCCCGAAGACATTCTTGACTCGCTGAAATTTTCAGGGCAACTGGAAATAAATCTTAAACCCGACACTTCGCCGCATACGCGAGAAAAAAGCGCCGCTTCCCAAAGCTCCGATTCTTCTAAAAATGCTCCAAGCATTGAGCTTGATTCGGATGAATATGCAATATATGAATGTTTGAAAACTTCCGGCGATTTGCCTGCCGACGACATTTCGGAAAAGAGCCAGCTGCCAATATCAAAATGCCTTTCTACGCTTTTAATGCTTGAATTAAAAAAAATAGTTTTAAAAGACGCCGGCGGACGCTGGCGCGTCAGGCAATAAGAGTGCGGGCAGCCCCTAGGCTCCTTGGCTACAAGCAAGGCAATCAGCCCAAATCCCCTGCGGAAATTTCCAGCCACTTAAGAATGAGGGTCTCCTTTTCTGAAGGCGGCAATTTCCAAGAATCTCCGAGGTCTCTCATGCGTCGGGTCAAATTTGAAAGACAAAGCGCGGAAAATACCGACAAATTAAAACTCTGCGCAAACCCAAGCATTGGCATCGAAAACGTATAGTCTGCCATATCGTGCGCAACCCCAGACAATCCGTCAAATTCCGACCCGACCAACAGAGCCAAAGGGGCGTCGACAGGAATATCGTCTATGCTTGCGGCGCCTCCGCGCAAAGTCGAAGCGACAAGAGCGTACCCGCGCGACTTAATTTCAGAAAGAGCCGCCCGGGAATTTTCTAGATGCTCCCCCGAAATCTCCCCCCTGCCCATCCCCGCGCGGGACGGACGCGCGGAAGGACATGTATGGCGTATTATGTCCATCCATTTTGAAACCCCCGTATCTACGCCTGAGCTAATCTTTGAGCGGTAGCGATTTTCGATTATGTGGACTTCCTGCAATCCGAACGCATCGCAACTGCGCAAGACGGCGGCAGCATTGTGAGGCTGGAAAACGTCTTCCATAGCCAATATTATTCTGCGTGTCCTAAATTCCGCAGCGCGGAAAATCCGCGCCAGTCTCGACGGAGTCAAACGCGCCGATAGAGCGGCTATCTTTTCGGAGCCTGTCATTTGGGAAAATCTTCGTGGTTGGGGCGCGAACACAAATTGGGATAAGCATCAAGTGCAAAAAGTTTGTCGGCGTTGCCGTTTTCCAAAAGATAGCGGTCGCATATTTTAAGAAGTTCGCCCATTCCTTTTGCCCTGCGCATGTTGTATAGAAATTCTCCGCGTTCGTCCACGCCGGTTGCTATAAAATTTATGAATTTTTTAAGGCGGGAATCAAGATGTTTTATGCGCTCTTCGGAGGCCAAAAAATTGCGCGAGAGATCCTCTATATACTCGCGAACTTCATAGAGCTTTGGCCTGTACACTTCGCATCCGCCCGCAAGCTCCCTTATTTGGCGGAATATCCAAGGATTTCTTACCGCGTGCCTGCCGCACATCACCCCCGCACATCCTGTGTATTTCAAGACCTCCAACGCCTTTGCCGCAGAACTTATATCGCCGTTTGCAATTATCGGAATATCCGCCCGGCAGGCGGCGCGCTTTATAAATTCATAATCTGGCGTCCCGCGGTAGAGCTGCTTTACGGTTCTGGCGTGGATTGTTACGAAATCGGGGTTTCCAGAGCAAACGGCGTCGAAAAGTTCGTCGAAATTGTCGGTGGAATCGAACCCTATGCGCATCTTTACGCTGAAAATTCCGCTCCATTGCGACCTTATTAACCTTACTATTTCCGCAATCTTTCCAATGTCGCGCAATAGCCCGCCGCCTACATTTTTGCGGTAAATTTTAGGCGCAGGACACCCCAAATTTAAATCCAGCATATTTATTTTGCAATAGCGCTTTAAGGCTTCTATCGCCTGCGAAATGTAACCTATATTTTCGCCTATAAACTGCGCCGCAACGCGGGTGCCTGCCGGCGAATTTAAAATTGCGTCTAAAATGTGCGGCGAAAGCTCGAAATACTCGTGTATCCTAAAATACTCCGCTATGCAAAAGTCGGGAGCCCCGCGCGCGCATAAAACCTCGATAAAGCCCCTATCGGTGATATCCTGCATCGGAGCCAGAAACGTAACGTTTTCCTTCAAACCGAAAGGTGCGGACATTGGAACTATGCGCCTTTTATCTTCTTTAAAGCCTCGCTCATATCCTCAAGGGAAGATAAAACTTTTTCGGATATGAATATTGGCGCCCCGACGCGCGTGGCTATTGCCATGGTGTCGCTCGGGCGTCCGTCGACATCTATAATCTTCTTTCCAAGCTCGTTTTCCATCTCTACGGTTAGGCGGGTATAAAAAGTGCCGTCGTCAACATGGTAGATTAAAACGCCCTTTACCGAGCAATCAAGCCCGTCGAGTACGTGCGCAAAGAACTCGTGAGTCAGAGGGCGCTCTGCGTGGTATCCGTCTATAGCCGCCTGCAGAGCCGTTCCGCGCGTCCTATCCATATATATGATAAAGACTTTTTTGTCCGCGCGCATAAAAACCGCATATCCGTAGGGAGACGGACAAACTTCGACGATTTCAGTTTTAATAATATCGCTCATTTATAAAATCGCGCAATCCGTTAAAGCGCAACAGTTTTATCGTAAAAAAAACAAAAACTTTCGATTCAAAAATGCAGAATCGAAAGTTATATGGAGTTATTTTCATGTCGCGCAAAATATTGCGCAAACCTACTACTTTGCCAACTTCGCGGCTGCCTTCGCAAGCCTGCTCTTTGTGCGCGCGGCTTTATTTGGATGAACTATGCCCTTCTTCACGGCTTTGTCAACCGCCGAAGCCAAAGCCGCACCCTTCGCTTTTAGGGTCTCAGCATCCTTGCTGGCGGCCGCGGCTTTCGACAACGTCTTTATGCGACTGCGCACTTGGCGGTTCTGCTCCGTGCGGGTAGCTGTTCTGCGAATATCTTTTTTAGATGATTTGTTATTTGCCATGTTTTAACTGCTGCTGTTTAAATTTTAAAAATTAAAGAATTAGAAAATCCACAGTTGGCAAGCTTGTAAAGCTTTTTTTCAACTATATTTCAAGTTTGCGCAAAACACCGCCGCGGCAATTTGGAAGATTTAAGGAAAAGTTATTGGACGCCCAGCGGTAAATTTGCTTGCCCTTTTTTTTGGGAAAAATATCTATACTTTTTATGAGCAAATGCAATTTACATGATTCGGTAAAGATTTTTCTGTTTTTTTTCATGTCAGCCGCCGCTCTTTTAGCCCAAGACGGAAAAACCGTCATGAGCGGATTTGAAGATATGGAAAAATACAACCTCTATAATCTGGAAGCCATAAGCGTGTCCGAAGACATGCAAAAGTTCAAGATAGACACCATATCTAAAAATATCGGCGGATGGCAGAGGATTTTCGGCACAAAGCCCGGAGTTCTCGAAAACGGAAAAAATTATCTTGTGAGGTTTAAATATAAAACGTTTTGCCCCGAAGCCGAAGGGCGCTATCCGCAGTTCATCGTGCGCCAAGAAAAAGACGGCAATATCCTGCAGGATACGCATGTGTACAACGAATCTATGTCTGCCAACGGATACCGCTCAATGAGAATTAAATTTACAGCAGACTCGACAATCGGAGACACCGTTTTTTCCATAAACAGCGTAAACGGAATCAAGATGACAATAAAAGATTTTGTCATCGAAGAGGGTTTCGGCGAAAGATTTTTGCCGGCAGACCAACCGGGCGAACCTTATAAAAACTTTGGAGAACTCCCGACAGGCGCAAAGGAATTTGACGTTGAACTCCCCAAACCCGAAACCGAAAAAGTGGTAAACGCCGCGGATTTCGGAGTTACAGAAGATTCGCCCAGCGTATTGGGAGCCATTAACAAAGCTTTGGAGCACTGCAAAAAAATCGGAGCCTCCAAGCTAGTCCTGCCTAAGGGAACCTATAAGATTACGGAAGACGGCTCCATAAACATAGATTCATTCAAAGATTTCACATTCGACGGCGGCGGCTCTACTTTGGTATACCATAAAAAGCGCGGAGCAAATATGGCGGTTTCAAACAACCTGCGCGTAAAAATCGAGAATTTGAATTTCGACTGGGATTGGGAGAAAGACCCGCTTGCAAGCGTAGTGGAAGTCGTAAATGTATATAACAACGGAAACAATAACGGCTATGTCGATTTCAAATTCGTCGAATACGAAAAATTCCCCAGAAAAGACGCCCGCATGGCCCTGATTTCAATGTACGACCCAAAGACGAAATCGGTAGGAATTGAAGGCTCATTTGACAGGGGGTATGAAATGCCTGCAGGCAACAAGCGCAATAAAACTGAATGGGTTGCCGACAATGTAATAAGAATCCACCAAAATGGTTTGTCTGCGTTTAAGGCGGGACAACTGTTTAGGATGCAGCACTACTACTACGACATGAACTGCTGCGTAATGTACAACAACAAGCACTTGACTCTGCAAAATATAAATGTCTGGTCGTGTTGCGGGCATGCCTTCACAGTCGCGGGGCAGCAAAAATACTGGCACTTCGACAATGTCAACATAGTGCGCCCGCCAAACGCCCAAAAGCGGGCCATAACCTGCACCGCCGACCATCTGCATATATCTCAATCGCAGGGGTTCTTTAAAATGGAAAACTGCGAGTTCTCCCTTGGCGCGGACGACTGCATCAATATGCACGACTGCTCCCTGTTCATGCGCCCGTCCGGAGAGCGCTCCATGCAGACAGCTTCTGCCCGCAACGGAATTTGGACAATCAGAAAAGGAGCTAAAGTTGAAATCAGGCACGGCGACTATTCGCCCAGCGGAGTTTTCGCTAAGGTAGAAGACATTGTGCCCGTATCCGGCAAAAGAGGATTTTACGAAGTTGTTTTCGACACTCCGATTCCCAAGGAAAAAGCCGACGGATTTATAATATTCAACTGGGAGGATTACGACACCCGCAACATAATCGTGCGCAATTGCTATTTCCACGACAACCGCGCGCGCGGAATTTTAATACTCGCCAGAGACGTTACAATAGAGAATTGCCGCTTTTACCACAACGAAATGGGCGCTATAAAAATCGAGACGGGCTACACATTCAACTTGTGGAGCGAAGGATACGGCGTCGACAATGTTGTAATCCGCAACAATATATTCGACACATCAAATCCGTTCGATATGAAAAACGACGGCAGGGCGCGCGACATCTACATGGGGATTTATATGAAAACCGACCCATCGGTGGAACAAACTATGTTCCCGATATTAAACAACATTCTCCTTGAGAAAAACACCTTTAAGGACACTTTCGGATTGTTGGCGTTTATAGCCTCGACCGGCAATCTCACCATTCGGGACAATGTATTTATAAATGAGACTCCGCGGAAAAAACCGTTTGATTACCGCGGCAATTTTTTTGTAACCCACTCAACCGGAACAAAAATTGTAAACAACACATGGATAAGGTCTCCAAATGTTCCCAAACCGGGAGTGCTCGTCGATAGACACTCTGTAAAAAGGCTCGTTTTCGAGGGAAACAAAGTAACTGATAAAATCCCGTTGGAATAATTCTTGCGCATATACAAGCTTTCAAAAAACAATCAACATTATGAAAAAACTGCTTTTTACCTTTGCAATATTTGGTGCAATCGCCGCACAATCGGGCCTAATAGCCAAACCTCTTTCAAAAGTCGTATCCGGATTCGGCGACTTGGAAAAGCTTGAATACCGTATGGACCTGTCCAATTTCTCGGACGACGGCAAATCTGTAGTCTTGGACAGCACAAAAGCCGGAGAATGGAGCGTGTGGCTTAAAACCAAAAAAGGCGTAATTCTCCCGAATAAAGACTACATTCTTTCCTTTTCATATAAAATCGATCCCGGCGCCGACGAAAACTCTAGGCTCCACTTGCTTGTGCGCCCCCTTTCAAAAATAACTCCGGAAGCTGATTGCCTGCGCATAGACGAATCAACCGTTTCATCAAAAATGAAGAAAGTAAGGCTTTCTTTCAAAACAAAAGACGCCGACGACTACGCATTCCAAATCCACATGGGCGGAAAATTCCGCGCTCAACTTGAAAATCTAAAAATATCCGAGGGCACTTTTGAAAAATTCGTGCCATTCTCCGCCGACACCAAGCCGTGGGATGGAAAAATTAAGAACCTTCCGACAGGCGCAAAGGAGTTCGACGTAGATTTGCCAAAACCCGAAAAAGAAATTGTCGTAAACGCCGAGGATTTCGGCGTTACGCAATCGTGCACAACAGTCAGGGAATCGCTAAATAAAGCCATAGAGCACTGCAAAAAAATCGGCGCATCAAAGCTTGTGTTAAAGAAAGGCACATATTACGTGTCCCAAAACGACCCAATAAGGTTTGAAAAGATGACGGACTTTACATTCGATGGCGGCGGCTCTACTTTTATCTTCTACAAGAAATACGGCAGCAACTTCAATGTGAACAACTGCCTGCGCGTCCGCCTGACAAACTTCAACATCGACTGGGACTGGAACAAAGACCCAATAGCCTCTATAGTTAAAATCGAAAACATAGGCAAAGATTCGGACGGAAGCTTTATAGACCTGAAACTTGTAGTTTACGACAAGTTTCCAAAACAGAACATCCGCTTTGTCATATTGACTCCGTACGATCCGGTAGCAAAAGCCGTCGGCGTTGAGGGCGGCAGAGAGTATAATTTCGGGAACAACGACGGCAAAAATAACCCGAAAAACAAATGGCTTTCCGACAACCAGATCCGCGTATGGGTTCGAGAGACTGAGCCTTTCTTTAAAGTAGGCGGATACTGCAGGCTGGTGCATTACTCCTACGATATGGGCTGCATCACGCTCGACAGCAACAAGCACCTTACTATGGATAATATAAACATATATTCCTGCTGCGGGCACGGAATCGCAATACACGGCTCCCAGCAATATTGGCATTTTAAGAACTTTAACATAGTAATTCCGAACGACGGCAACAAGCGCCGCTGCATCACGTCCTCCGCCGACCATTGCCACATAATCAATTCAAAAGGATTTTTCAAAATGGAGGACTGCGAATTCTCCTACGGCTGCGACGACTGCATCAATATGCACGACAACTCTGTGTTCGCCCGCAAGACATCCGAACTCACCCTTACGGGAAAGCGGATGGGCAACAATTTGAAAGTAGGCGACACTGTAGAGTTCAGGCACGGCGACTACTCGCCGGCGAATTACACCGGAAAAATTGTCGATATAAAACTTGTAGACAAGAAAAACAATGTTTGGGAAACGACATTTGAAAAACCGCTTCCAGATGTAAAAGACGATGGATTCGTGCTTTTCAACCACGATTTCAACACGCATAATATAATTGTCCGCAATTGTTTCTTCCACCACAACCGCGCGCGCGGAATTTTAATTCTGGCGCGCGACGTAACCATAGATAATTGCCGTTTCTGGCGCAATGAACAGGCGGGAATAAAAATAGAAACGGGCTATACCTACAACTTGTGGTGCGAAGGATACGGCGTAAACAACGTAAAAATTTCAAACAACACTTTTGACACCGTAAATCCTACCGGTACCCGCAACCAGAATTTTGAGCGCGACATTTTCATCGGGACGTATTTAAAGCGCGATCCCTCGACCGAACACACATCCTATCCGATTTTGTCAAACATACTTATAGAAAAGAATGTGTTTAAGGACACCTTCGGTCTATGCGCGTACATAGCCTCGGCGGGAAACGTCATCGTGCGCGACAACTCGTTTGTGGCCGAAACTGCCAGAAACAATCCGCTTGAATATCGCGGCGGATTCAAAATTCAAAATTCCGAGAATATAAAAATAGTCAATAACCGTTATACAAAGTCGCCGCTATTTAAGAAACTCGGAGTAACCTACGACACCCGCACGTCGAAAAAAATAATAGTAGAAGGCAACACTCTGGAATAACCTCCACACCAAAAATCTAGCGCATGGGAAACTTCATTAAAAATCGAAAATTTCTTAAATTTGCGACTTTGCTTGCGTTTTCTTATACGATATGCGCGGCAACAATGCACTCTTTCGCCAAGCCGATAAATTTCTCTTGCGCCGATAACCTCTCTATCGACGCAAGAGATTCCTCAGTTTCCGGCGATGGCAGCGAAATAAAAGTATCAACCAAAAGCAGCGGATGGAACCGGGCTGTAACTCTCGGCAGCGGATCTCTCGCCGCCGAAAAGACCTACGTTGTAAAATTTTCATATTTGCTGCCGCCGCAAAACGACTTTGTAGACAGGTTCGTGTACCTATGCGTGCGCAAGAAGGGAGACCCCGACGGCGCATCCGACTATGTCCATGAGCGATTATACGCTTCCAAAAATTGGCAAGAAGCAGAAGTCTCGTTTTCCACAGACAAGCAGGCGGAAAAATACGAGGTGCGGCTGGATGTTTTTGGGAAAACCCAAGTGAAAATTAAAGATTTTTCCCTGGAGCAAAAAAATCCGCTCGAATTTTACCCGATAACAAAAAATCTTAACGCTGAAAAAGCTCATTTGGAAAATCTCCCGACAGGGGCAAAGGAATTCAGCGTTGATTTGCCCGCCCCAAAAAAAGAAATCGTCGTAAAAGCCGAGGATTTCGGATTGGACGCCACTGCCGAAGACTGCGCCACAAAATTAAACGCAGCGCTCAGCCACTGCAAAAAAATCGGCGCATCCAAACTTGTCATTCCCAAGGGCTCCTACAAAATATTCGAGGAAAAAACCGTGCTGGTGGACGGCTTAAAAGATTTTACAATTGAAGGCAACGGTGCAACCCTCGTTTACCGCAAGCGCAAGGCCAGAAATATGGAAGTGAGAAACTGCCAGCGCATAGAAATCCGCAATTTGAATTTCGACTGGGATTGAGAGAAAGACCCGCTAGGCAGCCTCGTCGAAGTGGCAGACGTAAAATTGGACCCAGCCGAAAGCTTTGCGGACTTTAAATTTTACGAGTACGAAAGCTTTCCGCAGCGCGACGTCCGCGTTGCCAATCTCTCCTGCTGGGACGATAAATTAAAATGCGTCGGCTATGAAGGCGGCGCCGGAATCGGATTTGAATTTAGGCGCGGACAGAACAAGCCAAAAACTGAATGGATTAACGCAAACACTTTGCGCGTGTACGCGTCAGCAGGAAAACTTGCTGGAGTGAAGCGCGGCAATAAATACCGCATGCAGCACAACTATTACGAAATGGGAGGTTTGCTGTTAAACAATAACGAGCACACTACCCTGCGGAACGTAAATATTTTCTCCTGCCCCGGACAAGCCATAGTATTCAGAGGCGCCCAAAAGTACACCTATTTAAAGAAGGTTTCAGTCGACGTGCCTGAAGGCGTGGCCAGGCGCCCGCTCAGTTCCACTGCCGACCATCTGATATTTTCGCAATCTGCGGGCTTTGTGAAGCTTGAGGATTGCGACTTCGGATTCGGCTGCGACGACTGCATCAATATGCACGACAACTCCCTGTTTATGTGCGCGTACTCTGAAAAATCGCTCCGCACCCGGAACAACCGCAACGAAAATCTATACCGCCCGGGAGAAACGCTTGAACTGCGCTACGGAGACTATTCTCCGACGGGAGTTGTGGCAAAAGTTGTAGAAGTGCGCGTATTGGACGCTAAGAAAAAAATTCTCGAGGTTGAATTCGATAGAAAACTTCCCGAGGAAAAATTTGGCGGATTTATTCTTTTCAATACCAAATATGGGACGCGCAACGTGATAGTCCGCAACTGCTATTTTCATCAAAACCGCGCGCGCGGCGTTTTGATACTTGCAAAGGACGTAACCATAGAAAACTGCCGTTTCTACCATAACGAAATGGGAGCTATAAAAATAGAGACAGGCTACACCTATACCAGCTGGTGCGAAGGCTACGGCGTAAAGAACGTGTTGATAAGAAACAATACCTTCGACACCTCCAATCCGCTTGGCGTAAAAAACGGCGGCAAGGAACGCGACGTTTACATATCAATATATATGCGCAGCGACCCTTCAAACAGCTTCACAGACTACCCGATAATTTCCGACATCCTCTTTGAGGGAAACACCTTCAAGGACTCTTTTGGACTAATAGCCTACGCAGCAAACGCCAACAATTTATCCTTTATAAAAAACACATTTGTAAACCCGACTCCGCGCAAAAACGCCCTTGCATACCGCGGGTCTTTCCAGCTGTTAAACTGTAAAAACGTGGTTATAGCCGACAATGTATGGGTCGATTCTCCCAATTTGTCTGAAGTCGGAGTATTTGTTTCACCTTCGGAAAAAGACGAAGTTTCGCTTTCAAACAACAAGATTGTAACCAAATAACACCGCCGCCAATGCAAAAAAAATTTTTCGCAATAACAGCCGCATTATTAGCATTTATTATCTCTGGCTCAGCTGCAGATAAACCTCGCGCGTTCAATCCGGAATCCGACGCAAACTTTATTTCCAAATACGCCGTTTTGGACAAGCCTAGCGCGACTATCAAATTTAAGTCGGAACGCAACGGCTGGAACCATATGGCGTATCTATTTAAGGGGGCGTTCAAGCCCAATTCGTCATATACCGTATTTTTTAAGTATAGAAACCCTGAAATCCCCAACCAAGACGCTATATTGCAATTTTACGCAAGGGAAACCGCAAACGAAAATCCCCATTTGGACTACACGACTAAAGACCTGCCTCCGCGCAGCGATTGGACGCGCGCTTTTATTTCTTTCAGCACTGATAAAAATGCCGAAATTTACGCGCTTGGGATATCGTCAAAATACCCCATGCTATGCGAAATAAAGGAAATAACTCTAAAAGAGGGATCTCCGGAAGACTTTACTCCAATTAAATCGGAATCTCCGGTCGAAATAGATAGAAACTCTCTTCCGACCGGCGCAAAAGAATTCGAAGTCGAAATGCCCCGCCCCGAAAAAGAATTGGTTGTAAACGCATCGGAATTCGGGCTGGACGAATCCGCCGAAAATTGCGCGACCATCATAAATGCGGCGCTCGAGCACTGCAAAAAAATAGGCGCCTCCAAACTCGTCCTTCCCAAGGGCCGCTACAAGATATTTGAGGAAACCCCCATTAGAATCCACGGAATGAAAGACTTTGAATTTGACGGAGGCGGCTCTACTTTTATCTACCGCAAAAGATACGCCGGCAACATGTCCATATCATACTGCTTCAGGACCAGAATCCGCAACTTCAATATGGATTGGGACTGGAAAACAGATCCTTTGGCTAGCCTGGTACGGGTTGTCAAAGTAGTTCCAGGCGAATATGTGGATTTTGAATTTTACCAATATAAAAACTTTCCAAACCGCAACGTGCGCGTTTCAAACATATCAAGCTACGATAAAAAATCGAAATCCGTGGGAATCGAAAACGGCGCGACAATATCCTATGAAATGAAGCGCGGCCTGCACACCCCGCCAAAAACCGAGTGGCTCGACGGCAATACGCTGCGGGTTTTCAGCGTTCCGCAAACGACCCCTCTCAAGGCCGGACAATACTACCGCATGCAGCACAACTATTACGAAATGGGAGGAATCGCAATGAATTCCAACAAGCATTTGCGCATGGAGGACATCAATATATATTCGTGCTGCGGGCAAGCCACGCGCGTAGGAGGCACCCAGCAATACTGGATGCTCAAGAATGTAAATATCGCACCGCCAAAGGGGAAACCGCGCCGCCCTATTTCCGCCACGGCAGACCACTGCATGATAGAAACATCCGCAGGTTACTTTAAAATGATAGACTGCGATATGGGATTCGGCGCTGACGACTGCATTAATATGCACGACAACGCTCTCTACACTACAAAGGCTTCCGCCAACAGCGTGCGCACAAAAAGCGCCCGCAATTCATACCTGTACAACAAGGGCGAAATTTTTGAATTCAGGGAGGATGACTACTCGCCAACAGGATTTACCGCAAAAGTTGTAGACATGAAAGTCGTGGACAAGGAAAATGGAATTAACGAAATATTCTTCGACAAAGAAATTCCAGACCCGCAAAATAGCGGATTCGTACTGTTTAACTGGCGCTACAACACAAGCAACGTGATAGTGCGCAACTGCTACTTCCATCAAAACCGCGCGCGCGGAATTTTAGTTATCGCGCGCGACGTTACAATTGAAAACTGCCGTTTTTACCGCAACGAAATGGGCGCAATAAAAATCGAGACGGGCTATACGTTCAAGTCGTGGAGCGAAGGGCTTGGCGTAAGAAATGTTGTCGTGCGCAATTGCACTTTCGACACTTGCAACCCCTTGGGAGTGCGGAACGAAAACTACGAGCGCGACATCTTTATTGGAGTTTATATGCGCACAGACCCCGGATCTATTAGAACCGATTTCCCCATAATAGAAAATATTCTTTTCGAAAACAACAAATTCAACGATACGTTTGGCTTGGCGGCGTTCATATCTTCATGCCACAATGTAACATTTCTAAACAATACGTTCGAAAACTCGACCGAAAGGGAAAATCCCCGCCCGTACAGAGGCTCGTTTTATTTAAGCCATACAAACAATATTAAAATTATAAACAATAAATTTGTGCTTAACGAGTTTATGCCGAAGCCCGGAATTTTCACAGACCAAGACACTGCAAAAAATACGGTTGTCGCCGGAAACGAAATTGTTGAAGCAAAACAAAACCAGGAAACAAAAAAATGAAATTATCACTAAAAAAATTTACACTTTTAGCCTTGGCAGCACAATGCGCAGCAGCATTGTGCGCAAAAGATGGCGACATAGTAATGGACGGGTTCGGAGAAGGCACGAAATACACTCTCAGCGAAAATCTCGGTAAAATATCCGAAGACGGGTCGACCTTGGAAATAGACTGCACCAAGCACGGCGGAACAGAATTCAACCATGTACTTGTAACGCGGCGCGGCCTGTTTAAGCCGAATACATTTTACACAATCAAATTCAAATCTCTTTTGCCAGAGGAATCGGAGTCTAAATACCTCCATACATTCGTAAGAAATTCTATAAACCACGACCCAAGCACCGATATTGCCCGCATAAACGCCGCCCATATTTTGGGGAAATACACGCCCAAAAAACTAGTATTTAAAACCGGCGCCGACGCCGACAATTTCTCCTACTTTATAACCGCCCACGACAAAACAATCGCCACAATCAAGGATTTCAAGATTGTAGAGGGCAATGGAGAGGCGTTCGTATCCATAGACGAGGACCCCGAGCCCTACAAAGTAAGGCGCAACAAGCTCCCCAAAGGTGCTAAAGAATTTGAAATCGACCTTCCCAACAATCCGAACGGAGCCGTATTAAAGGCTTCGGATTTCGGTATAAAAGCCGGCGAAAAGAACCTGGTGGACAAGATAAACAAAGCCCTTGAACATTGCAAAAAAACCGGAGCGGCAAAGCTCGTTTTCGATAAAGGAGTCTATTACATAAACGAGCCCGACGCCATACTGCTTGACGAACTAAAAGATTTTGAGTTCGACGGCGGCGGCTCGACTTTTGTCTACAATAAGGACAAAGGCAACGTGAATATGGTAATAAGGTCTTGCGAGAGGGTAAAAGTCGGCAATTTCAACTTCGACTGGGATTGGGAAAAAGACCCCCTTGCAAGCATAGCCGAAGTTGTCGGGGTGAAAAACGACGGAGAGGAAGGATATGTCGATTACAAATTTGTAGAATATGACGACTTTCCCCGCAAAAATCTCAGAGTCGCAAACCTCTCCTGCTACGATCCAAAAACAAAATCGGTAGGGCATGAAGGCGGATTTGGCCTAAATTACGAATTTTTCGCGGGACAAAATGTTCCGAAGGTAGAATGGCTGTCGGGCAACGTTTTAAGAGTGTACTCAAACTCCGGTATGCTCAAGCGCGTAAAACCGGGGCTAATGTTCAGAATACAACACTACTACTATGATATGGGCGGCTTCATTTTGGATTCCAACCTCCATCTGACATTAAAAGATATTAATGTTTGGTCTTGCAAGGGACACGCTTTTACCGCCACTGGAAAACAAAAATACTGGCACTTTGACAATGTAAACATCGTGCGCCCGCCAAATTCCAAGCGCAGGGCAATAACCTGCACTGCAGACCACTTGCACATAGGGCGTTCGCAAGGTTTCTTAAAAATGGAAAACTGCGAGTTCTCCCTTGGCGCCGACGACTGCATCAATATGCACGACACCTCTAATTTCTGCGTAAAGGTTTCCGACACCGTAGTGCGCACAAAAAATTCAGACGCCTTTCCTATCGGAACAAGAGTGGAATTCCGGCAAGGAGACTATTCGCCCGCAAAATATATAGGAACAGTCACGGGGGCAAGAAAAGTCGAAGGCCAAAAACGCTCCTATGAAATGGAGTTTGACAAACCGCTTCCGGAACAGCTTTTCGACGGGTTCATAATGTTCAACTTAGATTACGACACCCGCAACGTAATAGTGCGCAACTGCTATTTCCACGACAACCGAGCGCGCGGAATTTTAATTCTAGCCCGCGACGTAACTATTGAAAACTGCCGTTTCTACCATAACGAAATGGGCGCCATTAAAATCGAGACAGGATACACCTTCAATGTATGGAGCGAAGGATACGGCGTCGACAACGTCGTTATAAGGAACAACACGTTCGACACCTCCAATCCTCTGGACGTCAAAAACGACGGTCGCGCGCGCGATATCGTCATGAGTGTGTACATGAAAACCGATCCGTCGCCCGAGCAGACAATGTATCCGATATTAAAAGACATACTAGTCGAGAACAATACGTTTCGCGACACGTTTGGGCTTATAGCATTCATAGCCTCAACCGGCAACGTTACTTTCTTAAACAATACATTCATAAATGAAACCCCCCGGCAAAACCCGTTAGACTACCGCGGGGAGTTTTTCGTAACCCATTCCAAGCGCACGCGCATAGTAAACAATACCTGGGTGAAATCTCCGCACGTAAAAACTCCAGGAGTAATTTATGATAAGGAAACCGTCAAAGGCCTGCTTGTAAAAGGAAACAAAGTTGTGGATAAATTAGAACAATAAAAACGGAACTTATATGAAAAAAGCGTACACCTCTCTAATCTTCATCTTCGCGTCTTTGCTTATTTGCAGCTGCTATCAGCAAAGCGACGTTCCCAACCAGCCATTAGGCGGCAAAGAAACCGCTGTCTACAGCGGATTCGCGCAAATCGCGGATTCAAAGGCGAAGCTGTCCGGCGGCGGGCTTAGCTTAAAATCCCAGTCCGATTGGTGGAAGCCGGTATTCGTGGGCAAAAAGGGTATATTCAAACCTAACACCCAATACAAAATATCATTAAATTACAAGATATCCACTCCGGCAAAAACGCTTCTTATGATCGTGCGCGAAGACGGAGACCCCAAGGGAATGCGCGACATAATTCATCCGACCCTTCCGCAAAATACCGACGGGCGCCAGCAAAATTTTGAAATAAAATTTCAAACACCCAACCGCGACATATCAAAATATTCCCTGCAACTGCACGCGCTCGGAAACTTTGAAGGCACATTTGAAGACATAAAAATATCGGAAGTTGAAGACGCGTACTATCCGGCGCGCCCCAACACTCCGAAATTTCGCGGAGACTTGGGCAAACTTCCAACCGGCGCCGAGGAGTTTGAGGTCGAATTGCCAAAACAAACTGGGGGCGCCGTCGTGTACGCGAAGGATTTTGGAATTGTGCCCTCTTGCAAAGATTTCATAACAAAACTAAACGCAACTTTAGAGCATTGCAAAAAGACCGGTGCCTCAAAGCTCATTCTCGAAAAGGGCAATTATTACATTACGGAACAAAAGCCAATGCTGTTTAATGGCTTAAAAGATTTTGAATTCGACGGCGGCGGCTCGACGCTCACGTTTTATAGAAAAAAATCAAACAGCATGACGGTATCCGACTGCCTTCGCGTAAAAATAGCCAATTTCAATTTCGACTGGGACTGGTCAAAAGATCCGCTTGGCGCTATTGTCCAAATTGCGGATGCGAAGCGCGACGGCAAAAATTCCTATGTGGATTTTGAATTTGTAGACTACAAAAACGAAACCTATCCGCAGCGCGATATACGCGTAGGCCATATTTCGCCGATAGACCCTAAAACGCGCTCCATAGGCGTAGAGGACGGCAAGGCTGCATCTTGGGAAATGCGCGGCAAGCGCGATGACATTTATCGCAAAAAATGGCTGTCGGGCAACGTTCTGCGCATTTACGTTCCGGAAAACCAAGCGTTTTTTGAAAAAGGCGAGCTTTACCGCATGAACCATTACTATTACGACATGAACTGTACCCATATGAGTTCGAACAAGCATCTGACGCTTGAAAATATAAATGTTTTTTCAACCCCCGGGCACTCTTTTGTCGTAAACGGCTCGCAGCAATACTGGCAGTTCGTAAACGTAAATATTGCAATTCCCCCAAACAGCCCCAAGCGCCCCACCACCTGCACCGCCGACCACGTCCACATCTCGCGCTCAAAAGGCTATTTTAAAATGATAAACTGCGACTTTGGCTTCGGCGGCGACGACTGCCTAAACGCGCACGACTGCTCTTTGTTTATGCGCCCGTCGGGCAAGCGCACAATGCGCACAGTCAACGGAAGAAGCATATGGACAATCTCAAAGGGCGACAAAGT
Source organism: uncultured Opitutales bacterium (assembly GCA_944389215.1). GTDB lineage: Bacteria > Verrucomicrobiota > Verrucomicrobiia > Opitutales > Intestinicryptomonadaceae > Merdousia. Next base: position 20,232 of record CALXLN010000090.1, read on the forward strand.
TGAAATCCGCCAAGGCGACTATTCGCCAAGCGGAATGCAGGCGGTGGTATCCGACATAAAGCAAATTGACGCAAAAAATAAAATTTACGAAGTTACTTTCGACAGGGATATCCCCGAGGAAAAATTCGACGGCTTTATTATATTCAACTTGGATTATCAAACCCGCAACGTAATCTTGCGCGACTGCTACTTCCACGAAAACAAAGCCCGCGGAGTTCTAATATTGTGCAAGGACGTTACCATAGAAAATTGCAGGTTCTTCCACAACGAATCCGCCGCCTTGAAATTTGAGACAGGCTATACGTTCAATGTATGGAGCGAAGGCTATGGCGTAGACAACGTCGTCGTAAGAAACTGCAAGTTTGATACCGTAAATTCACGCAATGGACAAAACGACGGCAAGCTGCGCGACATCTTCATGGGCGTCTACATGAAGACGGATCCGTCTCCCGCAAAGACATACTACCCAATCCTTTCAAACATAATGTTTGAAAACAACGAATTTAAAAACTCAGCCGGATTGGTCGCCTTTAGTACTTCCACTGGAAATGTCATTTTTAAGGACAACATTATCATAAACGACACTCCGCGCAAAAACAGTTCGGAAGAGCACAGGTATGAACTCCAGTCACAC
>CALXLN010000091.1 GCA_944389215.1 uncultured Opitutales bacterium
CTCTTCTATCGTCATATGTTAGACGGCGGTATTTCGGTTTTGTCATAGTGCTTTTCTTGGTCGAAAAACATCTACTCTACATTCCCTAAGCCGCTTGTCTAACTCCTTTAGCTTTTATGCACTGGAGTATTTAATTCGCGTTTACCCGCTATTTCAATATATGGTATTTTTAGCGTTTCTATATGTTTTATTTAACTTAATTAATTGCATTTTAATATTATTTTTGGGCAAAAGCCCAGATAATTACAGCTTATCTTTTAGGAATATTTAAAATTAATTCGTTTTTAAAACGCTTTTAATATATTCGACTTCGGCTGGCGTCCCATGGAGCCCCGTCGGCCTTAAAAATATCGTGGAACAAATCGTAGAGTTTGGCGCATCCGCTGTTATTCTAGGCCGGGGAATCCACGTTTGAATTTTACCGGCAACTAAACCGAATGAATAATTCCATATCCGTTCCCTCTTTAGATATTTCAAAATAGGATTAAATGTGCTTCCAAGATGCTGTCCATCCATTCTGAACACACAATTGGAGGGTCATATTTTCGGAGCTCCTTTACCAATGCAATATGATAAAGCAATATGGAATAGGTGTGTCGAATATCGAATATAGGAAGGGTGAGATTGGCAGGATGGTTTTGCGAAGGTCGTTTAACATATTTTCTAGCGCCATTCAAACTTGCCATTTCCGCACAAAAGCTCATTTGTGCGTCTTAAAAAGTTAAAGATTTCACCCAATAATTTCCAAGCTTGGGGGCTTTGCGCTTAAAAAGGACGTATAAAAATACGTAAAATCCCCGTTTTTGTAAAACGTTCTGCCAATAGCGTTCGTTCTTCTTCTTACGGCGCTACTTCCGATATGCTTTTGCCTAATTACGAAAGTTTTTTTGCCTGATCCCACAAACGGGTAACATCGCTATTATTTTAATACGTAAGAAAGGTTCTTGACTTATGATAGAATACGGATACGTTACCAATCTTTTAATATTTTGTTATGTTATGAATGCTAGAAATATCCTACTAACAGGAATATTGATTGTTCTATTTTCCGCATTCCCAGTTTACGGGGAGTATAGGTTTGGCGATGGTCAGCTTGAGATTTCTGACGGCGAAACTGTGGATTCTATCTCTGGCGAGAGCGGAGTAGAGGAGGGCGCAGCCGTTGCCGGAGGCGGTAACATGGCCTATGGCGCCAACGCTACTTCAAGTATTGCAAGTTCTTCAGCGACATTGAACGGCGGAACTATATATGGTATTCTCATTGGGGGGTCCTACGCGAAAGACGGGGCAACCGCCATAGTAGATGGTAATTCTTCGGCGAACATGCTTTCGGGAACAATAGATTATAAAACAGATACCGCACCGTACGATCCGACAATATTGGGGGGCGGTTTCGCCCATTCCACCGAAGACGATCAAGTTTCTTCAAAGATAGGTGGAAATTCTTCTGTAAATATTACAGGCGGTTACGCGGTTTACGCGGTTGCCGGAGGTGCTGCGCAAAGCGACAATGGCGCGTATGCCTACAATGAGGTTGCGGGGCAATCACTTTTGACAATGAGTGGCGGACATATATGGGGCGCATATGGCGGAGGTTGGGCTCTTGGCGCAAACTCTGAAACTAAATCTTTGGGAGGCGCAAAACTTGAATTTACTGGGGGCGTTGTTGACGGCAATATATTTGGCGGTACGTGGACTTCCGATTCCAAAGGCGCACTTGAGGGCGGATCTTTAGTTGTTATAGATGGTTCGACAGTTGGCGGATCTGTTTTGGGCGGCGGAGAATCTGCGGATGGATCGCTCAATACGGTTACGGGCGGCGCGGCAGTTCAAATGAAATTTGGATCGGTTGCATATCTCTATGGCGGCGCTGCAAATTGGAGCGAACAAGCGACCCAAAACGTGTCTGTCGATATGGCTAGCGTTGAAATTTCCGGCGGCACAGTAAATAAATACGTTGTAGGCGGCGGCTATTACGCCAATGTTGATGGCCTGGCGAAAGTTACTATCTCAGGAGGAGAGATAAAGGGAAATATCTACGGCGGCAGTGAAGGAGTATCTTCGGTAGGTTCGACACAAGTCGAAATAACTGGCGGCTCCTTGTCTGGAAACGTCTATGGCGGCGGATGGGGCGCAAATACCGTTGTAGAAGGCGAAAGCATTGTAAACGTAAACAGCGCAATATACATAAACCAGATTGCTGGCGGCGGACTTGACGGAGCTGAAATTAAAGACTCCACAAATGTTACATTAGACGGCGGAGCTTCATCTTACTGGGTAATGGGAGGAGGCGAAGGAGACTCGCTAATTTCCGGTGGAACGAATGTAACCATAAAAAACGCCTCTGTAAATTCGTTAAATGGAGGAGGATATGTACATAGCGGAGCAAAAGAAATAATTAACGGCAATATAAACGTTACCACTACCGAAAATGCGGATTTTTCCTATAGCGCCGGGATGACACCGTCTTCTATTACAGGCGGTTCTTACGTTCATGGCGAAAATTCCTCCTCGAATATAAATGGCAACATTATCTTGGATATAAATGGAACTTCTCCGGCATATATTTATGCGGGATCCTGCGCAGACACAAAAGCCGATGCCGTAGTAAACGGCGACATAAACTCCAATGTATCGTCCGGACAAATCTATTGTTTTATCGGAGGCAATTATGCAATTAATGAAGCCTCCTCTACTTTAAAAGGCAACGCCGTATCGGAAATCAACAATGCTTCCGTAAATATGCTTTTTAACGGTGATTACGCCTATAATGGCGCAAGCAGTACGATAGACGGAAATGTTTCCGCAAAACTTTCCGGAGTCAATGTCGTAAATTATTACGGATTTGCCTCTGAAGGCGAAGGAAATGTTTATGGCGGCAGCGTTGCGGCTTCCGATTCAACTGCGGTGTTAAAAGGCAGCTCAAGCATTGAAATTGCGGGGACGAATATATCCGGCAATGTGTATGCGGGCGGATTTACATTGGATGATGCTTCTTCAAGCGTAATTGAAAAATCTGCTGAAATAAAAATCTCCAGCGGCGTGATCGGCGGTGATATTTATGCAGGTGGTTCCGGCAAACTGACAAGCGTCAAGGGCGATTCAAATATTGTTTTCGCCGGTAGCTCTGAAGATATTTCTTTTACCGGAACGGTTTACGGGGGAGGCCAGAACGGCGGCACGGTAGAAGGCTCTTCAAATCTTGTTTTTGGCGATTCTTCTAAATCTTTCTCCGGAACATTTGACGGAAAACTTTCGGAAATTGACATAGTTGAAGTCAAGGGCGCAAGCGATGTTAAATTTATGAACGCTTTTGATGTCGATAGGTTGTTGGTGGGATCAACATCTAAAGTATCCCTTATTGAAGAAACTAGTTTTAACTCTATTTCGATTATTTTTGAAGATAATAGTTTTTCAAGCGGGGAAGAATTTGAATTTAATTTAGATAATATATTTTCCGACAGCACGATAGTTCTGGCAGCCTTGGAAAACGGAAACAGCTTTACTGTATTTGATTCCAACGGGAATGAATGGAATGCGAACTACGAAACTGGTAGTATTCAAATAGGTTCCGCCGTTCCCGAACCAGCGGCCAATGCTGCTATTTTCGGGGCATTGGCTATTGCTTTTGCAATGTACTGCAGAAGAAAGTAGCACTTTTATGCGGATAATTTCTCAGAGCTTCTCAATCCGAGAAGCTCTTTTTTTAGGTGTCGTCGTTTAATACTTGCAGAATAAGTTTTGCGGTAGGAATTTCCGCAATATCGTATTCCCGAAGGTGCGCCGCAGGATTTATCGATTTTATACCCGTATTTCTTTGATACCTTTTTAATGCGTCTATGCATGAGTATCTTTTGCATGCCTTGGGTTTATATGTTTTGAAAACTTTTAACTCGCATTTTAATTCTCGACTTTTCAATTCCCTTTGCGCTTAGTATTCCGCAAAGGTTCTTTCCCGGAACTAGAGATAGCAATCCGCATGTAAACCGTAGACGCATTTTGCCATTAATCTGTGTCTTTGAAGTTTTACAATGAATTTTTCCTTTGTCTTGGATATGGTTCCCTTTTATTTAGTTTTTCTTTAAAATCCCAATCGTTGGAATTGCGGTATGTTTTGCATTCCCTGGATAAAACCGCCCCCATTACTTCTGAGATTTTGCCAGACATATCGTCAAAGAAATCGCCTCTAATGCCCTTAGCCAAAGCTTCCATTATAAGCTATTTGTTTTGCCCAATAAATATACTTAATGTTTCCGAAAACCCCTGCTTGTCCCTCGGCGAAACAAGCGTAAAATATTCTTTTTTAGTTTTTTCGTTTTCGTAAACTATTTTAATCCTATCGATAGAACATGCGGGAGCGGAAAGCACATTATTAGATTCGCAAAACGACTTTATGTTTTTATAAGGTATTTTTATTCGGATAAATATTCCAGATTGCATGTATAAATAGTCTTCCTTAAAAATGTATCTGCAGCGAATAAAAGCGTCGGCTATAAGTAAAAATAGGGCAATTTCAAACGATAAGAATAAAATCGCAAACAACATTGATTCTGAAGAACTGCTATTTTGGGCTTCCATACAAAGAGTGCCGCATGTCCCGATGGTTAGAACCGACGCCAATGCAATGACAACAACGAGCCACGCGTCTATTTTTGAATAGAATACTATGTTTGTGTCGTTCCTGAAATTTGCAAACATGAACAATTATACGCTTTTCATTAGTGGATGTTTATCGTGCCAATGCTTGACTTGATATATACTTGAACCAACTTGGCTATAACTATAAGGTTTTTAAGAGTGTGCGTCTAGAGATTTTTTTCTAAGGCAAAATCAAAAGGCGCCAATCTATTTGGCGGAAGTTTTACGCAACAAAATATTGTAATACCAAATGCATTCATTTATTGCTGTTTTTATTATTTATGTGGTTTTCTGGGCCTTATGGTCTTTCTTGCTGTGACATGTCCCCGCCGTTTTTTATCGGTTTGGAAGATTTTCTTTATTTGGTCGCTACAAAAAAGCATTTATTGTAAATATTGTTGTTTCTTCCATTTTTTGAGCGTGTTGTTATCGCCGAGGTTTGGCTTTTTAAAAAACTTTTAAACAAATTCTTTTGAAATTTGTCTAAGACATATAAAACATTTTAAGCAGAATATTAATTTAATCGCAACATTGGCATGAATATGACTTATAAATCTAGGTATGGCATAAAAATATGGCTTGTTTTCATATCTATTAATACATAACGCTTAATCGATTGTTATGTGCATCAAAGTCTATCGATTGAATTTTGCTGCTTTATTCCGCCATATAGGCACGGTTTGCGAAAGTTTGAAAACAAGTATATTTTTATATAATGAAAATTTTTAATTACAATTTTGTGAGAAGAGTTTATAAATTTATTCCAGTTTATCTCTTATTGTTTACTATGTCTGCTTGCGTTTCGCATGATAACAATTCCATTTCGGCTAAAACCTCGCCGTTGGATACCCCAAAACCTGAAAAATCTGAAGAATTTGCGGAAAAACAGTCCGCTATGGCTCTTGAAATAGAAAAATATCCTCTAGGAATCATAGGGGAGGTTGAAACTGTGCGCCTGCCCGATTTTAAGTCGAGTTTCGAGGCAAGGGTTGACACGGGAGCAACAACTTGTTCCATCGACGCTTTCGACATAAAAAATTTCGAGCGGGATGGACGCAAATGGGTTTCGTTTAAAATAAAATCCAGAACCTCCGGCGAACAAAAAAGTTTTGAGCTCCCGGTGGTTAGAATTGTTCCAATAAAGCGCCATGGAATGCCTGACCAGCAGCGCTTTTCGGTGATGTTGAATGTAAAAATGGGCCATTTGACGCTCGAGCGCGAATTTACGCTTGCGGACAGAAGTTCGTTCGACTATCAAATCCTGTTGGGCAGAAATCTCCTAAGCGGGATTGCGGTCGTCGATGTAACTCGCAAAAATTCAATATAGTTATATGCAAGACAACAGACAGCGCCGGCTAACGGTATTTTGGCTTGCGGCAATTCTTTGCGCCATTGCGGCGGCTATAACGTTTGCTAAGGTAAAATATCTGGACTTTAGTTTTGACGACAAAGCGTCTTTTTATTACCAGGCAGACGCCACGCTTGCATTCGAAGCAAAAAAGGGGGCGGATGTAAAGCTGAGCATATCGCTCCCGGAAAAAACATCGTTGTATTATTTCGGCCGGGATCCTTCCGGAGATTCAAGGTTTAATATAGTAAGAGAGAACGGCTTGGCGAGGGCAGCTGCCGAATTTATCTGCACTAGCAACGGTTGGCAAAATATATCGTACAGATTTAAAATAATTCCTAAGTCGGGAGGCGGAGAAAAGGCCGAATTCAATCTTCCGCCCGAAAAGGAGAATCCACCACAGGTCTCTGACGCAATAAAGATTGCCGTTGCAAAGCTGGTAAAAAAAATCGACCCCGAAGCCAATATGACTTCCCGCAATTTTGCGTCGGCTCTTTTCAGGGAGCTTGCGGCAATGCCTCCGGAGCAAAAAAAGATATTTTCTCCGTTGAGCGGCTCGTCGGGAACGCTTGAGGCTGCAGATTTGATTTTGTCGTTGAAAGAAATTCCTTCCAGAATCGTAAGGGGAATATTTTTGAACGAACAGGCGCGCAGTTCCCAAGCCGCGCAATTTTTGGAGGTTTGGTGCGGAGACGCTTGGGTGATGTTCAAACCCAGTTCCGGAGAAGAGCAAAAGCCCAAAGATTTTCTGGTATTGCAGCGTTCGGGGAAATCGTTATACGAGATATCCGGGGCCTCAAACTCTTCTCTTAGGTTTTCCGTAACGAAAGTTCCGCAAGGCGCTGCGTCGCTTAACAGAATCAGGGCCAACGTAATCGGAGACCAGAAGCTTTCCGATTTCTCGCTGTTTTCGCTACCGGCGTCGGAGCAAAATATTTTCAAGCGCCTCACGCTCCTGCCGCTTGCGATTCTTTTTATAGTTATAGCCCGCAATATTGTTGGCGTAAAGACAATGGGCACATTCATGCCGGTTTTGATTGCCATGGCTTTTTTGGAAATGAGTTTGATTCCGGGGCTGCTGTGTTTTGCAATTATTTTGACTGTCGGCCTATCAATAAGGTTTTGGCTTTCCAAGCTCAATTTATTGATGGTTCCCAGAATATCAGCCGTGGTTGTGGTGGTTATTCTTATCATGCAGGCAATAAGCATCGCGGGCAATCTTTTAAAACTTCCGAATTTTATAAGCGCCACGTTCTTCCCGTTAATTATTATAGCTTGGACTATAGAGAGAGCGTCGACCGTATGGGAGGAAGACGGGGCGGGGCATACGATTAGACAGCTTGCGGCAAGTCTCGTAACGGCGGTGTTTAGTTATCTGGTATTGTCGAATTCTTATTTGCAGTATCTGTTGTATACTTTTGCCGAGCTGAATCTGGCAATTCTGGGCGTAATTCTGCTTTTGGGTACATACACCGGGTACAGGTTGACCGAGTTGTTGAGATTTAAATCATTGGTAAAATAAATGAGGTTTCCTTTTAAGTTTCCGCAATTTGCAAGCCCCAAAGCCCTTCACGAAAGCGGAGTTTTGGGAATGAACGAGCGCAACCACGCATATATCATGCGCTACAACAACCGCAAAGATTATCCTGATGTGGACGATAAATTGCGCACTAAAAAGCTTGCGGTTGAACACGGCGTTTCTACCGCCGAATTCGTGGGGGCGATTGACTGCCAATTTCAAGTTAAGAATTTTTTCAAGATGGTCGAAAACGTCCCCGATTTTGTCATAAAGCCGGGACACGGCAGCGGAGGCCGCGGAATACTTGTAATAACAAGGCATGACGGCAAAACATTCTACAAGCCCAACGGCGCTAGATGCGACTTTAATTTTATATACGAACACATATCGAACATATTGAGCGGACTTTACAGCCTTGGCGGAAATCCCGATTATGCGCTGTTTGAACGTTGCATAGATTTTTCGGATGTCTACAGCCGTTTTAGTTATCAGGGCGTTCCGGATGTTCGTTTAATAGTCTTCAAAGGGTATCCGGTGATGTCTATGATTCGCCTTGCCACAAAACTTTCCGACGGGCGCGCGAATCTGCATCAAGGAGCCATAGGGGTCGGCATCAGCATAAAAACGGGGCTTCCGCTTTTTGCGGCGCAACACAATAAGAGAATCGAAGTTCATCCCGACACGAATGCCAATCTTTCTGAATTGAGAATCCCGTTTTGGCAGGAGCACTTGCGCCTTGCGGCTCTCTGCGCAACAATGACGCCCTTGGGATATTTTGGGGCGGACATATCGACCGACAGCAAGCGCGGGCCGTTGCTTTTGGAGCTGAACGCCCGCCCCGGACTTGCAATCCAAATAGCCAACGGTTGCGGGCTTCTAAAGCGGCTGCGTTTGATAGAGTCGTTGCCGGAGAATTTGCACGCGACAATAGAAGAAAAAATAAAGTTTTCTAAGGAGAATTTTGATTGAGGCCGGCACAGCAAAAATGCGGCACCCGTCGATGCTCCATCATTCATATTGTTATATCCGGTTTGCGCGTTAAATTTTGCGTCTTAGAAAAACAATAAGCGGAAATGCTTATATTGGGTTTAATCCTAGCTAATTAATAGCTTCTTGACGCGCAAGGTTTTCGTATAGGTTTTTCATCTTTTTTTCCCTAAAAGAGTTTATTTCCTCAAGTTGCCCCGGTTTAAGATAGGACTTATTGAGAGATATAAATCGCTGCCCGAGCTCGTCTGATTGCGTTATGACGCCTTCCAGCCTCTTTTTCAATTCTCCGGCTTTTGACGAATTGTAGTCGGGCGAATCGTACTCAGATTCTATTTCTTTATAGTTCAGATAGTTTATTCTCAAATCCAGCATCAGTCGGTAATGCTCAAATTCTCCGGAGTTTTTAGAAACGGATATTTTATCGAAGTTGTCTTTTAATGCGGCTATGTCTTGTACCAGCTGCGCGATTGGTACGCCCTTTGAATCTTTGCCTTTGCGGATCCATCTTTGCGGATGCTGAAAATAACTTAAAAATATGCGCGCGTCTTCAGGCGCAAGCCCGTAACGTTCGGACCCGTAAGCCAGTATAAATTCCTCGGGGCTTATAGGCTTGTCGTCCGAAACAGCTTTGCAGAAAGCGTCTATTAATATTTGAAATCCGGACATCGGATAAACTTGCCGAACAGGATACATTTCCAAGATTTCATTGTTGCTGTCGTAATAGAATCCGTATAGTCCGCTGGTCGACCACGACGTATCTATAATGCCTTTGTACCCGTTGCTCCTGGCGAATGGGATGAATGTGGCGATATTCTCGAAGTGTTTCATCCAATCAACAAGATATATGTTATCGGGGTGGGAGCGCAATGCTGGAGCTCCCCATATTTTTGCGTCAAGCTTGAATAGATTTTCTAAATTTCCGAAGTAATTTGGTTTCCAGCCGTAGTTCCAATCTACAAAAACTAGGTTTTTAGGCAGTTCGTGCGCAACCTTGGGATATTTCAATATAATGTCGGCCCATATGATTGGAATTTTTCCCATTTCGTCGACGATTTCGCACATGGCTTTTACATAATCTACAAACAAGCGGGATTTGTCTTTTTTTGAACATTCCCTGCAACTTCCCAGCAGGTAGGTCTCGTCGGCGCCTATATGGAAATACTTGGACGGATGCAAACTTGCAACTTCATTAAATATTTCCCTGAAAATTTTCTTGGCTTCTTTTATCTTTAGCGGGCAAACTTGCGAAACTTCCTTCTTGTCTTCCCGCAAGTTCATATAGCGGTCGTGGCGCAAAATGTATTCGCAATGCCCGAAACAATTTTGCAGCGGAATTACCTCTATGCCCAAAGATTTGCAATGGTCCACAATTTCTTTTATATCTTTGCGGCTGTAGGCGAGCTTGTTGCATAATGTGGCATGTTTTTCAAAAGGGAAGGAGGCTTCGTATTCTATGATTATTGCGTTTATACCTTTTTTCGACAAATCCGATGCCAGTTTCTTTATCGCCGAAACCGTCATAACTTGCGCGCGGAAATCTAAATGAAAGGCTTTTACAGAAAAATCTTCAGTTTTTCCGCAAACTATCACGCATGAAAACAATATGACAAAAGCCGAAAATAGTATTTTACGCATACGCCCGAAGTCTTTAATAAATTATAAAATATATCCAAATTAGTTGCGAAATTTGGAAACGCCAACTTCCTACAGTATGCGGCTTATTTTGTAAATGTTAAAATATTTAAGGCTGCTGCTCTTTTTTATTAAATTTAGTTCCAGGGGAATATGTTCGCTCTACGTCAAAGATTGTGGAATGGGAGAAAAAAAAGAGGGCAAAGAGAACGAAAAATGTTCTACAATGCCCGATGTGTTAATAAAGGGTTATAAGATTCTCAGGACAGTAAGTGTTGGTCAAGA
>CALXLN010000092.1 GCA_944389215.1 uncultured Opitutales bacterium
GGTATTGACCCAAGGTTCGCCGCACATGTTCCCCGGTAGGGATTCGAACCCCAACTAGATGAACCAAAATCACCTGTGCTACCATTACACCACCAGGGAGTGGAAGTAAAGAAATGGAGATGATCGGGTTCGAACCGACGACCCCCACAATGCCATTGTGGTGCTCTTCCAACTGAGCTACATCCCCGAATTTTTATCCTGCACAGAGTGCAATAATTTTTGCAAAGGTCAATGTTTTTTTGCGCATTATATAAATTTTATTTGCGCCAACCCATGATTTAAACCGCCAAAATCTTCATTAGGTACTCAACAGCCCTATGAACATTCTCGTCGTGGTTTATCGAATGGTCAACAACTCGAATCGCGTGCATGACAGTTCCATGGTCCCGCCCGCCGAAACGCTTCCCAATTTCCTGAAGCGAATGCGTTGTGAGTTTGCGCGATATATACATCGCTATTTGGCGCGCCATTGCTATCGAAGCCGGACGGCGCTTGCCCGACATTTCCGAAACGTCTATCTTAAAATAATCCGCCGTTTTCTTTTGTATATCCTCGATATCTATTGACTGCGTTTCATCTTCCTGCATCAAAGCGTCGGCGAGAAGCTGCTGGGCTTTCTCCAACGAAATCGTTTTTAGGAGAGTCGCATAGCCGATCAGATTGTTCAAAGCACCCTCCATTCTGCGAATGTTTTTGGTAAATTTGCGCGCGAGAAGATCCAAAACTTCCGGATGTATTTCCACGCCTTCCGGCATATCCGCCAATTTGTTGTGCAAAATAGCAAGTCTCGTTTCATAGTCAGGCGCCTGGATATCGGCAGACAATCCCCAGCCGAACCGCGAAACAAGGCGCTGCTCTATGTCGGAAACCTCGTTTATAGGTTTGTCGCAAGACAGAACTATCTGTTTGCTTGAATTAAAAAGTTCGTTGAACGTGTGGAAGAATTCCTCCTGGCAACGCTCCTTTCCGGCAAAAAACTGAATGTCGTCAATTAAAAGCACGTCCGTGTTGCGGTATCTTTTGCGGAAGCTGGAAATGCTGTTTTCGCGCAGGGCGTTGACGTATTCGTTTACAAAGGTTTCCGAAGAAAGGTATACTATGCGCGCGTCGCGGCGGTTTTTAAGTATGAATTGCGCAATGGCGTGCATTAAATGGGTTTTGCCAAGGCCCGTGGAACCGTATATAAAAAGCGGATTATAGGAAATTCCCGGATTCTGGGCAACCGCCAAAGCCGCCGCATGGGCGAAACGATTGCTTTCCCCCACGACGAACGTCTCGAAAGTATTGTGTGGAATTATGGATTTCGGCAGTTTTGGCTCCGTTGAACAAGCCGCGCGCGGGCGCTCGGCTTGAAGCGGCTCTCTTTCCCTGGGAGTTTCAGCCGGTTCCACTACCTTTATTTGCACGGTTATTTTGCGGGCGGCAGTTATGGAAACTTGATTTGAAATTATGTCCAAATAATTATCGCGTATCCAAATTGCCGCAAATTCCGTATCCACCCCTAAAACTAAATTGTCGTCGTCGCCTTCCAAATACGATAATCCTGCAAACCACGATTCGAATATATCGGCGGAAAATTTTTCCGCCAAATCTTCTTTGGCTTTGCGCCAAATTTCCTGGTGCATAGATACTGTAAATTGAGTTGTCATTTTTTCTGCGAGCCTTAATTATTCACAGAAACATGCGGCAGTCGTCAAGCAATTTAACCGCTACTTGAAATATACATTAAAACCCTTTGGGTATTGGGGTCTTATGAAAATTAAGCCGATTTCCGAGAACAATTAAGCAAATAATTTGTTTTTGTAAGTTTCTGACAATCAAATATATTTCAGCAAGAAGCCCGGTCGGTTACAAAATTTTTATAAAATTGCAAGGGTTGCATGCAAAAATCATCTCCGATTGCTTAACGAGATATTTCGCCTTTTTTAGGGAACTTGCAAGTGCAACTTTTTAACAAGTTATTCACAATTTCATTGTGCAAAAATTTTTTGAAAAAAAACTTGCCACGGCGAGGGTAAAACTTTTCCCGCCCAATCGCCCGATTTTGGCGACAAAAATGTTTTCACCAGTCCGCAATTCCCCAAAATAAAACAATCTGCAGGTTTAGTATTTTGCGGACGCGCATTTTTTAAGACTTTGCGACACTATCGAAGTAAAAATTTTAAAAAATCAAGACATATTTAAAAAAATTCGATATATTTTACGCTCAGTCGACCGTTCAAAACATTCAAAAAATTTTAGCCGTTTTACAGTGAATTTTTCAGAAAATTATCTTCCCCGGCTTCCGCAACCGTAAAAACTCCCCCCTGCTCCGCACAACTTTTTACTCTCGACAAGCAGTCAATAAAAATTTAATTATTAAACGCTTTTTATTTAAGACAACAATATATATATGAAACGGTTAAACAAACTTTCCATTGCAACATTAATAATATCCCTAACACCTCCGTTTATATACGCGGATATCCAGCCCACAGAATACAAGACAAATATCGGCGGAAACTGGTTTTCTCCAACCACGTGGAATGTATTGCCACACGATAATGTAACATATCCGCGCTCATATGCCGACGCATTTTGCGTGGAAAATTCAAACACAATAGTAGAACTTAACTCCGATGTTACCGTGGGGAGAATGATAGGCGGCGGAGGCGGATACGCCGGAAACATGATAACTGGCTCCGGGAAGCTGACCTTTGACTCGCATTACGACTCGACAAATTCATACAACTATTCCGCAAGCGCTCTGTGGGGAAACGGCGACATCACATACGAAAATGCCGGAGGTGTGCATTATACGACTTCGGATGATAAATCGGTAGGATGGTCGGACACTGTCGGGGTAAAAATATTCTTTGATAAAAATTCAAACACCCACACGCAAACATACAATACCGCCGTATCTGCCGATGTTGTAACATCCATGGTGGGAACGTCGCCGGAAAAGTCCACAATAAACTTTAACTCTTCCACAACCCTAACAGACTTTTTCGTAACCGGAGGCACCGTTAATTTTAATGGCTCGTCTTCGTTCGGAACCGTTACCGCAAATGCCAACAGCGTTGTGAATATATCCGGCTCTATTTCGTCCGGCAATCTCGCCGGGACCGGAACCATAAACTTTACCGGCGACTACACGAAAAGCGACGGCCCCTCTATTAATATGGGAACCATAACAACAAAGTCTTCAGCCGTCGTAAACTTTAACCACGCCGGAACGATTACCACCAGATACCAGTATTATGAAAATAGCGGCAAAGTATCCATATCCCAAGGATCCACAATAAAAATTGATACCAACGCCGCAGCCGGAGACTCGTGGGGGGCAAAATTTCTGGTTCAAATAGGAGGTTCTTCCTTTGTTACCTTAAACGGAACAATAGACGCGACCAATTATAGCGGCAATAAGGACGCCCAAGTTATCCGAAACTGGGGTAATTTTATTATGAATAGCACTGGAGAACTAAAAGGGTCCGGCAATACATCGGCGTTTCTGTACATGGGAAGAGAATCCGACTTTACAATAAACGGCCAGGCAAAAATAGAAGGAATCTCCTATATATACCTAAACCAAACGATGAAAACTTCGGCGACCATGCACATAAACGATTCAAATACGCTCGCAGATATATTTCTTGCCATAAATAAAGACAAATCCAATAACGACGGAACAACCGACGACTCCCTAACCAACTCGGATATTTTCCTGTCAGGAGATGTCGCAATAAAATCTTTTAATTTTTATCAAAAAAACAACCAAATTACGCTGGATTTGCAGGATTGCACATCGCTCGTATTAGAGAGCCTGTTTACGGATTCCAACGCAAACTCAAATGGGGGGAAAATAGTTTTTACAAACTTTAAGAGCGGAATTGTCTATATAGAAAATACTGGCGGACTCGATATGGATGCGTTCAACGATTATGTTTCCGCCGAAGGCTGGGAACTTTCGATTGACAACGGATACATTGTGGGCTTGCAAATCCCCGAACCTGCGGCTTTTGCATTGATTTTATCGCTTGCCGGACTAATGTTTGCAATCCGCACAAGACGCCTCAAATAACCTTCAACACATAGCACCGGAACATCAGATTTATCATAACTTTATGCGAAATAGTAAAATAAAGCTAGTATACTTTTCATTTTTTTCTTTGGCGGTATCGTCTGCTGCATTTGCCGCTTTAACGGAATATAAAACCGATGCGGGTGGGATATGGTCGGAGTCTTCAACTTGGAATGTGAATCCAACATCCACCTTTCCCAATTCAAATTCCGTCGCAGCGGTAGGCAATACTACAAACGGCGGAACTCTTATTGTAGATGGGAATTATACTATAGGCGCATTTTATACTGGTTATTCCGCTAAAACATTCAATATTTCAATTGAACAAGATAAAATACTTACTTTGGACGGCGCTATGGATTCCGCCAAAAAAGTAATAACCATGTGGTCGGGCGGAACGAGAACCGATGCCGACAATTTGACGATTAGCGGAGGCGCGCTAAAATTAACCGACACATCTGACACGGGCAACTCCACATTAGTAATAGATATGGCGCGCAACAATCCGGCGACGTTTGTAAAATACCTAAACATAAATTCGTCATTGTCTTCAACGGAACATTTAAGTTTCACCGGCTACACAAACAACACCGCGGTGGCAAATTTGAATTCCGGAATCTTAGCTCAAAACGGCAGCGACACAAAAAATGTGTCGCTTTCGGCGGCGACAATCAATATGGGCGGGACATCTTCAAAAATAGGCTCTTTGAACGTCTCTAACAAATCGATTTTTACGCTGCAAAGCGGATCTTCCATTGAAATTGCCCCAACTTCCCCGCTGCAAACTCAAAGCACCAACTACTCTGTCTTAAATTCCGCGGACTCCGTCATCAACATAAACGGAGCAATGAATGTAAAGACAATTGCCAGCACGGATTGTTTCCGCAATTCCGGGAAAGTGATTGTATCGGAAACTGGAAGCCTAAAAATCAGCGGTTCGGGATGGAACAATTTCAACCTGTACGACGGCGCAACTTTGGATATATCCTCCGGGAAGAATTCCGTCATTCTTCCGGGTTCGCTTCGGATGTCTAATAAATCCACCCTGATACTTCGCGGTTCAAACGCAATAAATACAAGCGAAAGCGATACTTGCAACGCTATTATTCAAATTTCAAGTTCCGGCGGCAACCACCGCATAGAGCTATATGCGGACAACCAGCTTGGATCGTTTGCATTTGCCTCGAATTCCACTCTTACAATATTGTTTGGCGAAGGATGTTCGGAATTTGTGCTTACAGACCTAAGCCGCATTTACCAGGACGGATCATGGCTTGGTACACTCAGTGAACGCAACGCCAACATCGTTTTTGAAAACTTCCGCAACGACACTGTGAGGATTGTAAATTCAGACCTTATAACACAGGGAGATTTAGACAGAATATCTGCCGCCGGATTCAGCGATTTCTTTGTAACTGAAGACGGATATATAAACGCCGTAGCAATCCCCGAACCGGCATTTGGAGCTGCGTTTTTGGCTCTTGTGTCAACCGCCTTTATTGCGGCGCGGCGGCGCAATAAAAGATAAAAGTTCAAATAAAATAAAAAGCTCGCATGCAAAATCCCATGCGGGCTTTTTTTGTGCTTATTTTATGCCGATGCGGCCCCTTTCCATAAAGCTGCGCCTACAACTAAAGCGCATTAAAAAGATTGGCAGTTAAACCTCTAGTATTGGAAAACTATAAAACCGTAAGGTTTTAACAATATGCCGCCGTCCGTAAACGTTGCGCCCTTATTCAAAATTTCTTTGGAAACGGGTTCGTTTATCGGATTTTTAAATTCGGCGTCTTTTTTTGAAACATTTATGGCGACGAAAATATTTTGTTTTTTACAGTTTCGCGTAAATGCCAGCACGTTTTCCGGATTGTCTGTTTTCAGCCAATTCGTCGCCCCAGAATAAAGAGCCGGATTGCCATGGCGCATCGAACTTAAATCCCGCACAAAAGAAATTCGTTTCTTGCCGCGATCGGTAAGAGCGTTAGACCAGTCAACGGCGTATTTTCCGTAAAAGCGGTTAGAAAACATGCATAAATTCGACGTATCCGATATTTCGTTGCCGTTGTATATCATGGGCACGCCGTCCATTGTAAAGTTTAGCGCCAAAACAGCGTCAAATCCGCTATTGCCCCAACGCTTTTCATAGCGGGCGTCGAAAGAATCGCTTGCGGTATCGTGATTGTCCAGCGCCCGCATTATTCGCGCGCCCCGCACAAAGTGCTTGTTCTGTTTTTCCCACAAATCTGAAAGTTCCGTTGCGGGTTTTTTACCGTCGAAAACATCAGCAATCGCCTTTTGCCACTTGAACGAATAATTCAAGTCATAAGCGTCCGCCTGGGCGTCTGCGCGTTCGCCCTCGGCTACCATTATCACGTCAGGATTTATCTTTTTTATTCTCTTGTATCCTTCCGCCCAAAAATCAGCAGGAACCGAAGGCTCAACGTCGGTTCTATATCCGTCGACTTTAAACTCGCGCACAAAATATTCCATGTTTTTCCAGAGATACTCTCTTAATTCCCTGGATTTAAAGTTGATCTCAGGGAAATTCCATCTCCCGTTTTTTACGTTCCCGTCTTCGTCGCGCACCACGAAATCGGGATGTTCCTTTATCATGGTAGCGGTTGGGCCGCAGTGGTAATAAACTAAGTCGAGCAAAACTTTCAGACCGAGCTTGTGAGCAGTGTCCACAAAATTTTTTAAATCGGCGTCTCCGCCATATTGCGGGTCGATTTTAAAGTAGTCTTTGATTCTATACGGATTTTTTGGATTTCCGGTTTTTGATTCTTTTTGTCTTTTACTCCAAAAACGCATATCCATATCGTCGTCGGCCTCGACAACCGGGCATAAATACACTATATCAACGCCCAAAGACGCAATATGCGGAAGCATTTGCCGCGCGGATTCAAGAGTTCCGCCCTGAGTAAAAATTGGCAGATGAATCTGATAAATCACCGACTTCATAAATTGTTCAGAAGTCGGTCTTGCGGTTTTTTGATCGCTTGAATACGCCGACAGCGCAACTGACAAACCAAATACAACCAACGTCGATTGTAATATTTTTTTTATGTTCATAAGGCTAAAATCAATTCGTAAAAACATTCTTTCACTATTGACAATTTGCTCAAACATATAATTGAATCTTTTAAGTAAACCGTTAAGTATTATTTTCTTAATTGCTCTTACAAACTTAGCCAATAAAATAACTGCCAAAAAACTATGTTATTAACTATGAAAAAACGACTTATTATATCCTTATTACTACAGGTATCAATTGCGTTTTCAGCGTTTGCCAATCAAACAATTTATCTGCATGCCCACAGGGGCGAACCGCAAATGGCGCCGCAAAATACGGTAGAATCCATAAAACTCGCCTACGATCTCGGATCAAGAATGATAGAGACCGACGTATGGATAACAAAAGACGGAACGATGGTAATTATGCACGGCCGCCGCGAACTCCGCGAAGAATGGGGAATCGACAAGGAGCCTTCGGAACTGACATTGGATGAAATAAAAAACAGCAAACTTGCGCACCCGGAAAAATTTGATAAAAAATATGCTAATTGTAAAATCCCGACCTTGGATGATTTATTTGCAGCTCTCCCCAAAGACAAATGGGCTGAAATAGAAATCAAAGGTTATGGAAAAGGCTTTGCCGACAAGTTGGACGCCGCCCGTAAACGTGCAGGATTAGATGTAGATAAACTTATAATAACATCTTTTGACCTCTCCGTAATAAAAGACTTCAAGAAGAAATATCCGCAATATGAAACATTATATATAATAGGTATAAACAAAAAAGGCGAAATATCCCCCGATGAAGTCATATCTAGGGCGAAAGACGCCGGAGCCTCGCAAGTGGCAATAGGCGGCTACCGAAACATAGACAGAGAGTTTGTAAAGAAGATACAAGATGCCGGCTTAAAAGTCGGCGTATGGCAGGTGGAGAATTTGGAAGACTTGGCAATGGCGTGCGAACTTGGAGCAAATAGAATATGCAGTAATTATGCGTATAAACTGCGCAAGTCCTACAACAACATTAAGAAATTAAACATGGAATAGAAAATTTTAAAAAAAGCTTGCCAATCCGGATAAAAAAAGCCTTTATATAAAGCTTAAAAACAACGGGGGTATAGCTCAGTTGGTTAGAGCACTTGCATGACACGCAAGGGGTCGCAGATTCGAGTTCTGCTACTCCCACCATTTTAAGAGCCGCAAGTTCAATAACTTGCGGCTTTTTGTTTTTCGTAAGTTTACATTAACTCGCCGACTTGGTTGCCGAAAAATGCACTTTTTCAGCTTTTAGAGACACAATTCCAGTATTTACCGAGCTTCGCGGGCGATTTCGGCGACGTAAGTTATTGATAAACGCACCGCCGAAAAGCCCGATTTTCGCCGAAAGTGCAACCAAACGGCAACCAAGCTTATTTCTATGATAATAAGCAAATTCCAACGAAACAGAGAAAACGTCATTTTTCGGCAAAATTCACATAAACGCGAACCTAATTCGCCCAATCCATGGCGGCGGAAAGACCGCAATAATCTCAAAGACGAATCTATTA
>CALXLN010000093.1 GCA_944389215.1 uncultured Opitutales bacterium
TTGACCAACTCTTACCGTCCTGAGTATCTTATAACCCTTGATTAACACATTGGGCATTGTAGAACATTTTTTATTCTCTTTGCCCTCTTTTTTTTCTCCCATTCCACAATCTTTGACGTAGAGCGTGTTTGTTTCCCCTACGCCAAAGCCGGTGGATGGAAAAAAACGGGTCAAGGAAAGAATCAAAAAATATTAGAAAAGAGAGAGGCAAAGAGGATAAGAAATATCCTATAATGCCTATTGTGGTATTTAGTTTTTACATGGTGCGAAAATCGGAGCGCGGAAGGCAAGCTTTGTGGGTGGTTCTATTTGTTTTTCCTATATAGGCTTGGCAAAATCTAAATCGATTGTTTTCAAATATTGGCGTAAATTCAATAAATGCCGGGCTTCTGCAAGAAGTTGCGGAACGGGAGTTTTTTTTATTTTGTTTTATGGATTTGCTTAGCGTCGAAAGGTTTTGCGGCCTGCGATTTTGCCCGGCGAAAGAATGTGGGTCTTTGTATTTACGGCGTTGCGGAAATATCTTATGCGGATATTGCGAAATTTTAATAGGTTTTACGATGCGTTAAATATATATTGCCAACGGTTCTAATATAGTTCAAATTGTACCACAATAAATTTTCTCCTGTTTCCTTCCGCGCGTAAACCCTGTTTGCTGAAAATGGATAGTATCGTCAACTTTCTCCGATTAAAAGTTTCTAAACTAAGATATCTTGCGCTTCTGCCATGGCTTTTCTTTTTGGCTGGCTGCGAATCTATGGATGTCAAGCCGCTCCCGTACGATGGAAATATAGGCGTCGTTAAGATTATAGATAATCCAAAAGTTTTGGTTGGGGATTTTGTGGGCGTCATGGAGACTTGTTTTAGCGAGCACGGAATAAGAACGAGGCAGGTTGACGAGTTCTATTCTCCGCGCGCGAACGAATATTGGCTGAAATACACGGCGCTTCAATCTTTCGATTTTGTTACATATTTGTCCGTGGCCGACGTATGGATTTACAGAAACGGCGAATTGATGGCAAAAGGGCATTGGCAGTTGGATTGGAATGGCGGAATTACGTTGTCAAAGTTCGACGGGACCGAGACAAAAATGAGGCCTTTTTTTGCCGAATTGCTGAAAAATTATAAGAAAGGCAAAAAACTTTAATTTGGCTCCGGGCGCGCCAAAGATTTTATTTTTATAAAAAACGTTCAGATTTTTGAAGTAGCCTGGTATGCATGCAGGCAAATGGCGCGGGGCGTATTTTGGGTGCCAAGTGGTTAGTTTGCGCTTTTGGAAAACGGCGATGCTTGGCGGGTTAATGTTGGGGGCTTGATTATTTGCGGCGTTTATGTATTTTTTGTTGTTAAAAAGGTAAATATGGCAGGGATTTTTTCGCGTTTATCGGTTTTGCTTCTTTGTTTTAGCGGCGCATTTTTTAGCTTCGGAAATGCGCAAATAAAGGCGTATAATATAGATTATAATTGGGATTCTCCCGACAAATACATAAATTCGTTTGCGGCGCCGGGAAAGTGGGCGGATGCCAACCCCAAAGAACTTATGCGGTGGTACGAGGATCTCGGATGCAATGCCGTGCATTCGTTCGGAGTGTCATGCAACGGCTACGCATGGTATAAAGGCGGAAAGGTAGTTCCTACGCAGCCGGGGCTGAAGTATGATTTGCTCCCTGAAATGGTCAGGATAGGGAATGAAAAGAATATGAAAGTATTCGCCTATTTTTGCGTGGGCGCCAATACAAAGTGGGGTCTTGAACATCCGGAGTTGTCTTACGGCACGCCTTCGGCGCCGCACATTCCTTTTACGTTGGAGTATATAGAATATTTGTGCGCTTCAATCAAGGAGGCCATTGAAATAGCCAAGCCGCACGGAATCATGTTGGATTGGATATGGACTCCCGCGGGAAATTCGTTAAACGGCGCGCCCAAACCCTTGAGATGGTTGGAGTGCGAGCGTAAAATGTACTTTGAATTGACCGGAAAGCAGTTTCCCGGCAAAGAAAATATAAGCGCTTCAGACGAAGCCGAGTTCCGCAGGCTTTCGATAGACCGCCTTTGGAAATCCGTCTATGAAACCGTAAAAAGCGCGGATCCCAACTGTCTCATTTGGATAACGAATGAAAACGTGAACAGTCCGGATGTGGCGGGAAGCGTAATGTTTGCCCAGGCAGACTGGCTTATGAACGAGCACGGCGACGCAAAAAAGACGCGGGCAATGCGGAAGATGGTGAAACGCGGCGCAAAACTGATAACCTGTCTTGCCGCTTGGAACGGCAGCAATCCGTTTTCTACCGCCGCGGACGCCCTGAAAAACGGCGTAGGGTTATACGGATTTGCGAAGCCTTCTGACGGATTTCTAAGAAAACCAGTTTCATATTATTTAAACGCCGACATATCTGCCCTCAAAGGCGACGAACTGAATATAGCCGTATTGGCGCGGGTTTTTAACGGCAGGAAATTGGACCGGTAAAAGGCGGCGGATTTTGTGTTTTTCCCTGCGGGCGGCATAGCGTTTACTTAGGGAAAAGTCGCGCGGCTGTCTTTTCCTTATGCGGAAATTTTTTCTTAAGAAACAAGCTTTTTAAAAAAATCCGCTTGGGAAATCTAAGCGAACGCGTTTATGGTTTGCAGTGGATTTAAAAAGGCGGCGGATTGTCGGAATACTGGAAGATTCGTAAAAATATGAATTCCTGGCGGCCCATTTTAGGATGCCGGCAGGGACGCGTCAGGTGTTGGGCGCGCCAATATCTGCAAATCGCGGTTTTAGGCAGGGGAAAGGCTACTTCTTTATTTTTTCGCGCAAATCTTTTGATGTGGCAAGGGCTATCGCCCGCCCCCTGTCTCCAACCGCGCAATAAAAGTGGTATACTATGCCGTTGTGCTTCAAAAGCCACGGCTTGTGCGCGTAGGTTTTGTCGAAGCTTTCTGACGGTTCGACAAGGTTTTTCCCGTTCCATTTTGTCTCGTTTACCAAGTCGTAAGAGCACGCAAAGGTGTCGAAAGCCGCCGCTTTGCTTTGGGGATTTCCCCAACCGGCTCCAAAGTAAAACATAACCCATACGTCCCCGATTTTTACGATTTGCGGATCACCTGAAAGCCCTTTGCCGTTGTCTATTACCGGTTCCTTGCCGAAGCGCCTCCAATTTTCCATATCGTCCGAAACTGCGATTCCTATGCGTTCGTAGCCGGATTCAGTTTTTGCGTTATAATACATTACAAAGCGCGCGCCGAGAGTCTTGTTTTTATCGTAAATTATATTGCTTTTATAAAGGGTAAGTTTTTCAAAATAGCGGCTCTCCGCGTCGGACGGGGATAGTGCGGGGCGGGGGAGGCGTTCCCATTCCGCGTTTTGCGCGCAGTCGCCGGCGCGGGCAATGCCTATCGAGAGCGGATCCGTTTCATAGCCTTTTAACGCTCCGCCAAGGTACGACATCCAGTATTTGCCTTCAAATTTTTCTAAGGAATTTGAGCCGCCCCAGTTATGGTCAAATAGCGCGGCGTATCCGGCGGATTGTTGGCTGTCCCAGTCGGAGTTGTTTTTGCGCTTTAGAATTTCTCCCTTATATTTCCAATTCAGCAGGTCCGGGCTTTCGGCTATGTGTGTACTGTATCCCGAGCCGTCCTGGATGATGTAATACATGTACCATTTGCCGTCTTTTTGAAACACGCTCGGCGAATCCGCGAGCATTCCTTTTGGGGCTTCGACAACTATTCCGCATTTATAGGGAGTTTTTGTCTCTTCATATATTTCCCGCATCTTTTCATCGGAAACGCGCGCGGGCAAGAGCTCTTGAGGATTTTGGCGCGGATGTCCGCAAGGGGCGGCTTGGGAGTGCATAGCGAAAAAAACTATTGCTGCTATCGCAAAAAATGACGAGGCATGCACTGGAAAAAACGTTTTTTTTGTAACGCGCATGAATGTAGAACTGCAGTATGCTTTCATTGGGTGCGGTTGAAATTTTTTGCGTTTAAAAAATTTTGTCGCTTGTTTTGGCGGCGCAAATTTTAGAGCGTCTTTGGGGCGAGGCACAAATGCGTCGGGCTTTTTTATTAGTCGGCGGCGTCTGCGTTCGGACGGATGAAATTTGTCATGATTTTGGGTTCAGTTTGCGGAACGGGAGCGATTTCGCCTTTTAGGTTTTTTAGCATCCAGGCGATGTTTCTTCCCAAAACCCGCATTGTTTGAAGACCTTCTTCGTCTTGCAGCGCCTCTCCGGGGAGAAGTCCGTGCACGCTGTTCCAATATTGCGACGAAACTACCGGCATGTTGGTGATTGTAAAATACTTGTTCAAGCGGTCGAAAACCGCGCTTACGCCTCCCCTGCGGCATACGGCGACGGAAGCTCCGGGCTTGTATTGAAGATGGGATTTGCATGAAAAAAACAGCCTGTCCAGCAATGCGCAAAGCGAGCCGTTGGGGCCGGCGTAATAAGTAGGGGAACCGATTACAATGGCGTCGGATTCGATGGCTTTCTCCCTGATTTTATTATACAAATCATCATTGAATACGCATCTGCCGAGTTCCGCGCATTTGTAGCATGCTATGCATCCTTGGACGGCCTTTGTGCCTATTTGGACAATTTCCGCACGGACTCCGTTTTCTTCCAATGTCTTCGCTACTTCCGAGAGCGCGATAAAAGTATTTCCGCCAACTCTGGGGCTGCCGTTTACAAGCAATACTTTCATGGTAATAGATGTTCTTTATGTTGGGGCGTTCGCCGTTTCTTTATTTTTGTTCCGCATGTAGGAGGAAATTGCAATTATTTCCCATGCCGAAATATTGAACTAGCCTAAAACTTGAAAATGGCATTACAACTATTTTCGGCGGAGGTTGCGCGCTTCCGAAAAGAGCGGTACTCGGGACGGGACTTGAACCCGTACGATTTTACTCGGCGGATTTTAAGTCCGCTGCGTCTACCATTCCGCCACCCGAGCATTCCTGGCTTGTATTGAAAAGCATCTGTTGATAACGCGCCGCGCTGCGGCTTTCCGGATTTTTTCCCGGCAAGGATTTAAAAGATCCGCCGCTTTTAAAAGCGAATGCGCGATGCGCTTTTCAATAAAAGAACATTGTAAAAATACAAAAAGTATTCAGAAAAACGCCCAGAAGTCAAAGCCATTTTTACTGCTTTATGCGGCAACCTAAAAAACAAGAAATTTTTACAGCAAAATTGTCCGATGCACCGGCGCCGCTTTTGTTTTGCGGGAGGGGAAATGCGCATGCCGGTCCCTGCGCCCTTGCGGGCAAATACTGTTTTTAAACGGCGCGTTCAGATAGCATTAATTGTTTTTAGACTGTTTTTCAACGCGCTCCCTCTCCTTTATTAATACCTCCTTAAAGGGGTTCTGCTCTGATTGTATGCGCTGCTTTTCCTTCTCGGCCTTGTGCTCTTGGAGCCGCGACGGATATTTTTCTGGAGGGAAATATTCCAGGCACCATACGACCATATCTTTTAAAGTGCCATCGTTAAAGTTGCTTTGGGTTATCTCCTCCGGAGCAAACCCGCGCCAAGCCCATATTTTATCGTCGTTTGGAAGTATTGCCTGGATTTCGAGCGTGAGATAGGTCTGGGTTGAATTGAACATTGGGGAGCTTGAGGCGGCTATGGGAAGTCCGCCGACGGAGTCTATCGACGAACGCACCGACGCGCTCCAAAGAGGCCGGAATATTATCTGCGCCTGGCTTTTATTTTCGACGGGTATAAAATCCTTCGTCTTAAGATATTCTGTTATGAAAGATTTCAGGTTTTGATCTACGGCTTGGGGATCGCTAAATTTTCTGAAGAATGAATCTCCTCCCGAAGAATTTTCTACATAGAATTTTTTAAGCCCTTCAAAACTTGCGCCGTCGTTTAGTTCCTGCGTTGTGGAACAGCCCGAAAACAGTGCTGACACGGCGCATAAGAGGATTATTATTGCTTTCTTCATATTGGTAAGGATGTTTTTTTAAGGCGTAAATTCAAACAAATAATTAAAATAAGTCGGCAAATATTGTTGAAATATCCGCGATAATATCCAGTATTGCAAGAAAATCATGCAAAAGCAATCCGTGAGCGCAGACGAAATTTGGGCTTTGATAAGAAACGAAGCCCGGGAGGTGTCGTTGTCCGAACCCGCCCTATCAAACTTGTTGGACGAAACAATATTGTCGCGCGCAGACATATTC
Organism: uncultured Opitutales bacterium; assembly: GCA_944389215.1. Taxonomy (GTDB): domain Bacteria; phylum Verrucomicrobiota; class Verrucomicrobiia; order Opitutales; family Intestinicryptomonadaceae; genus Merdousia. The sequence goes on from CALXLN010000093.1 coordinate 6,164, forward strand.
GATTCCATATCGCTGCGTTTGGCGCGCAAGCTGGGCAGGCATGCTATGGGCGAGGTCTTGATTTACCAGATTTTCCAAGAGGCGTTTGCAAAAGACTCTTTAATGCGCGAAAATGTCATAAAAGACATAATCGCCATAAAGGAGCGCGATCCTGCTTGCCTGTCGTACCTGAATCCTATTCTGTACTTCAAGGGATTCCAATCCATCACCGTGCATAGGGCGGCGCACTGGCTTTGGGAAAACGGAAGGAAACACACGGCTTATTATTTCCAAAGTTTGTCGAGCGAGATTTTTGGGGTGGACATTCATCCTGCGGCGCGTTTCGGGGGGGGCATATTGCTCGACCACGCAACTTCGTTTGTCGCCGGCGAAACGTCCGTTGTTGAGGACAACGTGTCTATTCTTCACGAGGTTACTCTCGGCGGAACGGGCAACGAAACCGGAGACAGGCATCCAAAGGTAATGTCGGGCGTTCTGATTGGCGCTGGTGCGAAACTCATTGGGAATATAAAAATCGGCAAAGGCGCGAAGATAGGCGCCGGCAGCGTGGTTCTTGAAGACGTGGCTGCGCATACGACTGTTGCGGGCGTTCCGGCGCATCCGGTGGCTTCGGCGACCGAAGACGAACCGGCTTTGGAAATGAATCAAAAACTTTTTCCGGCTAAATAAAAATTCTTTCACCGGGTAGAGCCTGTTTTTTTCGGGAGTAGTTTTGCCTTTTGCTCAGGCCTGCGCCGGGATGCCGTTTTCGGCAGCGGCAGGAAAGTTGCGGATGGTTTGCGGATAAATCGCTCAATTTAAAGATGTTTGACATATGAATCCATTTTTGCCACATTTAAAATTTCAAAAAAATATTCTATGCCTAGAAAACAACATTTGAAACATTTCTCCCATGAACGCTACCATGTTCCGAATTTAAAAAGGGCTTTGGAGGTTTTCGAGATTCTCGCAAAAAATCCGGACGGGCTTACGATTCCGGAAATCGTCAAGATAACAAATTATTCCAAAAGCAGTATTTTTAGAATAATTTGCACTCTTGAGGATTGCGGCTATGTAATTAACGATGCCCGCGTGGTGAGAATGTCGCGGAAACTTGCGGCTTTGGGATATGCCGCTTTTGGGGAATCCAACATAGTTGAAAAGAGCATGGATGTCATACGCAGCATGCGCGACGACCTCGGCGAAACCGCCATGCTTGGAACAATGTTGGAGGACGAATGTGTAATGATAGAGCAGGCTCCCGGAAGGCATCCTTTCAAATTTCTGGGCGAAGTTGGCATGCGCATTTGTTTTAACGCCTCGGCTCCGGGAAAGGCGATTCTTGCGTATTTGCCCAAGGACGAGTTGTCGCGGAAACTTGCCAATATAAAATTTGTAAAGTTTAACGACAATACAATTACCAACCTTTCCGACTTTAAAAACGAGTTGGAAAGAGTCCGCGCGTGCGGATATTCCGTAGATAACGGAGAGGAAATCGAGGGTGTAAACTGCATTGGGGCTCCGATATTCGACGCCCACGGGTATCCGGTTGCTTCAATATGGATTACGGGGCCGCAAAACCGCATTGGCAAGTCGGATTTTGAATCCATCGGAGCAAAAGTAAAAAATTACGCCAATATCATATCCGCCCGCTTGGGATACGGTTTGATATAGGTTGCGGCGGAAAGCCAAGGGTTGGGCAGATTGGGAAAATATATTGCATTTTCTGTATTTTTACGAAAAAAAAATTTAAGAATTCCATTCGGCTTACGATAATTCTTATACGTACAATATCGTATTAATAGTGTATTAGTGTTGTTGAAGTGTTGCTTATGGCGCAGGGTTTTGCGGCCATAAAAAAAGGCGCCGGAGTTTGTTTCCCCTCCGGCGCCGTTTTTTTGCGTATAGCGGCTTGTAAATTTAAGCGTGGTTTTATTATTGAAATCGCGGATATTTGCCCTAATTATTTCGCGCAAATTTCCGATTTTTAATTTGTGAAAAAATCCGTCTTTAGCAGCCGGACTTAGAAACTGGTATAAAATATTCGTTGCGGTGAAACTCATAAAAAAGGTTAAATGATGAAATCTATAATTGTAAAAATCGCCGCGTTTTCCGCTTGCGCTGCGGCGTTTTCGGCTTCGGCGCAGGAGAGCCAAGACGCCCAAGTAAACCTGCCGTACGGCAATTTCGGGTTAAACTATCTTTCGGATAGGATATCCAAAGCCCAAAACGACTTGTACGGCGAAACGGGATTGAATTTCTTCTTCGACTATTATGCAACCCTTCTTGCAAATCCTTACGGAGGCGAGTCTCAGGCAACCAACTACAACCATATTATGATATACGGCCTAACCGCCGACATGCAGAAAATCGCGGGGTGGAAAGGCGCCAAGTTTGTTGTGTCGGGCGCCTACAACGCAGGAGGAAACCTCTCAAACAGCATAGGCAATTTCTTCTCAGTGTCGGAGGCGAGCGTAACAGCCGGGGGGATGTTTTACGAGATGTATTTGGCGCAGACCGTGAATCTTCCTTGGGACGACACGTTTAAGGTTCGTTTGGGGAGAATGTCGATGGGAGATACTTTCTGTTCTCTGCCTGCATTCGGCTACTTGGTCAGCGGCGGCATAGATGCGAATCCGGAGGCTATTTTCTCAAACTCCCCGTTCACGGGTTCCACAATTGCGACGTGGGGAATTACCGCGCAATACAGCACGGTTGAAAATTTGTCTTTTGCGGTGGGGCTGTATCAAGTTCCTAAAAACATCAACTCCGCCGGGTGGAACGGCACAAATTTTACAATCAACTCAAACGACGGCTATATGATGCTTGCGCAGGCTACTTGGTCTCCAACGCTTTTCGGCGAGGACAGCGGGCTGTCCGGGGTTTACCAGATAGGCGGCTACTATTATGGAGGGTACGATATGCAAGAATTTGCGTCTTCGGGGTCCCGCAGCAATGCGTACGGATTTTACATTCAAGGGCAGCAGACCGTATGGGTAAAGGATGGAAATCCAAACAATTATGTGGCGGTATGGGCGGGCGCGCAGTATGCGCCTGTTACGAGCGTTCAACAGATGACATGGATGGCTTACGCGGGATTGCAGTTCCAAGGGTTTGTTCCGTATCGCCCCAACGACGGAATTTACATATCGTGGCTTTCCGGATGGTTTAGCAATGCGTATTCAAACAGCCAACAAAACGGAGCTTCCTACGAATCTGTTGTCGAGGCCACTTACGTATTTCAGTTAAACAACAACATTTCAATCCAGCCGGACTTCCAATATATAATGCGCCCGTACGGCAATACGAATATAGACGACGCAATGGTAATTGGAACCCAGCTTCTCGTCTCGTTTTAGGCGCGCAAAAATTTTCTTTACGGCGTTAAACTGCTGCCTGTTTTTAAGGCGGAATTTAGCGCCGTTTTTTTGCGTCTTACTTGAATATTAGGTTATGTCCTGATTGCATGAAAAATACGCCTTGTTGAAATTTTTTGACTTTATTTGCGTTATGGCAAAAGTGAATTTGACATGCATGGTATTTATGCGTGAATATCCATATGTTATGAAAAAGAAGACGCTGGCTCTGCTTTTATGCGCAAGTTTTTCGGTATCGGCTTTTGCTCTTACTGAACAATATACTAAATTACTTGGCGATTTGACGGATCCTTCAATATGGAGCACGGCACCGCTCCGACTTTTGACAATACAAGCTATCTGGATCAAAGCGGCGAATACACTATAAGCGGAGATATCAGCACCGCAGTTTTCGGGACGAATTGGGGGTCCCGCCAGCAGGTGGTGAGAATGGTTGACGCAGACGGATTTGAGATAGTTAATCCTGGGGAATTTTACACTTTTACAGTCGACGGCGGTTCCGATACAGGAACTTTAATACGCCTGCGTTCCAACAGCGGAACCTCCGTTGCGGAAAATCGCCTTACCTTTTCAAACGGCAATTACGTATTTAAGACAAATTCCAGCGAAATAAAGTTTGCCACGGAGGAAAATACTATTTCCGGAGACGTAGTTTCGGGAATAGTCAAAGTTGTGGAATTTGGCGAGAACACAATTGTTACGTCAACCAAAAATACGTTTTTAAGCGGCAGAAACAAGGATCTTTACAAGCAGAGCAATTTTATATTGAACGGAACTTTTGACGCTTTCGACGGAACGTCTTACAAACAGCTTGCCCTTGCTTACACCAGCGCGGAAGTCGGCGGAATTTTGAATATCGGCAAACTCGCTCTCTGGGGCGGATCGGATTTAAAGATAACCGCGTCCGGAATTGTTACTTGCAACGACAACCACGTTTCCGTGGAGGACGGAGCAAAGCTTACCGTAGACGGCGTTCTCAACGGCAACACCATAAATGTGTTGGCAAATAGCGGCGGATTTACAGTGTCGTCCACTGGTACGGTAAACTCGCTTGCTCTTACAAACAGGTCGGCAAATGCCGTCATAGAGCAGGGTGGAATTGTCAATACGGAGGTTGTTTACGCGCATGAAGGCGTTTTGACCATAAACGGGACAGTTGCTCAAAGCGTTTCGGAGAATATAGACCAGAACATTCTTGTAGACGACGACGCGACCGTAATAGTTTCTTCAACAGGGAAACTTTCCGCAAAAGGCGGCTACGGCAATGTGCACATCGACGGCGTTTTGGATATTTCCGGAGAGAAAAATTCCGTTACTACTTCCGGAAATTGGGGCTTGAGAATTCGAGACGGCGGCAGGCTTATTTTGCGCTCGACAGACGCTATTTCCAACTCAGAGACCGGCGAACAGTCCAACTATGTATTTTGGGCGTATTCTGGCAATACTAATATCGACATTCTAGCGGACAACTCTTTCAATTCGTTTGCATTGGTTAATAATTCCAATTTAACTGTAACAATAGGCGAGGATGCAAATCTCATAACTATAAGTAAATTTACGTCCAAACTCGACAATAATTGCGTAGACGGCTTGGCGAATGAAACGGTTAAACTTACGCTCGTAGGTTTCCGTGAGAATACGATAAGGGTGCTGGATGCTCCTACCGTGGCAGACAAAGACGAAGATGGATTCTTGGCAATTTACGCCGACGGCTGGACTGATTTTTATATAGACGAAAACGGGTATCTCGCCGCTACGGCAATTCCGGAGCCGGCTGCATTTGCGGCTCTTTTAAGCGGTCTCGTCTTGCTCTTGGCAATTCGCCGCCGCCGCTAGTTTCCGCCTTTCCCCTAAGGAGCTTGCGCCTGTAATTTTGCCCGCCGCCGTTGGACGGTGGCAGGCGTTTTTTGAGCCTGAATTTCTTCCCGTACTGAATATATTTTGCGGTTATTTTCATAATATTGACTTTAACATGCATTTTTTTTTAGCGCTCCAAATTAGTCTCGACGGCATTCACAATAGGCGATATGTCTCGGAAACATGAGAAGGATAATTCCAATTCTGACATTTTTTTCCCTTTTGTGCGGATGTTCTGTTTTTAACTCTGAAACCGTTTCGCACCGCAAGGTTGCCGTTCAAACATATTCGCTGCATAAATACACTTTGGAGCAAACCCTTGAGATTCTCGCTCCCATGGGATTGGACGGCGTTGAATGCTATCCGGAGCAAATATTGAGCAAGTCCATGCCGGATGCGAGGATAACTCCCAGTATGACAAAGCAGCAGCGCGACTACCTCAAGGCTTTGTTTAAGAAAAACAATTTAAAAATGGCAAGTTACGGCGTTTGTTTTGGAGGCAGCGAAAAGGGCGTTCGTGAAATCTGCGAATTTGTAAAGGATTTCGGCTGTGAAAATGTCATAACCGAAGACAGGGAAGATCTTTTGCCGGTATGGGAAAAATACGCCGAAAAATACGGGCTGACTGTTTCAATACACCATCATAAAAAAGACAATAGAAACCGTTATTACGATGCCGACTATCTCAGTGAAAAGCTGAAAAATTACAAACACATCAAGGGCAATCCGGACATCGGGCATTTGTCGCTTTCAGGAATCGAACCTATGTACTATTTAAAGGCGCTTTCCGGACGCATAGGGTCAGTCCATTTCAAAGACCAGCCGCAATTCGGCGATCCCAATGGAAGGTGCGTGCCTCTTGGCGAGGGAATTCTCGACAACAAAGCCATGCTTGCGGAACTCGACCGCCAGGGATACGAAGGCTACTACGTTATAGAGTACGAAGAGGACGTTCCCAGTCTGATTGAAGATATTCAAAAATGCGTGATGTTTTTGCGGCAAAACTAACTTTTGCGCGGCGCGCCTTTGGGTTTAAAGTCGTTGCGGGGGTCGGTTTTGTTTTAGGCTGTTTTTCCGCGCCCAAACATTTGCGCTTGCATTCGGGAATACATCTTAAAGCTACTTCCGCAACCGCCGTTGTTTATATGTGCGTTTTTCAGCATTCGTCGGTTGCGGGTGTTGCCCGAAAATGAAGCTTGCAGGCTGTGGTTTTATTTGTTTTTGAATTTGCCTATGTTGGCGGAGCGCGTCTAAATGCCGCCTATCGGCGGCAATTTGCCGGGCGCGAATTTGTCCTTTGGATTGCGGGAAGATTGGCGCAAACAGGGAGGAGATTGTTTTGCGCAGGAGAGCCGGACAATTTCCCGTTTGCCGGCTTTTTTATGCAGCAACGAGAAAATTGCGCGCGCGAAAAATCATTTTTTTTGAATCTAATTCGCGTCTATCGAAGATTGTTTTGCGATGGGTTTAACCTAATTTTTAATTTATTTATTTAAGCTAAATCTGTTTTTTGGGGATGCGTGTAGATTTGAATTGCATGGTACTTGCCATACGCGGGCAAAAAAAATCCGCCGGGTTGGAGGCCAGGCGGATTTTAACAGATAAAATTTTCAGCTTACTTTTTTATCGGGCGGATTTTTATATTGCGGAAATCCGTTGCGGCTCCTCCGTGCTTGCCTTGCAGCCCGACTTTGCCCTTTGTGGGCATATCGCATTTCTTTTGTTTTGTAAGCCACGGCGGGATTACGGTTCCGTCCGGGCCTACTTTGTTGTCCGTCCATTTGGACATGTCCATGTGCGATACATGCTTGCCGTTGAGCCATGTGTCAATGTTCTGGCCTTCGCATCTTACGCGCATTTTATGCCATTGGCCGAACGGGAGCTTTGTGTCGAATTCCGACGGCACGTGTCCAAAAACCGAACCGCAAGTCCAAGTGGGCTTGGAAAAGCTTTCGCAGGAACTGTCGGCAATTTGGATTTCAACGGAGTTGGGAATCCAATCTTTTGTGTCCGTGCAATATACTACGATGCCGCTGTTGCTCTTTGGCTCGATTCTGAACTCGAGTTCGATTTCAAAATTCTCGTAGTCGTTTTTCGAGAATATAATTTCGTCTTTTGTTGCCTTGAAGACTCCGTCCTCGGTAACGCTCCATACTCCGGCGGGATAAGTGGCGTTGGAAAGATCCTTGCTAAAGAGGTCGGTCCAGCATTCATTGTCCGCTTGCCCGCTATTGCATCCGGCGAGGATTGCTGCGGCGGCAAATGTAAATAATGTGGATAGTTTTTTCATACGGCAAACATCAATATTCCGGAGCGTTTTGTAGTCAATCCTATTTTACTGGACGTTAGTATCAAAAATATCAAAAGTTCGTTTGCCGCGCGAGGCGATTGGTGGTAATATAAATGCGTATGGACATAGAAAATGCAAAAACATTGGGCGTGGGACTTATAACGCTTACATCTTTATTGGGAGCGTATTATTTGGTTTTGCGCATAAGGGAATTTCACATGGAGACTCCCGATCCCAAGCTGACTTATGTAACGCACGCGCAATTGGACAAAACCCGCGCCGAAATAATGAGAACAATAGGCGAAAGTTTGCAGGACTTGCGCTCGCTGCGCGCCGAAATCAGGGAGGAAACCAGAAGCCTTCAAAAACAGTACGCTCGCAGTTTGTCGGAAACGCGCGAACTTATCAGTCGCAATGCCCAAAATATAAGCTCGCTTATCGCGCAGGCGCAAATCGCCAACCAGCGCATAGCCGAACTTTCAGTAAAAACAGACAGAATAGTCATGAAATTGAAGGAGGGGGAATAATGGGCGGAAAGCCAAAAGATTGCTGTGTAGACGAACTTCTTTTGAGGCGCGCGATATTGTTGCAGCTGGAAGCAGCCAGTCCTGCGAGCCTTCCGCTTGAAACGCTTGCAGTGGGATTGGAAATATCGGCATTGCCGTCCGACGCAAAAACGCTGTCGGCTGCGCTAGACTACCTTGCGCAAAAGGGGCTTGTGTCGCTTTCGCGCTCCAGAATTGCGTCGGCGCACATTCGCGCAAAGCTTACTGCCGAAGGGCGCGATTTTTTGGAGTCGGGCAGTTTTTAATATGGCGCTGGATTTTTTTGATATGCGGATGAAGTCTGAAATTTTATCGAACGCAAAATCCGCTTCTTTAAAAATGGTACAAAAAGAGGGCGGTAGAACCGGGGCGGGGGGATTTCCCGCGCCTGCAAAAGCTGCACAGGGTAAGGTTGTACCGGAGAAAGTTGCGTTGGGGAAAGCTGCGCCTGTAAAAACTGCGTTGGGGAAAGCTGCATCAAGGGAAGTTGTACCGGAGAAAGTTGCATCGGAGAATGCTGTACAGGGGGAAACTGCATCGTGGAAAACTGCGTCTACAAAAACTGCATCTGAGGGAACTGCATCTGGGGAAGTTGTAGGAGGAAAGATTGCGTCTGTAGGAGTTGGGCCCGAGAATTTTTGCGGGGCATTTTCGCCGGGACATTGCGCCCCGGTAGAATCTATTCTAGAGTCGCCCGATACTTCGAAAACGAGAACAAGAAAATGCACAGCGCGCAAATCTGCCTCCTCGAAAAAATCTCTTGCCGCAGATATGGGAAAAATAGAACTTTCCATTGCAGCTCCAAATGCGCGCGATTGCGCGGCAAAGGTAAAATCTGATGCTGCGAAGCCTGAAAAAACAGAGTTTTTTCTAGAACTATCGAACGCGCGCGGAGGCGAAGCGGCGCCGTTTAAGGATTATTTGTCGAGGATCCGCGCTGCGAAACTTGCCGCAGACAAATTTGCTGAATCGAATATTTCCGAGCTAGATACTCCGCGGGCTTCCCTTGAATTGCTTTGGGAAATGTTTTTCGACTGCCTTTGCTCGTCGCGTCAATTGGAGCCTTCGGATTTCAACACGCTGGCGGGGGTGATTCAAAAACTTTCCGCCGCGCGTTCGCAAATAGAGAATTCCGGCTCCCGCAGAGGTGGCCGCGGAGATTCGGACGGAGGGCTTTCCCGCGAAGTCTTGGAGAAAATTGAAAGGCAGTTAAAGCTGTTATAAAAAATGTGCGCGTTTTTTTTACCCTACCAACAAGCGTGGCTGCGCGATACGTCTAGAATCAAGCTGATGGAGAAATCGCGCCAGATAGGAATGAGCTGGACAGCCGCATACGAACTTGTGCGCAGGCACGCGCTCTCGGAGTGTCCGCTAGACTCTTGGGTCAGCTCGCGCGACGAGATGCAGGCAAAGCTGTTTATCGACGACTGCAAGAAATTCGCGTCGGTTTTAAACGTCGCCGCCGAGGACATTTCCGGAGGCAAAATCTTGGCGGCTGCGGATTCCCAAACGCTGGGGTTTGCCAACGGCACGCGGATATGGTCGCTTTCGTCAAATCCCGACGCCCAGGCTGGAAAGAGAGGAACACGCGTTCTGGACGAATTTGCGTTGCATCCGGATCCAGTCCGGCTGTATTCCGTAGCGTATCCGGGGATAACGTGGGGCGGAAATTTGGAGATAATTTCAACCCACCGCGGCCGCGAAAATTTCTTCTACAAGCTTGTGGAGGAGGCGCGATACGGCGGAAATCCGAAAAACATTTCCCTGCACAGGGTTACTTTGCAGGATGCGCTTGAACAGGGGTTCTTGAAAAAACTGAAAGAAAACCTGCCCGCGGAGCACGAAGTCGCGTCTATGGACGAGGGCGAATATTTCGACTATGTGAAAAATTCGTGCGCCGATACTGAAAGTTTTTTGCAGGAGTATATGTGCGAACCTGCCGACGACAACGCGGGATTCGTTTCCTACGATACGATTCAAAAATGCGTCTATAAATGCGGGGAAGATTGGAGGCAGCCGGCAAACCCCGAAAATCCGCTTTATTTGGGGGTTGATGTCGGGCGCAGCCGCGACCTCACAGTGTTTTGGCTTTTGGAGCGCTACGCGGACGTGCTTTACACGCGCGACGTGAAAGTTCTCCGCGATATTCCTTTCAGCGAGCAGGAATTGGTCTTATACTCCTATCTCAGCCTTCCGGCGCTCAGGCGCGCCGCAATAGACCAGAGCGGTTTGGGACGCCAGTTTGCCGAACGCGCGCAGGAAAGATATTCCAGCTCCAGAATAGAAGGGGTGTCTTTTACGTCTTCGACAAAAGAGATGCTTGCGTATCCATTGCGGAGCAGATTTGAAGACGCCACGATACGCATTCCCGACGACATGGAAATTCGCGCCGACATACGGGCGGTTAGGAAGGAAACCACGGCTTCGGGAGGAATCCGTTTTTGCGCAGAACGCACCGCAGACGGGCATGCAGACCGTTTTTGGGCTTTGGCTTTGGCCGTTTACGCGGCGTCTTCAGGCAGCTCTTATTCAAGAATGGAACTCGTCGGCAGAAAGGAAAACGGATTTATATGGTAGGAAACTGTTTTTTTGCCTGTGGATTTTTCATAAGTTGATTGAGCTTCTTTGAACATTTGTTTAGCAGTTTTGGGTTGAATCCCTTTTAAATAAAGACTTTGCGCACAATTTTTTGAAAAAAAACCGTTTTTTTATGTTGACGACTTGGGGAAATAATCTACTGTGGAATCCAATAAGGACAGCGAGTCGCAACAGGGTTGCGTTTTTTTCCCGGAGATTTTTGGATATTTTATCCCGCAAATTTTCGCGATTGAAACCGCAGTTTTGTCTGAAAGAAGCTCCCTCATTCTACGATTATTTATTGGTAGATTTAATCTAACACAAACAATAAAAAAACAAAGATATGAATAAAGCAGAACTCATTGTAGAAATCCAGAAACAACTCGGAAAAGACGCTACTAAAGCATGCGCTGAAAAAGCTCTCAACACGGTTCTCGACGCTATCAAGGCCGGAGTAAAGAAGCACAAGAAATTGCAGCTTATCGGTTTCGGAACTTTCTCGGTTGTAGAACGCAAGGCTCGCACTGGTATCAACCCGCAGACGAAAGAAAAGATCAAGATCAAGGCGTCCAAGGTTGTAAAGTTCAAGCCCGGCGCGGCTTTCAAAGCCTCCAAATAGTTTCTGAATAATCTTTCGGAGCGAAGGCTCTGTTGCGACAAACCCGCTTTTATTCAAGCGGGTTTTGTTTTTTTATAAAATTCAACATCAGTTCGGCAAAATGAAAAAAATAAAGTTTGGAGATATAGGGAATTTTGAAGGGACGGAATTTCTGGAAACAGTGCTTTGCGGCAGGGGAAATTTCAGGCTTGAGCGAATATTGTCAAAATCTTCGGCTTCCCCAGAGGGATTTTGGTACGATCAGCCCGACGCCGAGTTCGCGCTGGTCCTCGAAGGGTTCGCAGAGCTCGAAGGCGCGGACGGTTCACGATTGGTTCTCGGCAAATTCGAGGGCGTGTTTATACCGCCGCATTTTAAGCACCGCGTGGCGTTTACCTCGCAAAACTGCCTTTGGCTTGCGCTGCTGGCAAACGAAATGAAAGTGGAAAAAAATATTTTCGCTTGAGGTTTATATATAAAACAATGTTTTATTTGCAAAATTAACCGCGCGAAAAAAATGTTGTGTTTTAGCTTTTATGTAATAGCTTTCTACTAATTTTTTATATATGGACGACTCTATAAAGCAAGGATTCGACCCGAACGGCGAACAGGGTTTTATATATACTAAGCTCGATTCCGTCATAAATTGGGTGAGAGCCAACTCGATATGGCCGCAGCCGATGGGTCTGGCGTGTTGCGCAATCGAACTAATGGGCGCGGGCGGCTCGAGATTCGACATAGGCCGTTTCGGAATGGAAGTAATGCGCTTTTCGCCGCGCCAAAGCGATTGCATGATTGTTTCAGGCACGGTTACGTACAAAATGGCGGGGGCCGTGCGCAGAGTTTACGACCAAATGGCCGCGCCTAAGTGGGTTGTTGCGATGGGCGCTTGCGCGTCTTCGGGCGGAATGTTTCGCACGTATTCCGTCTTGCAGGGAGTGGACAAAATCATACCCGTAGACATATACGTAAGCGGTTGCCCAGTGCGTCCTGAGGCCCTTTTAGACGCCCTGGTAAGCCTCCAAAAGAAAATTGGTTCCGAGCGTTCAACAAAAGCGCTTTTCGCGTCGAAATAAAGGTTGAAAATGAATATTGAAAAACTTGTTTCGGAATTGAATTTTCTAACTCCCAGGCTCTCTAGGGACGGCATACCGGCTTTCGATTGTCCTCCTGCAAATTTGCTCAAGGCGGCAAAAACTTTGCGCGACGGCTATGAATTTCAGGCCTTGTCGGACATTGCGTCGATTGATATGGGGCCGGACAAATCCGCGCGCAGGTTTGGGGCGGTTTACCATTTTTAAAAAAAAAAAAAAAAGCGCTACATACGTCTGGTTGCAAT
>CALXLN010000094.1 GCA_944389215.1 uncultured Opitutales bacterium
TACCGCTTGAGAGTCCTCCTAGAATGTGGAGTGAAACTATGAAAAACAAATCTAAAAAATCAACCTATTCCACAACCTTTGGTATTGACCCAAAATCAACCTATTCCACAACCTTTGGTGTTGACCCTTTTTCTTTCAACATCCCCGCCGCGGCTATTTCGCCTTATGTAAAAAAATAAAAACACTTTCACAATGGAAAGTGCTTTCTCCTAAAATAAGCGGGCGATCGGGTTCGAACCGACAACCTCGACCTTGGCAAGGTCACGCTCTGCCAATTGAGCTACGCCCGCGTAAAAATATTATGTGCGCAAATAGTGCCCCGTTATTTGGAGATGTCAAGCTCGAAAATAGATTTTTTTCTCGAATCGGCAGGCGCGCTGTAAAAATCCGTTGCGTTTATCTTATGAGCAAGCTCGTCCCCCAAAAGTATTTTTATTAGCGATTTTGCCTTGCCCAATTTGTCTTTGGGGCAAACCACATAGAAAGGCAAAACCATCGGATAGTCGCCGTTATAAATACTGTTTGCGTCGGGTTTAAAAGCGTAGTTGCCCGTCTTGCCTCCGTCGGAATTTGAAACGGCGAGAACTTTTAACATGTTTGTATCGGTCAATTTTCCAACTATTGCAATAGCCGAATTATTGGCTTTTACCATATTATAAATTACCTGCTTGTTGCTCTCTATATTAACCCATGGCCCCAAATTCGTACCCTTCATTGCCGAATATTTGAACAATTCAACCACAACATTGTCCGAAAAATCCGTAGATATGGCAAGAATACTCCCTACCGCGGAACTTTTAACGCCGACTTGCTCCCAAGTTTCGGCGCGGTTCTGCGTTTGCTTTGAAAATATGCGGTACAATTGGTTTGTTGATATGTCTTCAATTGGATTTACCGAATTTACTATCACGACTGCAACCTGATAGGCGAACGGATACGCCGCATAGCCGTCGGGAATGGAAGCGCCCTTGGGAAGCGCTATTATTGCAGCGTCGGTTGCGCCGGATTTCATTTCGTCAAAAGCCGAATATGAACCGTTCATTCTTGTTTCAACCTCAAAACGGTTCTTGGCCGCAAGCGTCTTCAGCGTTTCGGAAATATAGGGTTTTATGACGTCGCTTCCGCCCAAAACAAGCTTTTCGGCAAAAGCGGAAACGGCAAAGCACGCGAGAGCGGCAAACAAAAATGTATTTCTCAGATAACTTATCATAACGGCATGTTTAAACATTTTACAAATTTGCGCAACCGAAATTTTAAAATGAAATATTCAGCGCAACCATTACTCCAACCCTAGAATCATTCTGGCTTCCATAGTCATCATGTCCGTATTCCACGGCGGATCCCAAACTATGTTTACAGTCGCCTCCGATATGGAAGGCAACGCCTCTAGGCGCAATTTCAAATCGTTGGCGATAGCAGGGCCCATTGAACACCCCGGAGCGGTGAGAGTCATGTCTACTTCCGCTTTATCTTTGCCGTCAGGCGCCTTTAATATTTCCATCCTGTACACCAACCCCAAGTCAACGATATTGACGGGAATTTCAGGGTCGAATACCGTTTTTGCGGTATTCCACAAATCGTCCAGCGTCGCCTGCGGAATCTCCTGCGCGGCGGACGCCAAAGCGCACTGTCCCGAACCCGCCGAAAGACGGGTTGGGGCTTGGGAAACTTCAGCGGAAGTATTTTCCGGCTTGCTCTCCGCGCCATCGGGACGGCCCAAAGGTTTCAAGCCCAGAGCGTCTGCGTTTTCCTCGTCGATTCTGGCAATGCCGAATATTCCGCGCACAGTGAATTTCCCGCCGAGAGTGTGCGTAACTACAAGTTGGTTGTCCTTGGCGAGAGTTACCTTCAAACCCGACGGAATCAGCATAGCCGGGCAGTCTCTTAAAAGTTTTACGGTTTCCTGCATACAAATCAAACTATTGCCAGATTGTCGCGGTGCACTACAACGTCTTTGTGCCCGCATTTTTTGTGCGCGCATTCGGAAATCATCTTTTTTATGTTTTCGGAATTTTCCTCGGCAAGCCCGCGCGCCACGACATATCCTTTTGAAATATCCACTATTTCCACAAGATCTCCCTTTGAAAATTTTCCGGATATGTCCTTCACGCCCGCCGGCAAAAGAGAGCTACCCTTGTTATGGATGGCATCCGCCGCGCCGCCGTCCACAAAGATTTTGCCTATTGTTCTTCCAAAGTGCGCCAGCCAGCGCTTTTTGGAGCTTACGGAACCCCCATTGCCGACAAACAGAGTTCCGGGATTTTCTCCCGAAAATATGCGGGACAGAGAATCGCCGGATACGCCGCTGGCTATGCAGACATCGCATCCGGAGCTCGTGGCAATTTCGGCGGCCTTTATTTTTGTAATCATTCCTCCGACCGCCGTCGCGCTTGTAGTTCCCCCCGCCATCGCCCGAATCTCGGGCGTTATTTTTTCAACGCGCTTTACGATTTCGCCTGTGCCGCGCATATCTATAAGCCCCGGAGCCGTGGATATTATAGCCAGTTCGTCCGCCTTTGAAAGAGTCGCAACAAGCGCGCTTAAAACGTCATTATCCCCGAATTTTATATTGAGTTCAGCCGCGCTTACGGAGTCGTTTTCGTTTATGATTGGAACTATGGAATTCGACAAAAGCTCGTCAATGAGATCGCGCATGGCTTTGTGGCGCGGCAGCACGTCCAAGTCGTCCCGCGTCAGCAAAAGCTGCGCCACCGTAATTCCAAAAGGCTCGAAGAGTTCCGCCCAGGTTTGAATCAATATGCCCTGTCCAACCGCCGCGCACTTTTGCACGGAGCTTATTTGCTTAGGGCGGGATTTCAGGCCCAACTTGCCCATTCCCAAGCCCACGGCGCCGGAACTCACCAAAATCACCTGCCAGGAATTTTTCATGGCCTGGGCGATTTGCGCGCAGATATTTTTCATGCGCCGCAAATCAAGCTGTCCCACCCCGCTCGTAAGTACGCCCGTGCCGAGTTTTACTACTATTCTTTTCTGGTTCTTCTTAGGCATATGCAAATCGCTCCGCTTCCGCGGCAATGTAAAAAGACGTTTAATCCGGCGCTTTGAACGCGCTGGCATTTCGCATTTTAGCCAAGTCCGCCCAACAGCCGCAAGAGTCTAAAAAAGCCCGCGCCCACGACGGCGGAGCCGCTGTTTTCAAACGCGCCGATAATCCGCTCCGCGACCCCAAAAGACGTTAAATCTTTTTTAGATCCGCCTCTTTCGCCTCCAAGCTGGAATTGATTTCGGCAATGCTCTTGTCAGTAGCGTTTTGAATGTCCTTTTCAAACTTCTTGAGTTCGTCCTCGGTTACAGTTCCCGCCTTTTGAAGTTTTTTTACGGCGTCGATAATGTCGCGGCGGATTCCCCTTACGGCAACCCTTCCCTGTTCCGCCATATCGCGGCAGATTTTGGCGAGTTCCGCGCGGCGCTCCCCGGAAAGCGCGGGAATCGGACAGCGGACGGCGTCGCCCATAACCGCGGGAGTGAAGCCTATGTTCGCGGCAAGGATGGCTTTTTCAACATCCTTTAAAATTCCCTTGTCCCACGGTTGAACGCGTATGGTGGAGCTGTCGGGAGTCGTTATGGCAGCGATATCTCTCAAACGCGACGTCGTGCCGTAGGCTTCAACCATTACGTTTTCTACCATCGACGGGTTAGCCTTGCCGGTGTGGACGGTTTCAAACTCGTGGCGGACGTGCGCCACGGCTTTGCCCATCGCATCCTTCGTCTGTGTCAATGCGGAATTTATGTCCATTTTCAGTCTTTCTTTTTTTGTTTGCGAACAGTTGTTCTGTGGCGGCCGGCCTTCCGGCCGCCACATATTGGAAATTAATTCACCAACGTCCCGATTTGCCCGCCTTCTACGGCCTTCTTTATGTTTCCGGGATTGTTCATATTAAAAACGATAATCGGAATTTTGTTGTCCATGCACATTGAGAACGCGGTGGAATCCATTACGGCAAGGCGCTTTTCAATGGCTTCAAGGTATGAAATGCTGTCGTATTTTACGGCGCCGGGAAATTTATTCGGATCTTTGTCGTAAATACCGTCGACTTTCGTGGCTTTTAGTATGCAGTCGGCGCCGATTTCGCTGGCGCGCAAAGAGGCTGTGGTATCCGTTGAAAAATACGGATTTCCCGTGCCGGCGACAAAAATCACTATTCTTCCCTTTTCGAGGTGCCTTACGGCTCTCCGCACAATGAAAGGCTCCGCAACCTTTTCCATAGGAATCGCCGTCTGAACTCTGACCGGAACGCCTTCGCTCTCCAAAGCGTTCATTAACGCCAAACCGTTTATTACAGTGGCCAGCATTCCCATGTAGTCGCCGGTAGTTCTGTCCACCCCCGATTTTGCGCCGCTTAAGCCTCGGAATATGTTTCCTCCTCCGACGACAAGGCAGATTTGAACCCCCATCTGATGGACTTCCTTAAGCTCGAGGGCTAAATTTTTTAAAATTGAAGCGTCAAGACAGTCGCCATTGGCCGTATCTTTGAGGGCTTCACCACTAAGTTTTAGAACTATGCGTTTGTATTTCGGATTCATTTGTATAGTGGCGCAAGCTTCGCAATTTCGGCATTTTTTTCAACACTATTTTTTACTATCCGAATCTGGCATTACACTTGCTGAATACGGGGGAAGCGCGAATATCTCGCGGGCGAGCTTTCTGACGTCGTCAAGCGATACTCCGGCGTATCCGGTTTCGATTGTGCGCGCGAGCTCTATGTTCAGCGGAACCGCCTGCGACAAATTCAAAACCGCCGAAAGCCAATATTCGTTCCTGCGCTTGTTTGCTTCCACTCCCTTAAGCAGCGGAATTTTCGCCCTTTCAAACTCGTCTTCGCTGATTGATTTTGCAACTTTTTCCCCGCAGGCCTTTAGAGTTTCCACAAGCTCCGCATTTTCCGACGGGACAACGAACGTCATGGCGTATATCAGACCGAAGTCCTTGACCCAAGTGCTTGAATTGTTGTATGCAAACGGACTGTAAACCTTGCCCTGCTTTTCGCGCACGTCCTTGCGCAGAACATCGTCGAGAACGGCTCCTAGAACATTTGCGGCGCGCATGCGCGCCAAGTCGCTTCTGCCGCAGCTCCGCCACATTACCGCCGCTATAGAGCGCGGCTCGTCGACGGTGCGGTACGTTATTGAAAAATTTTCGCCCGACGGCTTCATTTTCAAAACCGCCATAGGATCTTTTTTATCGGGTTCGCGCGCTGACATCGCGCCGAATGTGGATTTTAGGAGCTCCGCAGCCTCGGATTTGTCGAAATCGCCCACTATGGATATTTCCATATACGAATTTTTTAGTATCGGATTCAGCCATTCGGCGATTTCTTCCATTTTTATCTTTTCAAAATTTTCCAGCGTTCCCGGTATGCTCGCAACGGGAGTCGCTATCAACTCTATTGGAAGAAACTTGATTCTGGACATCGGAGACGTTTCGTAATCCAGGTAGAAGCCCTGCCCGTATTTCATGAGAGACTCCGCGCCGTCTTCCCTGAATCCCGGATCGGCGAACATCGTGGCGGCGAGTTTAAGCAACTGCGGGAAGTCTTTTCTAGTGCTTGCGCCCGTCATGACGAAGCTGTTTCCGTCAATTCCCACGTTTATATCCATTTTAAGAAGGAATTTTGCGGCGCTTATGCTGCTTGCGTCCTGGTATTTTGTTCCGCCTAGAACCAGAGCATA
The DNA here is from genome assembly GCA_944389215.1 of uncultured Opitutales bacterium. GTDB lineage: Bacteria > Verrucomicrobiota > Verrucomicrobiia > Opitutales > Intestinicryptomonadaceae > Merdousia. Next base: position 5,692 of record CALXLN010000094.1, read on the forward strand.
CAGGGCGGCAAAATATTCGGGACGGTCGACAGGAATGTCGAATATTCCGTTGCCGAAAGAAATTTTCACCATAATTTCGTCTTTAGAGAAATCAGTCTGCTTCAGGTTAACACGCACGCCGTTTTCAAAGCGCATCTGGGTTATGCCCAAGTCGGGCAATTCGCGCGATTCGGAAATTTTCCCGGCAGATTTAAAATCCGTAAACACCAGGCTTTCCGTCGCGAACACTTCGGCGCTGTATGTGGATTTGCGCGCTTTTTCAAAAGCGTCCGCCGCGATTTTCTCAAGCTCTCCGGCAGACATTTCCCCCGCAGTGTCCGAAATGAACACTTTTATTTTTGCGCCGTCGAAAAGGCTTTTGAGCAGTTTTACGGCGTCGGCGGCGTTAAAATCTTTCAGGGCATATTTGGCTATTTCCAAATCGGTCTCAGGCGAAGTGAAAACCGATCCTTCGGAAAAAGCCGATGTTATTTCATTTGCCAAAACTTGGTTTTTGCGCGTGGACTTGCCTTTGATTTCGCTTTCAATGGAGTCGAATATTTTCTTCTTCGCGTTCTCGATTTCGGCGTCGGTAATGTTGTGCAGACTCATCAGCTGCCTGAAGTTTTCCTCCAGCGCGTCGGCGGACTTTGTAACGGGAGCCTCCGAATTGAAAATGAAAACCCGGCAAAAAGAATCGAACTCAAAGCTGCCCGCCGAACCTTGCGAAATCTTTGAATCGGGCTTGTCCGCCACCCTCAGGTAGCGCGCGCTGACAGCGTTTGAAAGCGCGCGTATGCGGAAGTCTTGAACCCGCTTCCCAAGCGAGTCCGGAGCGTCTTTAAGCTCCTTGGCAACGGAAAGCGATGCATAAGACTTGGGAGTGTTTGAGGTTGAATCGTAAAGCGCGTCGACCGGCATGGACTCCGCCCCGAAATCGAATTCAAAATCGGAAGTTTCAAGGCTGCCCATATTGGCAGCGCGCGGTGGCTCCTCTGGGCTCGGCTTCATATCCTCGAAATATTTTTTAGCGTCGGCGGCAATCGCCTTGGCGTCGACGTCTCCAACGATTACCAAAACTATATTTTCCGGGCGGTATGTCGCGCGATAGAACTTTTGGAAGTCCTCTTTATTTACGCTTTTTATTACATCTTTTTCCCCTATTGGCATTCTTTTAGGATAAATTGAGCCTTTAAAATAATGGCCTATTTCCTTAACTGCCTTGCGGTAATCCTGGTTGTCGCGGGAATCCTTTTCGGCTAGTATTACTCCGCGCTCCCTGTCGATTGCCGACTGGTCGAATAAAATCGCATCCGCGTAATCGCGCAGAAGCATAAGGCCGTCGTTGACAAGCTTTTGGGAAACCTCGGGCATATCGAGCTTGTAAACTGTCTCCCTAAATCCAGTATGCGCATTTGTATCCGCGCCAAAAGCCATTCCCAGCCGCTGAAAATACTCCACCATTTCCCCTGCGGGAAAGTGCTTTGTGCCGTTGAAGGCCATATGCTCTATGAAATGCGCAATTCCGCTTTCGCGCTCCGTTTCAAAAGCCGAACCCCGCGTTACCAACAGCCTCATGGAAACGCGCTTTGGCGGTTCGGCATTGCGGTAAACAGCAATCGTCAAGCCGTTGTCGAGCTTTTCGATTAAAAGATTCGGATCCGGCGCCAACACCGGAGCGCCGATTAACGTATTTGCAACAAGAGCCATTATAAGAAATATTAGTTTTTTCATTGTTATAAATAATATATTCGGACAATCCGGATTTTTATGTAAAAATTTTACCGCCAATACGGATTTTCCCATACGCCGGTCAGAAGCCGACCGTCAGTTTTACCGGGCATGCGAATGCAGCTTTATTGCATAAAGCTTCAGTCTTTATTAATAATTGGCAATAATGAATTTTTAAATCCGCATTTCAATATTTTTCGGCAGCCCAAAAGAGGCAGTCGTCGGAAAAATCGACAACCGCCTGAGGCTCTTCGGCTATAAGCGAGCGCAACCGGCATTCTAGAAGCACAAAGCCCGCCATCCGCAAATCGTCCTCTACTTCGGAGCGCACAGGGGAATGGATGAAAATATTTCCGTGGTCTCCGCGGTAGTAGATGTCGCCAAAGTCGTCCAAAACCGGCATCTGTGAATTGCTTTGCCACTGTTTTTTTTCGTTTTCCCAATATTGCCTGTTTTTTATATTGTCCCTATCGTGAGTGGTAAAAAGAAAGCGCGCCCGCGGCTTTAGGATTCTGGCAATTTCGCACAGAGCTTTTCTCCTGCTTTCACGCCGGGGGATCTGCATCAAGCCGTTAAACCCGAATATCGCGCCGCCAAAACTCGCGTCGCCAAACCCGGTGGACACGGCGTCGCAAACCGCGAACTTTACGGCGGACAAATTTTTTGCCTCCGCTATTTTCCGCGCTGCGGCGACCATCGCAGGAGAAAAATCCGTGGTTGTCAGATTTGAAAAGCCTGCCAAAGCCAAGTTTATCGAGATTCTTCCCGCCCCGCAACCGAGCTCAATAATAGAGTCTTGAGGATTGAAATATTTGGACACCATCGCGCGCTCGGAGTTCCATAAACCGACTTCGTCAACCGCGCGCGCGTAATCCTCCACAACCGGCCGCTTGCAAAAATATTCTTTCACTTCGTCGGACTTCATTTGTAAACGACCCTTCCGAATTTTAAAAAATCCGCTCCGAAATCCGCAGTTTGCCCCATTATCTCGAACGGTTTTTCCCCTCCGGCTACAAAGTCGAAAGCTCCCAATGCGCCGGCGCCTAGAACCAAATCTTTAGACCTGTACTCAAACGCGAAATCGGCTGCTTTCCCCTCGCAAACCGACGCAATTACGCGCGCGCCGCCTTCAATATAAACACTCGTTACACGTTCGGCAAACATTCTTTCCTTCAACTCCCGCCAAAACTCGGCAGCCTCAGATTTTGGCGCCGAAATTCTCATCACCCTTATTCCCGATTTTTCCAAGCGGGACTGCCTTTTCAAATCGGCGCGGCAATCGCAGACTATTCTGGTATTGACTGAAAATTCGTCGCAAAAAACGTTGTATTTTTTCAAGTTTGCGTCCTCCGCCAATTTCAAAGACGCGTCAAGGACCAGCCTTTGCCCGCAATGGACACCGCCGCCTATGCGCGCGGTAAGAAGCGGATTGTCCGCCAGCAGCGTTCCAGCCCCGGCTCCGACCGCGCCAAACAGCCTGCGCCAGCGCATAGCGTCGGAGCGCGCGGCGGCTTTCGTTATAGGCGTGGGACTTCCGGCGGCAGCCGCGATTTTCCCGTCGCGGCTTACTGCGTATTTGACGGCAAGGAGTGCGCGGGAGTTTACAATGGAATAATTGAAAATGAAATTCAGCCCGCGGCATTCGCTTTCCAAAATTCCGGATTCGCACTTAATTCCGCGCCCCGACAAAATATCCAATGCTCTGCCGCAATGAAGCGGATTGGGATCTAGAGCCCCGATTTTAACCTCGGATATTTTCGCCGCAGAAATGGCGTCGCAACACGCGCCCGTCCTGCCTTTAGTGCTGCACGGCTCAAGCGTAACGTAAAGAGTCGCGCCCTCTGGAGATTCGGATGCGGAGCGCAAACATTCTATTTCCGCGTGCGGGGCGCCGTCGCGCCTGTGGAAGCCCTCTGCGATAATTCTTCCGCCCTTTACCAAAACCGCCCCCACCATCGGATTGGGAGACGTGTCGCCCCAGCCGCGCTTGGCGAGCTCCAGCGCGCGCGACATATACATTATATCGTCCGAACCAGGCATTTGCTATCCGCCGAAATACGGATTGTATTGGCGCTCGTGGGCGACTGTCGTAGGTTCGCCGTGCCCCGGGTAAATTACGGTATTTGCGGGCAAAGTGAAAATCTTTTCCTTTATAGACTTCTCAAGCGCGGCGTAACTTCCGCCCCATAGGTCGGTGCGCCCGATACTGTCGGCAAAAATCACGTCGCCGGCAAATAGAATGCCGCGGCCGTCGGAATCTTTCATATAATAAATTATGCTTCCAGGACAGTGCCCCGGCGCTTCAAAACATTTTATTTTGAGGCCTGCAATTTCAAGCTCCATTCCGTCCTTGGGAAAAACGCCTATCTTCGCCCCATCGAAATTTCCGAAAGAAAACATATATTGCAGTTGGGATTCCGGATTTTCTATAAGCTGCCTGCCGTCCTCGCCGGCATAGACTTTAGCGCCGGTTGCCGCCGCCAAAGCTGCCGTATCCCATATATGGTCCCAATGCCCGTGCGTAAGCAAAATCGCAGCCAGCTTGCGGCCGCGCTTTTCCAAGACAGCCGGAATCGCCGTGGCGGCCTCATACGGAGCGTCGACGAGTATCGCCGAATCGGAATCATCCGGCAAAATTAAATAGGAATTTGTTTCAAGTTGCCCCAAGGGCAGTGTCAATATTTCCATAGAATTCTTTAAGTTTTTTTAGATTTTGCGCGCGTTGTTTTTAGATGCGCTTCAAACAGGCTGCGGAGAAAAAAACGCGGCAGTTGCTATTTATCGGCCGAAAACCCTATTTCCTTCAGCCAGTCTTCGCACAGATTTATCCAAACCTTCACTCTGTCTTTTTGATTGTTAAGACAAAATCCATGTCCTCCCTTTGAAAATAAAAAGAGTTCCGCAGGCACTCCGGATTTTTTCAAAGCCAGATAATAGGCGATGGAAGCGTCAATATATGTTTTGTCGTCCTGCGTCTGCACGATGAAAGCTGGAGGAGTGGACGAATTTATTTTCAAATCTTTTGCAAGTTCAAACTGGGCGGAATAATCCATATTCTCCGGCTTGGACTTGCCGTTCCAGCGCCAATCGTAAGTGGGCTGGTCGCAATACGCGGGGTAAACCAAAACAGTGCAATCGGGTTTGCACGATATTTCGTCTGCGCCGTCGACATTCATGTATGCGGCTTTGTCCGCAGCGCTCGCCCTTGCAGATAAATTAGCGCCGGCGGAAAATCCCATTACTCCTATCTTGCCGGGATTTATATTCAATTCCTTTGCGTTTGCGCGCGCATATCGTATTGCGCGCTGAATGTCCATCAAAGCGCCTTCGGTATTGTCTGGAATGCGGTATTTTAAAACCGCGCACGAAATTCCCGCCTTAGATAATCTCTCGGCTATCTCGGTGCCTTCGTTTACGTACCAAATATCTTTATACGCGCCTCCCGGGCAAACTATAACAAGCCCCGACGGATTGTCGCCGCCCGCCAAAAAAAATTCGAGAGTGGGCGTAGATACAAAATTTATGCGCTTATCCTTATTCCTAAAAATTTTAAACGCCTCCTGCTCCTTGCAGGCAGTTCCCGGCATTTTTCCATCCGGCCAGATTTTTTTTACAATTCCCTCCGCAGCGGAAGCTGATATTACAGCGGCTAAGAGGCACGCGATACATGCAATAGTTTTTCCCATATTTTTTATTTTTTTAGTTTTTATTAAATTGAAGCCATCCATTCCGTCAACTCCGCCGGGAAAAAAATACCGCCGTTTTCAAACGGTATTTTAGCTTTTTATTTTCCGCAACGCGAAAAAATAGAAGTTTCCGGAAAAATGGAGCCCGTTATTGCATTAAAATTTTTCAAAAATGCAATAGACTAGGGCTCATGCAAAATTCCTAAAATCGATTCCATCCCCCCGCCCGGAAAAACGGATTTTCACGCGCTTTTCCATGTGAAAACCCGGCCGCTCGGAAAAACGCCTTGCTAAAATCCGCGGCTTTTCAGCCAATCTTCGCAAAGGTCGTTCCAGTCGTTTACAAGCTTTCCCTTGTCGCGTATCCCGTAGCCGTGCCCGCCAGAATCGAAAATGTGCAGGCAGGACGGAACGTTGGCTTTTTTCAACGCAAGATAATAGGCTATTGAAGAATTTATCCAGGCGTTGTCGTCCTGAGTTTGCACAATGAACGCGGGGGGAGTATTTGAATCTATTTTAAGCTCAGAAGCCAGCTCGTAGTCGCGGTTGTAATCCACATATTGCCTCTTTTGCTTATTGCCCCAGCATTGCTGGAACATTGGTTCGTCGCAGTAGGCGGGATATATAAGGCAGGTAAAGTCCGGCTTTGCTGAAATTTTGTCGATTTCGTCTATTGCGCCATAAGAATCGGTTGCATAAAGGGTGCTTGCGCGCGCGGAAAGATTGGCGCCGGCGGAGAACCCCATAACGGCTATTTTCGACGGATCGACATTCCATGCGGAAGCGTTTGCGCGAACCGTTCTAATTGCGCGCTGCAAGTCCATAAGCGCGCCTTCGCGGTTGTTGGGAACGCGGTACTTTAGTATGACCGCCGCTATTCCCTCGTCGGCGAGCCATTTTGCGATTTCTTGCCCCTCCAAATTATACGCCAATATAGAATATCCGCCTCCGGGAGATATTATTACCGCGCCCGTGGGTCTTTGGCTTTTGGGAATGTAAATTTCAAGAGCAGGTTTTGAAACGAAACTTATGCGGGTAACGCCGTCGGCGGCGGTTTTTGCGACTTCTTGTTCGCCGCACGCCGGTCCCGGCATTTTACCTTCGGGCCACAAGTCTTGTTTGGATACGCTGAAATCGCCGGCAAATGCAATCGACACAACGCATAAGCCTGCCAAAATAGATATTAACTTTTTCATATATTACCGTTTTTTATTTATCGCAAAGACCGCCCGCGTTCCGTGCGGATTTACTTTTACGGATAATATCACCATACTTTTGCGCGCGTCAATAGAAACTTCCAAAAGCTTTCGGATTTTGCGCAAGAGCGCTTTTGTCCAAAGCTTTTTTATGCGGTGCCGCTTTCATTCGCGCTTTGCGCAAAAAAACTTTCAATATTCCGCCCCGCAAGGCGCCTTTGCGCGGCATTGAAATTCGGGAAAAAAACTCTGCCCCGCACCGGGCGGCGAGGGAAGAGCCGCCGTTTTCAAACGCGCCCGACGGGAAACTTTGCGGAAACCCGCGCGCAAGATTAAAGCAGACAACCCTCGGAGCTTTTCTGCCTGCGGTGGATCTCTAAAATTCTGCGGAAAAACTTGCGCTGTTTCTTTGTCAGAGAAAGCGTGTTTTGGGCAATTTCAAGGGCCAAGGCGTCTCTATCCGAGCGCCCTTCGCCAAGCCACTTGAGCGTTTCGCGGTAGCCTATTGCCGAGCGCGCCGCCGGATTTTGAAGTATTCCCATATCGATTAATGCGCGGGTTTCATCTATCAAACCGTCTCTTACCATAGCGCGGGAGCGGGACAAAATCGCCTGGCTCAGAGTTTTTGCGTCGGGCTCCAAGAGAACCAGTTCCCGCTTCAAATCGCCCATGGGGCACGGCAATTTTGAAAAATCGTCGAGAAGCTCGGCCACGGACTTTCCGCTTGCCATGCAGCGTTCCAAAGCGTTTTTCGTGCGGCGCGGATTTTGCATATCGACAAATTTAGGGGCGTCCGGATCGATTTGCATCAGGGCTTCGGCGAGGCCCTTTGCCCCGCCATCCGATTCTATTTTATCCGCGGCGCTCCTTATGGAAGCGTCTATCGGCAAATTGTCCGCCACCGCCGCAAACCACGCCATGAGATAGAAGCCGCTTCCGCCGGCAACCACAACGTTCTTTCCGCGCGAGGCGATGTCTTCCAAAGCGGCGCGCGCGCAGCAGACGTACTTTGAAACGTCGAAATTCTCCGAAACGTCCGCCACATCAATCAGGTGGTGCCTTACGCGCGCAAGTTCAGCTTTTGACGCCTTAGCCGAGCCTATGTCCATATGCCGGTAAACCTGGACGCTGTCGCACGACACTACCTCCGCGTTGTTTTTCAGCGCAAATTCAATCGCCGCCGCCGTTTTGCCCGAGCACGTGCAGCCTGTTATCACGGTGATTTTTGTCATTTTTTGCGCGCGAGTTTTTTGCAGAGCGGACACATCGTCTCTGGAGTTTTGCAAGTGTGCGCCTTGCAATATTCCCTGCCGTAGTAGATTAGCTGAAGATGCAAATCCGCCCATTTCTCCGCGGGGAAAATGCGTTTTAAATCTTTCTCGGTGCGCTCGACGCCGCTGCCGTCGCTAAGCCTCCAGCGGCGGGCAAGCCTGTGTATGTGGGTGTCCACCGGAAACGCCGGCACTCCGAAGGCCTGCTGCATTATGACGGAAGCGGTCTTGTGCCCCACGCCAGGCAGAGCTTCAAGAGCCTCGAAACTGCCGGGAACTTTTCCGCCGTACCTGCTTGCCAAAATTTCCGAAAGGGCGTGTATATTTTTTGCCTTTGCCTGCGAGAGTCCGCACGGCTGTATTATGGAGCGTATCTTCTCCACGCCAAGCGCCGCCATTTTTTCCGGAGTGTCCGCCAAATCAAAAAGCTTTGGAGAGACTTCGTTGACGCGCTTGTCGGTGCATTGCGCCGAAAGCACTACCGCCACGAGAAACGTGTACACATTGCGGCTCCGCAAAGGAATTTGCGGATTGGGATAAAGCCGTTGAAGCTCGTCGGAAACTATTTTTGCGCGTTCCGATTTCGTCATATTGATATTCCTGTAATCAATCCCTGCCCTTTATGGCAAAGGAAATTTTGTAGGTCTTGCCGCTCTTTATTTGGGCGTCTCCATACGGCACAGCCCCCCACGAGTTTATTCCGCCAACTCCCATATTCATGGTTGAAACATTCGCGATATTGAAATCCCGTTCCGGCAACTGGGTTGGATGAAGGGCCTGTTCTATATCCTCTACTAGGCACGGATATGTCGAAAGCTCGAATAATCCGCCCTGGGAATAAATATTGAGCATTGCGCCGACTCCCGACCCAAGAAGCGCGGCATGGCGGACTCCGGCGACATTCGACGCCTCTTGCGGATCGGAATATTTATGGAATGCCGTTGAAACGCTGTCTTTAAAATTGCCGACCCAAGTTCCACGGTCGCGGTCGACGTAGTTTTCGTATGGCCCTTTGCCGTACCAAAAACGCGTGTTCAGCTTTTTATTTACAGCAAACTGCATTCCTATCCGCGGCAGCATGGGCAGCCCTTGGGCTACGGCAACCTCGCCATTTACGTATATTGTGCCGTCTGGATAAATATCGTACGAGAAAGTCGCCGAAGAATCCTTTGCTGGAATTGCGTAGCGGCTTTCAATCCTTACGTAAGACCACCCCCCGTCGGTCTGTTGGCGCGAGTCGAACCGCACAAGCCTCATCCTTTCGGCGGCGGTGCGCCATACGGCGAGTTTTTCGGCAAGTTTTGCGCCCATGTCGTTGTTTGTCTGCGGCCGCCAGAGGCTCAAACGCATTTCTCCGGTTATTAATTTTTTCCCGGCAAAGTCGTATGAGGAAAGCCAACCGTTGCGCTTGTTGAATACGGCCTTGAAATCGTCTCCGGCTACAGTCAAGAAGTCGTTTGAGTTTTCAACGCTCAATTTGCCTTCCTCGTTTCTGGCGGAGAACTGCTTGTAATTTCCTCCCAGCGGGAACTGTTCCCAAGCGACTTCGTAGTTGGCGGGAACCGCGTTCGGGGTGTCGGACTTGGTTTTGTAGGACAGGCGCAGAAAATACTCGCCGTCCTCCGACATGTCGACATCCGACAAATCTATTATCGCGCGCGCCGTTGTTTGGGGCTGCACCGGGGCAAGCTCGAATTCGCCGTCCTCTATTTCCCTGCCGTCGCGGGTAACAACCCAGGAAGCGGAAATATTTCCCAAATCCGTAAAGAAGTTTTCGTTGAAAATATCCACTTGGGCAACTCCGCCCTCAAACGACACAAGTTTTGAATGTATGTTCTGGTGGGTCTTTTTTACCTCCCAAACTTGCGGGCTCGGGAATATGTCCGCCATAACGAGGCCGTTCATGCAGAACGAACCGTCGTTTGGAAAATCTCCGAAGTCCCCGCCGTACGCAAAATACTTCCTATTTGACGGAGTCTGCTCGAAATCGGCAAAGTCGATGTTGGAAAGAATCCTTGCGCCGTCGGGTTTGTCTGTAAAGAAATCCTTCTCCAAAACCGCGTCGACCACCCTGAATTTTTCGACGGCTCCCAATACGGAGTCCTTGGATTCCTTGTTGCGCGGCGTAATCATCAGAGGATTCGCGCCGAAGAACGAAACATCTTTGGAAATTTCTTTGGATGCTATTTTTTTGCCGTCCAAATACAAAGCCATCTCTCCGTTTCCAGCGGTGGCGGCGATTTCCGCACTCCTCTTAAAATCTGCCGGAGCCTCCAAAATGTCCCACGCAGATCCGTTCCATACAGAAAACGACAATGTCTTGCGCTTGTCGACAAACATGAGAGCAAAAACGCCCTTTTGCTCCGCGAGAATCTCCGTGGGAGCAAAGCGCACCGGATGCGGCTGCTTGGAAATCTTGGCGGAACCCTCGTCGTAATCGACTTTCGGCTCAAACCCTTGCGAATTGAGTTTCAAAGCCACGGTAAACGCGCCCGCCGGGCGTTCAAAAAGCCCGGGAACCGCAACGACTCCGGCGCGCTCCATTACGCGCTTGGTTCTGGAATCGGGAAATACGCAAATAGAGCGTTTTGTGTTGGCGGAGTCTTTTACGTATATGCTGGGTTCGGCATTTTTATATATGCCCTGGTCTTTCCAGTCCCAAATGAAACCGCCTTGAAAGCGCGGCTCTTTGCGCACCAAATCCCAATAGTTTTTGAGAACTCCGCTGCTGTTGCCCATGGCGTGGGAATATTCGCAAAGTATCACCGGACGGCGCAAAGACGGCTCAAGCTTGTCTTCTTTGCGCAGGAATTTCACTATGTCTTCCGGAGTAATGTACATTTCGGAATAAACATCGGCGTACGTCGGAGGAAGGTTTCTGTCGTAGTGCAGCAGGCGCGAGGCGTCGCGCTTCTTCACCCAAGCAGCGGCGTCCTCAAAAGCCTTGCAGTCCATGGTTTCGTTGCCGAGAGACCAGAATAGGACGCATGGATGGTTCTTGTCGCGTTCAACCATATTTTTTACCCTGTCCAGAGTTGCGGCCTCCCATCCTTTTCCTATGGGGCCGTCCTTATTGGTATAAAGCTCGTGCATTTCTATATTGGCCTCGTCTATGACGTACATTCCAAGCTTGTCGCACAAGTCGTAAAAAGACGGATGGTTGGGATAGTGCGACGTGCGGACGGCGTTGATGTTGTACTTTTTCATCGCCAGAATGTCCGCCTTTGCCACTTCCGGAGTTATTGCCTGGGCGCGGTCCGGAGAATGTTCGTGGCGGTCAACGCCCTTGAACAAAATGGGCTTTCCGTTGACGAGAACCTGACCGTTCTTTCTTTCCACGCTGCGGAATCCCACATTGAAAACCGTATAGATTTTTTCGGCGCCCGCCGTTTCAAACTCTACGAGAAGTTTGTACAGATTCGGCTCTTCCGCGCTCCACACCTTTACGCTCTGGATTGTCGGAAAATTCCAGCGGCAAAGCATCGACGACTTAGGCGCGATTTCGGAGTCGAAATTGGCATCTGAAATAAGGCGGTTTGACGAATCATACAGGCGGCCGGAAAGCTTGAATCCGCGGCGAATGTCGGTGGGGTTTGAGACGAGCAGCTCGGTTACCAAAGAGCCGTCCCGGTAATTGTTTTTCAGCGTAGCCTTATTGAATACGTCGCGCACGGCGATATCAGGCTGCCACATTAAAGTAACGTCGCGGAATATTCCGGCGAGCCTCCAGAAATCCTGGTCTTCAAAATACGAACCGTCGCTGTACTTGTAGACTTCGACCGCCACGGTATTTTTGCCCAACGCCAAATATTGCGTTATGTCGAACGTCGCCGGCGTGCGGCTATCCTGGGAGTATCCGACTTTTTTTCCGTTTATCCACAAGTAAAAAGCGCTGCTTACGCCGTCAAATTTTAAAAATACCCTCCCGCCTTTCCAGTCGGCTGGAAGTTCAAACGAGCGGCGATACGACCCCACCGGATTGCGGAAGTCTTCCGCATGTGTCGTGTAAGAGGCGTCGGGTTCGCCCATTACAAAGGGCTTGTTCATTTTGAAAGGATAAATGATGTTTGTATAATTGGCGACTCCGTGCCCGTGCATTTCCCAATTTGACGGAACGGGTATAGTATCCCAAGCCGAATCGTCAAAATCGGAACGCTGAAAATCCTTCGGACGGGCGTTTGGATTTCCCGAAAATTTGAACTTCCAATCCCCGTTTAGCGACGCCTCAAAAGGTGTTTTACCTTCGGCAAGGGCGGCCTCGGCGGTCGGATAGAATTTCATCGTGGAGCTTGCCGGCTCTTTATTGATTCTAAAAACCGATTCGTTCTGCCAATCTTCGGCGGCAAAGAGGGGAAACGATGCAACAGCCGCAATAGAGGCGGCGACGCACTTAATAAACGTATGTAATTTCATAATTGCGTTTATATTTTTGAAATTCGGGCTTTCAAGAATAATTTGCGTTTTGAAAGCGCAACGCAGTGCTATGCGCCGCCGCATAAGAACGTCAAAAATAAGACAAGCTTTTATTAAGCAGCATCAGGTTTATTGTTGAAAGCGCCCGCATAGGTGTATATTCCGCGCAACAATTATGCGCCTCAACTCCATGTCCCCAAACATTTCCGCATAAAACAATAATGTGAAAAAAATGAAAAATTTTCTTGCAAGAACCGGAAAAACACCTACTGTGCAAGCCTTAAATTTGTTAAGCCTGACTAGCTCAATTGGTAGAGCAGTTGACTCTTAATCAATTGGTTCGGGGTTCGAGTCCCCGGTCAGGTACTTGGCTTAAATAAAGGG
>CALXLN010000095.1 GCA_944389215.1 uncultured Opitutales bacterium
ACGCTGCAAGCGCTGGATTTCTTGCGCGCGGAGTGCAAAAAAGCCGGATTCGACGGACTCCACCTTATGTCGATGGCATGGCACGGCCCCGCAAAAGGAATTGTGCCAGGCGTTGAAAAACCTTCAAATACGGACATAGCCAAATATTACGGATTTGAATCAATGTCCACTTACAATATGCGCGGCAAACGCGACAATTACGACATTTGGGTCGACACAAGCATCGCCGAATGGGAGCAGTTTAAAAAGGAGTACGGACTTTTCTTCCCGATAGTTTCAACCGGCTGGGATACCAATCCGCGCTATCCCCAAGGGGAGTTCCAGCCCATAGTCGAGGGAAAGTCGCCGGCCTCGTACGAAAAAGCCCTTCGCAAGGCAAAAGCGTGGGCGGACGAAAACATCCCGGCTGACAAGCCGAAACTTATCATAATAAACGCTTGGAACGAATGGACCGAAGGGGAATACCTAGAGCCGGATAAATGCTACGGCTACGACTATTTAAACGCTACGGCGCGCGTATTCGGCGCGCACGGACAATCTAAGCAATAGCGGCGCAACACAATAAGAAACAAAGAGAAGTTTATATTAGAACAAAAATGTTCTTTTGTTTGTCCGCGATACTGATTGCGGCCTCGGCAAACCTATCCGCCCGCGACTTTGACGTCGCGGATTTCGGAGCAGACGGCAAATCGGAGGCTCTTGCCGATTCGGCCATACAAAAAGCCATAGACGAATGCTCCAAAAGCGGCGGAGGAGAAGTGCGCGTTGGCAACGGCCTGTACAACTGCAATAATATCCGCTTAAAAGACGGCGTAATATTAAACATCGACAGGGGCGCAACTATCAAAATGACGCCGGTCGACGGCAAAAAGCCGGCAGCTCTGGTCATTGCGGAAAAAGTGAAAAAACGCCGGCATAAAGGGATTCGGCACGCTTGACGGCAGCGGCGGACTGTATGAAAAGAAAGATAATCTTCCCGGCAGGCCGCATGTGCTGCTCGTAAAAGACTCGAATAATTTTTCGGTCGAAAACATTCGGATGCAAAATTCGGCGTTTTGGACCTTCAGAATTTTCCGAAGCGAATGTGTTTTTGTGCGCGGAATAAGAATATACTCTCACACAAATTGGAATAACGACGGTATAGACATAGACGGCAAAAATGTGGTTGTATCCGACTGCGTTATAGATTGCGACGACGATGCCGTATGCCTGAAAAGCGACGACGACAAATTCGTTGTGGAAAACGTCGCCATAACAAACTGTGTAATAGCCTCGAATTGCAATCCCATAAAATTCGGCACGGCAAGCAGGGCGGGATTCAAAAACATAGCAATCTCCAACTGTATTATCCGCGCTGCAAGCGAATCCAACATACGCAATTGGAATTCCCTGTCGTGGATGGAGCGGTATTGCGTGGCAAAGCCCATAACCGGAATTTCGGGAATCGCGCTAGAAGCGGTCGACGGGGGGGGTTCTGGAAAACGTAACCATTTCAAACATAGTAATGACCGACATTCAAACTCCCATATTTATAAGGGTTGGGCACCGCAATAAAGACGAAAGGCGCGGTTTTGTGAAGAATGTAGTAATTAGGGGAATTACTGCCACCGCCCAAAGCCAAATTTCAAGTTCCATTACGGGAGTCGAAGGCGGGCGCGTCCAAAATGTTTCCATCAGCGACTGCGTTTTCAACCTGTTGGGAGGCGGGCCGGTATCCGACGGAAACGAAAAAGTTCCGGAGGAAACCGCGTCATATCCTGAAAACAGAATGTTTGGCACTTGCCTGCCCTCGTACGGAATGTACGTGCGCCACGCAGACAACATAACACTTCAAAACATCCAATTTCTGACTGCGGGAGAAAAAGCCGCTAGGCCGTCGATTGTGGCGGATGACGCAAATGGCTTGAGAATTTTGGATTGCGCATACGATACTCCGCCTGTGGAAATAGCCTGTAAAAATGTCGTAAAGTCCGGCAATGTATTGCTTGAGAAATAGAAACACTCACAGGCGGTTCCGGGCGATATTGCGCATAATACTAAAAAACGCATCAAGCCTCCGAATTGTAGCGCATCAGATGTCCGGCCACCATTAGCAACGGAATAAACACCATTGCCATAGATACGACATTCATAGCCAGAATTGCCAAAACCGCCGGCAGTGTGCCTTCCCAGCCCAGCAGGACAAACGATGAAACCAAAACCGCCAAACTCGTAAACACTGCAAATAAATTCACCGTCTGCCAAAGTTTAAATTTTCCCGTGCGCTGCCAATTTTTAAAAAATGGGCTCGACGCGAACGTTAACAAAAGTGCAAATTCCGTTAATATCAAACCCATGCTTATGGAAGCGTAAGTCATAAGACCGTTGGAAAACGAGTCTATGTGGGCGTCGGCAATATGCGTTATGGCAGGGTTGTCTATGCACAAAATGTATGCGGCAAATCCGGAAACCATAAGCAGAAGGACTATGCAAACAAGTCCCGCCGCGTAAAACAATTTGCCTTTATCCGTCATTAAAATTCTCCTTTTTACATTGTTTCCAAGCATATGGAAGTTTTCGGAATTCCTGCAACTTTTATAAGGATTGAAATGTAAACTTTTTTATTCTTTAAGGCATTCCCCCTTGCATAAGAGCAAGAAACAGGAATGGCTTGCCATTTTAAGTATCTGTTTTTAAGGGTCATACACATACATTATAATAATAAAAAGAACAAGCTCCCCTTTTCCGCCGGCAAATTTTTGTGGTGCCGACTTCCACAAAATAAAACGCACTAATTATTGACCGCACTCCCTAGAACCCGCCGGGCCGTTAAAATCAATTTTGATAAAATTTATATATAAAAAATATCTGCAATTTTTTATACCGTAAAAAAAATATCAATGCCGCCGCCAACCCAAAAGCGTTATTCCCTTTCATTGCGCATGCAAACCGCGCTGGCAATTCTATTATTTATATATACACTGCATAACCGGCAAGTTTTAGACATTAAAAAAAAAGCTTGATTTCGATAAGAAATTTGTGAGAATTTAGCCCAAAATTGAATTTTCAGCTCAAATTTTGAGCCTTAAATTCAGTTTCAGAAAAACCAAACAAACTACAATAGATATGAAGAAAATAGTCATTAGTTTACTCGTAGCAGGCGCGGCCGTTGCCGCTAATGCACAAGATAAGGCTCTTCTCGAAACTCTCGTCAAGAAGGGTATGCTCACGCAGCAGGAAGCCGCCCAGATTGCAAAGGAATCAGTGGCAGTAACCCCCGCGACGAAGAGCACAAAATCTATCAAGATTTTTGGCGGAGCGCAAGGCTGGTACACATGGAGCAAGGACAGCGTCAAGTCTGGCGGCGAAAGCCCATCCCAACAGAGCGGTTTCACACTTCGCTATGTAAAACTCGGCGTTGAAGCCGACGTTGGCGCTGGTTGGAGCGCAACGGTCGTAACGGACTTCGGCACAGAAGGTCAAAACAGAAACTACCTCGACAAGGTTGTAGCTTCCAAGAAAATCGACCTCGACTACCTCAACGGCACACTCCAGCTCGGTCTCCGCAAAGTCAACATGGGCTATGAACAGAACATGTGCGACTTCGGCCAGTTGGCAATCGAACGTTCCGTAGCCACATTCTTCTTTACCCGCGCGGACAGCAATGGCACAGGCGACAAGAACTTTGGTTCCCGCACAGTCGGCGTATTCTGGGACGGCAACATCACACAAGTTGACGGCCTCTACTACAGCGCTGCTGTAACATCCGGCGTTTCTGAAGGCGGAGAATTTAATCCTGTTGGCGACCTTGGCGAAAGCAGCAGCCTCTCGTTCTGGGCGGCAATTGGATACAAGAACGTTGCCGACATCAAGGGTGAATCTTTGGCATACGACCTCGGAATCAACTTTGGATATGCTCCGCAGGGCATGACAAATTTTGATCCTAATATTAATAAGAAAGGAAGCGTATGGGGCATCAATCCTTACGCAACGCTTTCTTGGCGCGGTTTGACACTCATTGGCGAATTCTTCCTCCAGCAGGCTGAAGACTACACCCCGAGACGCAACGGCGTTGGCCGCACTCCGATGGGCGCAAACGTAACAGCCGCCTACAAGATGGACATCGGCGAATGGGGCGCACTTGAACCCGTATTCCGTTTCTCCTGCATAACAACAAACGGCATGGGTGCTGAAACGGAATCCGGTCTCTTCTATAATGAAGCAATGACCTTCTTCGGCGGCGTAAACTGGTACGCAACTCCCGCGGTTAAGACCTCTCTCGGCTACGAGTTTGGCTACTTCCAAGGCGGATATGACGTAAATGACAATGAACGTCTTTACGGCAATACTGTTCGCGCACAGGTTCAGGTATTGTTCTAATTTAACCTGACCAACAACTTAAAAAGCAGCGGTTCTAACGGGCCGCTGTTTTTTTTGCTTTGCAAATAAAATAAGTACTAAAAAACTCCCTCCCGAAGCTGTTTTAAGATACAATCTAATTCTAAATTCCTAAAAAACGATATTTCAGTGGGCGAATATTAAAAAACTAAGTTTTCCCCAAAGAATCATACTTGCGGTTATCCTTAAACAAAACAGGCAATACCGCGTTAAAAGATATGCAGTAAAAAAACGAATCTAAAATAAATATCAACCCTGAACGCAAAACGGGAACTTCAATAGTCAACTAATATAAAAAGCCGCCTATACCCCGCGACGAGAATCATACTGTCTATTTTGAAAACGCGGCAATAGATTTGCTTTCAGCAAAAACCGTTGTCCATGCAGGCGGCATCCAATCTGCCCAGACATACGGATTGAGCCGGCATGAAACCGAGCAATAATCTAACGGAGCTCAAGTTTGCCTTGCATAGCACAATCTGCAAAATACAAAAGCCAAACGGCAATAAGCGCGCAAGATGATTTCCCGAAAATAGCGCAAAAAAACAATCCTCCTGAATCTTGTAAAACAGGAACCAAACGCGCATAAAGCCTGTATCGTAAAAGTCGGCTGCGCAAATTACGATAATTCTCTACGTATCATTGCGGATGCCCTTGCCACGACATTTGCACAAGGCCTTGAATCGTAATACGCTTGTGTCCGCGGATCGGGAGTCGGCGGAGTGGGAGCGTCGGCGGCAAGCTTTAATAATTCGCGGCATATTAATGATCCATTTTCCGAAACAAAAATTTCCGCCAAACGCTGAGTGTCCTTATATACCTGCTCTTTAGCCTCTGGCGAATCCGAGCCTGTGGCATTCTTTAATCCCCACAGCATAGAACATGCCAAAAACGCGCCGCACACTTGGCGCATTCTCCCTACGCCTCCGCCTAGCGGCGCGGAAATCCTAAGAGCAGTTTCCTTCTCCACGCCCAATTTTGGCGCATGCGCGGCAAAAACCGACTGTGCGCAATTGTATCCGCATTTAAAAAGTCTGGAGGCTTCGTCTTGCATGGAGCAACCTATTTATCGTTGTTTTTATTTTGCATTTTCTCTTTTATTTCGAGAGAAGCGCGCATCGAACAAAACTTAGGCCCGCACATTGTGCAGTGGTGGACCTCGGAATTGTCGCGCGAAAATTCCTTATCGTTGCGGCTGCGGAACTCCCTTGCCCGCTCTGGGTCGAGCGAAAGATTTATTTGGTCTTCCCATCTGAATTCGGCGCGGGCTAAACTCATTGCGTTGTCTCTGTATTGTGCCGCGGGATGCCCCTTTGCCAAGTCTGCCGCATGCGCCGCCAATTTGAAAGTTACAACGCCCTCGCGGACATCGTCGCGGTTAGGCAGCCCCAAATGTTCCTTCGGCGTAACATAGCACAACATTGCGGTCCCCTTCCAGCCTATTATCGAAGCGCCTATGGCTGCTGTTATATGGTCGTAGCCTGCGGCGATATCGGTTACGAGAGGCCCAAGCGTATAAAAGGGAGCTTCGTCGCACCAATCGAGCTGTTTTTGCATGTTTTCTTCTATCATGTGCATTGGAACATGCCCGGGGCCTTCGCACATTACTTGTACGTCAAAATTCCACGCCCTGCGGCACAAATCGCCCTGAACCTTCAATTCGCCAAGCTGGGCGGAATCGTTCGCGTCGGCAATCGCGCCGGGACGCAATCCGTCTCCTATTGAAAATGAAACATCGTATGCGGACATTATTTCGCAAATTTCATCCCAGTGCTCAAACAGGAAATTCTCGCGGTTGTGCGAAATCATCCACTTTGCCATAATGGAACCGCCGCGAGAGGCAATTCCCGCCATTCGTTTGGCAGCTTCAGGAAGGAACTTTCGCAAAACTCCGGCATGTATGGTAAAGTAGTCCACACCCTGTTCCGCCTGCTCAACAAGCACGTCGCGATATACTTCCCATGTCAAATCCTCAACAATTCCGTCGACGCGTTCAAGCGCCTCGTAAAGAGGGACAGTGCCTATCGGAGTGGGGCAGTTGCGGATAATCCATTCGCGGGTGTCCACTATATCCGCCCCCGTCGACAAATCCATAAGCGTGTCAGACCCCCACTTTATAGCCCACAGCATTTTCTCGACCTCCTCGGGAATGGACGACGCCATCGAACTGTTGCCGATATTGGTATTTATTTTTACGAGAAAATTTCGCCCGATTACCGCAGGCTCCAGCTCGGGATGGTTTATGTTCGCCGGTATAATTGCCCTGCCCCTTGCGACCTCGCGCATTACAAATTCCGGAGTTATGGCCTCGGTGTTTCCGCGTTGGGAATGTTCTATAAAAAGGCTGTCGCGCGGAGCGTCCGGACCGGTTTTCGACTCTATCGAGTTTAGGCGGGCAAGGTTCTCGCGCGCGGCGACATACTCCATTTCGGGAGTTATTATTCCGTTTTTTGCGTAATGTATTTGCGTCGGACGCGCACCCGGCTTTGCCCTGCGAATCTCCCTGCCGCCGAATGGATTTTTTGGGGATTTTTTCAAGACTCCGACTATTTCATTGTCCCCACGCCCCGATATCCAATCTATGCGAATCTTCGGAAGTCCTTTTGAAGTGTCAAAGTGAAAATCTGCATCCGCCCATGCTCCCGCTGTGTCGTAAATGCGTACGGGTTGATTGGGAGTGCAAGGAGCATCCTTGTGGCGTGTTGGGGTAAGTGCGACTTCCATAAGCCCGACTTTTACGCCGTTTACCTCCGCATATATTCTGCGACGGCGCGGATTGTCCAAAAATAAATTCTTTATATCCATTTTATATTATAAAAAAAGGCGCGCGAACCACGCGCGCCAAACAAAAAAGAATAAGATTAGTCTCCAAGCGCCCTTGGCGAATACTCGTAAAGGGTCTCGCCATTTATAGTTACCTGCGTCTCGGCAATTTCATAATCCACGCCGAATACGCCAAACTCGGGGAATCGGATAAGATTCAAATATGTCTTTGTAGTCCTATCCCTCGGGTCGTCGTTCATAAACGAACTCGACGAAAGTTTTGCCTTGCAGTACACATGGTCTTCGCCAAGACGATAGTTTCTAAAGTCCAAAAAAGTTCGATAGAAATATACTCGCGCAGCAAAAGTAGAGTTTGTCGTTTGGAAATTAATGCCGGCAAACGTAAAACTTTGCTCCCCGCCGTTGCCGAAGTCTATAACTGCCTGCAAGCCCTGCTTGGGAGTAGAATTGTCATTCCATAAGTCAATGGTTCCTATGCGCTCGCTATGCCCGTTTAAATAAAAAATTCCCGTCAAATCTGAAGGACTTTGAGCATCGGCTATGGGTGTTTTAAACTGAACCCTAATATCATCCGCTATTTGATTGTCATTCAACCAAATAATTTGGGAACGCCATCCAAAATACAGATATTTTCCATTAGACTGGTCAGAAGATATTGCCTGCGCGCCTCTTTTATCCAAATAAACTTTAGCACAATCCCTAATGTGGGTCCATCCCATGACATTAGACTCCGTTCCCTTAAGCCAAAAAACTCCCCTCGAAGCGTTTGCATCCGTAGGTTTTCCGCCGCCGGAAAATACTACGTTCATTTTCGAATATAATGCCGTATTAAGAATAATGTCTCCACTGGCATAGTCTATCCATATATCGCCGCCTTTTTTGCGAGGAGCAGTATAAAAGCGCACTTCGCGATACTCTCCCGAAGCCATTTGCCCTTCAACCGTAAAGTTCTTACCCAAAAAAGCCAAGTCGGCATCTGAAGTATTCTGAATGGTGACATTATGATTGCCGGAATGCGCCACAATTATATTCGTATCAAAGGAGAATGTGCCTATATTGCGCTCTTTTGTAATAATTATATACGAACCTTTAATATCGCTGTTTAGAGCCTTTTTATTGAAAGTTATGCTGTTATCCGGCCCGGAGATTAAAAGAGGGGGTTGATCCGTATTGTTTATGACAATCTGGCCCAAATCGACATTCGCGTTTAACATAATAGTCGGCGTTGCGGAGGTTCCGTCGGAACCGTTTGCGCCGCTTCGATATGTCAATCTCATTGTATCCGATTCTCCGGGAATACTTGTCGCGGGACTGGTATTGTATCCGTTGGGATTGGTGGAACTATTGTAACAGTCTATCAAACTCCAATTATTTATGTTTGTATAATACCTGTTATTCGACCCTGTAGCGGTACCGCGAGTCCAATAGTAGGTGGCGCCCATGACCTGCGAACACGCCAAAGATGCGGCAAATATCGCAAAAATTTTGTTTTTCATATTATAATAAAGCAAATACAAACGTTTTTAATTCGCTGCAAGTCTGCAAAAGGCGCAATAAATTGTCAACCTTACTTTTTAGCATTAAATTAAAAATCCACCCAGAAAAATATTGTGTTAAAAAATTACGCCGAAAAATTCCAGGGTGTTTTATTCTTAAACCAAGCCTAAAATTGCTTGACAATAAAATGCCCTTATGCACGATTGGCGCCCGTGTTTTTAATGGAGTGCTCCATTTATTGCACAAAACTCTTCAAAGATAATCCTGCCCCCATCGTCTAGTGGTTAGGACTCCTGAACCTCATTCAGGCGACATCGGTTCGAATCCGATCGGGGGTGCCACTTTCAAAAAATGGGTCAACACCAAAGGTTGTGGAATAGGTTGATTTTGGGTCAATACCAAAGGTTGTGGAATAGGTTGATTTTTTAGATTTGTTTTTCATAGTTTCACTCCACATTCTAGGAGGACTCTCAAGCGGTA
>CALXLN010000096.1 GCA_944389215.1 uncultured Opitutales bacterium
CGGACAATAGAGTCGCCTATTTTGACAATATTATCGCGGCAGGAGGATTCAACTCGGCAATGGCCGGCAGAGCTATGAACAAAGGCAGGACTTTCGAGAATTCCCAGGAGCTGATAAAAAAGTTCCCGTCTCTTAACCGCAAAGCGAAACTTGCGGCAATAGGTTCATTTATGATTACCGGAGACACGCGCTTCTATCCAACAATCGCGCCTGAAATGGATTCCGCTGATTCGGACATCAAGGCAGAGGCAATATATTCCGCGCGCTTCCTATGCACCGACGAGCAAAACCTTAGAAAAATTCTGGAGATTTTTAGAAAAGGCGAACGCCCGTATTCAAACCTCGCCCGCAACGTGCTTGTCGAGAACCCAAGCTTTAACCTCAAGAAAATTCTTGAAGCCGAAGCCGCAAAGAACGACTTGCAGGTTCTTGAAATTCTTGTTAACCGCGGCGATTTAAAAGCCCGCAACCAACTTTGGAAAATTTTCCTCGAAGGCAATTCCAAGGCTAAAAAACACCTCGAAGATTCTATCACTTATGGCGACCTCAAAGATTTCGCCGCGAACTTCAAGAGTGTAAAAGATTCCCAGATGCGCGAAGAAATCGCAAAAATCATCATAAAGAAGCTCGCCAAGAGCCGCGAAAAGCCCTTTATGGCGGCCGCCGCGTGGGAAATCTTGGACGGCAACTTGGATAAATCGGATCCGCTTTATAAATTTATTGGTGAAAAGCTAAAAGTAAAAATAGCCCCTCCCAAACAAGTGTGACAGGAACAATATAAGGCTAGAGCCGCAGACGACCGCGAGATGAAAATCGCCCAAGATCCGGAACCGATAGCCGACCACACGTTTGTATCGTTGTTTGACGGCAAGACGCTAAACGGCTGGCATACCACTACCGGCAGCGCCAAATATTCGGTTGTAGACGGCTGCATACTTGGCGAGACCGACCCGAAAATGAAGCAAAACTCGTTTTTGGCCACCGATAAAAAAGATTATTTCAACTTTATTTTCGTCTGCGACTTTAAATGGGTTGAACATGGAAATTCCGGAGTTATATTCCGCGGCCAAACAAATAAAAATGGCGGAGTCTATGGACCGCAAGCCGAAATGGACGATTCTGTCCGGGTTTGGTCCGCAGGCATCTACAACGAGGGCTTTGAATGGAAATACTCGCTTTCCAGGGAAGACCATGAAACAGCCCGCAAAGCTGTAAAACTTGACGACTGGAATAGGATGACAATCCTATGCAATGGCGATACAATCAAGACATGGCTGAACGGAGTCCCCGTTTCAGACCTTGAATGGAAAGGCACAAAACCCGGATTCTTTGGGCTTCAAATCCACGCCGGAATGAAATGCAAAGTGCTGTGGAAAAACATCCAAGTAAAGGAATTGAAATAGTTTCATCTATCTATAAAAAAGGCGGGAATTTTTATTCCCGCTTTTTTTTGCCTGCGCATAAAACAAGCGGACACTTTTTACGTTTTTTGACCTTAAAGACTTAAAATTCATAAGCGCCTTGCGACGGTCCAATCGCCGCTATCCAACGGTTTTAGCCCAAAGAAAACCACTGCATAAAGCCGTAAGAGTTTTTATATTTTTATGCGCACCCCTTTGAAAGGCGAAAATTTTTATTTTTTACCGATTATTTTTTTGCGAGCGTTTTTGCGGAATATAAGCGCCAGCCTGAAAGCTCGGAAAAATAAAAATAGCAATCAACCCAACGCTTTAATGCGCATACACTAACGGCACATTTCAAAAGAGATATCTTTCATAAAAGCTCCAACCTGCCGCAAAATGTTCGAGGCGGGTTGGGATATGCAAATAAATTTATAAAAACCTCTTAAAAAATTTGTGCAAAGTTTCACCCTGTAAAGTGCAGTCGGCTTTTAATGCGATAATTGCGCCTGCGCGAACAATGATAAAACTTAAAAAAAAGACGCTATCTTGCCGCGCGAATCCGCAAAAAAATCCGCCAACTCACGTATACGGCTTTTCTCGCGCTAAATTTCCGCGCACATTTTCCCCCAGAGAGCTCCCTCGCTTTATTTTCTCCGCCTTTGCGCCGCCGCAAATGCTATAGCCAAAGCGCCCAGAACAACCGCGACCTCAGACGGTTCCGGAATTATCGAAAGGTTGATTGTGTCGACTCCGTCGAATGCGGCTTGCACGCGCGAAGCTTCCGTGGTCAAAAACTCAAACTTCGACCAATCGGCATCGGCATTCTCAAACAGGCTAGACAACAAGAACGACGTGTCTTCCATTATTTGGGAAGTGTCGAAAATAAACTTCCCCAACCCGTCTCCCACTGCCATCTCTACAAAAGTAGTCGACACTGCAAATGATATTTTATCTGTGGAAGAAATCGTCTTGCCGTCGGATGAGAACAAGTTGAACATCAAAGAGGCGTCTTTAGACATTTCAACCGTTCCATTGCCTGATATGACAAGCTTCCCCGCATTGCCGTCGTCGCCTGCCGGCGCGAGGGCTCCAAGTACCTGAAGATTCTGGGACGTGCTTGCCAACACCTGCCCCGCACCGCTTAGAGTCTGTCCGGAAAACACTTTTTGAATCGCGGATTTTGAGAAGTCGAACTTTGCGCCGCTTGACACGTAAATTTCGGACGCCGTCTCAAACATCTTGCCGGTCATTGAAACATTTACTCCATTCACGCTGATAGAGTCCGTTCCGGATACAATAAGAGTTGCAGTATCCAAAACGGAAATCTTTCCGGTTATAGTTGCATCGGCATAATTGTAAAGCTTTCCGTTGCCGCGGATTGTAAATCCGCCGGCAGTCGACTCGTAATCCTTCAACTTTACAGTGTCCTCGAATCGTATTATCGGAGTGGCTGTATTGAATACCATTGCGCTATGCGTGCCGGCATAGCCTTCAAATGTGGTTTTTTTATCGCTAAAATTGAGATTGAACGCGCCATTGTTAATCATTCCCGTACTTTTTATATTGTCGTGCCCGAAAGAATCCCGGAATGTCATATCCGTGTAATTATTATAATGCGATATCTCTCCGCTTAGCAAATTGAAATTGGCGTCTATTGTAACAATGTTTCCGCTTTGGTCCGTATCCTGCGTATTGCCTATATGAACGCTGGAAACGTTAAATTTACCTCCGTCTAAAGTGTACCAAGTGTTTGATATGGCGCCGTCGGATGTACCGGAGGAAAACATTATTCTGCTCGCATTCAAAGTTCCGGCGGTATGGGTGATGGCTGCAGTAAAATCGCCTTTATTGGTGCCGTTTGTAGCGCCGACATTCAGCCATCCGGTAACGGTATAGTTGCAGTCTTGGGTTATAAGCCATTCGGTGCCGGCAAACTGGCCGTTGTGGCCAACCTCCACAACATAGACTTCAAACTCCGAAGCATTTGTGAATCGGCTTGAAACGCCCGTTGTATTATTTGATGAAAAAACCAACCTGCTTTGCATAGTCCAGTCAAGGGTTGCGGTATCACCGGTAGCGGCGTCGACTGAATTTATAGAACCGCCTACATCGCCGTCATTTCCTACATAAAGGAAAGCGCCCTCTCCGTAAAACGCAAGGCTAACAGGAGACGTTTTTCCGCTTGTAACGCCAAGAGAAACTTCCTTCGCGTAAGCCTCGTTGGTAATCTCTACGCTTATAGAATTAGTTCCTATATACACGCTGTCTGTCAGATAAGGCGGATACCCGTCCAACAGCTCTCCGTTGGAATCAACCCATTCTATATTACCCCAAGAATATGAACCTGAAGTCGACTCAAGGTTGTAATCTGCAAAATATCCCGCAAAAG
>CALXLN010000097.1 GCA_944389215.1 uncultured Opitutales bacterium
ACGGCCTGCCTTGGTACCAGTACCAATCGTACATAAAGACATTGATTCCCGCAGCCAGGGCGGCGTCTATTTTGCGCGCGACTACAATAGGGTTGTCTTCGGGCTCATATCCCCATAGAGGGACTAGTGGTTGGTTGTCTCCTTCTTTTTTTGATACGGCTTCATAGACATTCTGCCATTCGCCATTGCCGTGTGGGAATATGCCTAGTTCCTTCCACCGCGGCTCCGGATGGTACGCAGGCCAAACGATAGCGGCTACATCGTATTGGCTGTCGTATTCTTTGGCGCTGCAAAAGCATAAAGACGCCGCAAAAGCCATAAAAATCCCCGTAAAAATCAATGTATTTTTCATATATAATTTCAAATTAGACCGGAGTGTTTTTTAGATTCCGTCCGCTTTCGCGTCAAGCGGAAACTTTTTGCGGCTGCGCAAGTCTTTAAAAAAGAATTGACTGGATGGGCGCCCGCGGGCTATTTCTTGTCTGCTGCTGAGTCAAAGGGCTACGGGGAGGAATTTTTTTATGGATTTAAAAAAAAGTTTTTTTAAAAGAATTTTAAGAAAACCGGTTTATTGTTTACTGCTGGCTTTTTCGGCTGTAGAAACATTTGCTGAAATGGATGTTTCGGCGGAAAAATTCGATGTTCCGCACTCTCAGGACGGTGCTGACATAGAATGGGTCAGGGTTATTTTCCGCCAAGGCGGGCGTTATGTGGGATGGCCTACAGTATGCCGCCGCTCAAACGGGGAGTTGTTGGTTGTGTTTTCCGGCGACAGGGATTTCCACGTGTGTCCGTTCGGAAAGTTGCAAATGATCCGCAGCCGCGACGAAGGCCTTACTTGGAGTGCGCCCGAAACTCTTGCAAACGGCATACTCGACGACCGCGACGGAGGTTTAATAGAGCTTCCCGACGGAAAACTTTTGGCGGCGTGGTTTACTTCCATTTATTACAGGGCCCACATGTCGAGCAAGGGAGTGTCGGAGGAATCGCGGCGCAAATGGAAGCGCGTTTTGGATAATATAGACGAGTCTGAAATAGACGAGTATTTAGGGCATTGGACAATGGTTTCAGCCGACGGCGGCAGAAAATGGGGCAAGCCGCGGCGGACTGTCGGATCGGCTCCGCACGGTCCGATATGTTTGAAGGACGGCAGGCTTTTGTATGTCGGCAAGGCTGCGGACAGGCGTACGGACGGAGGCGGTGAGGAGATTGTTGTTGAGGAATCGGCGGACAACGGCAAGACATGGAGGCTCATTTCAAAAATCGAAATTGAAAATGGCGCAAAAATGAGCGATTACCACGAACCCCATGCTGTTGAAGCCGCCAACGGTTCCATAATCGCTCAAATCCGCTGCCATTCCGACGGCTTTTTGCGGCAGTCTGTGAGCCGCGACGGCGGCAGAACTTGGAGCGTCGCCGAGAAAACGCCCCTGTTTGGATATCCTTCCCATCTGATGCGCCTGAAGGACGGTTCCATACTGTCGGTTTACGGGCGCAGAAAAGGAAAAATGGGGGAATTTGCCTGTATCAGTTGGGATAACGGGAAAACTTGGGATGTGAAGAACGAGATTGCTTTGGCGTATTCGGATAATTCGGACATAGGCTATCCGTCTTCGGCGGAATTCCCTGACGGCAGCATAATAACCGTGTATTACCAGCACGACCCGGATCCGAAGCGTTCCGATTTTACCTGTTTGATGGCTACAAAGTGGAGGCCTAAACGAAAATTTTAGCCGGAGGGCTCGCGAGCGCGAAGATGTATTTGAATTGGCGAAAATTATGTCTTTGGCGGAGCGTAGAAGCTTTAGCGTCGCCGGTTGCCGCTATTTGCATATTCGGCGAAAAAAAATTGGCGGTTAACGAAATTTCAAGCCGGGTATTTTTTTGTTTATTCTTAGCGGAATAAATATAGGGCGGTTTGGAACGCAAGTTTATGAATACTCTGTGCGCTGGGACGGGAAACGAGGGTGTCTTGAAAGCAAGGGCCTTCTTCTTTTGCTTGCGGACGCGCACGCGGCGCGCGGAATATCCGCGCGCGGTGTGGAGGTTTTAAACATTCTTTTTATTGGTCGGAGCAGGATTGTTTTTTATAACCCAGACTCATTTCCCCACGATATTGGCGTGCGCACCCAAAAGTGCGCTGCATAAAACTCGCGCAATCTACTTTCCCGCGCGGGTTGCCCGTTGCGCGAAAAAGAATTGTCGCATTTTTAGGGCGCGCCTTTTATTTTCGCGATGCTTAATGCGAATACCCGGCGAATGTTTTTCGCGGCGAATTTAGCCAAGCAGAGATTTTTCGTTTATTCCAAATGCTTCAAATAGTTCCGGAGTGTCGGCAGAGAATCCAAAGTCGTCGGTGCCGACAACTTTATCGGCATATTTGTACCACATTGCCGTAATTCCCGCTTCTATTGCTATGCGGTTTTTGCATGATTTTGGCAGAACTTGCTCTTTATATTCGTCGTTTTGGCGTTCAAACACTTCCATTGACGGCATTGATACAACGCGAGTTCCGGGCTCCTTTGCGCCGGCGGATAACGCATATTGCAATTCCGACCCAGTGGCTATTATGATTTTTGAAAGAGCGGCAGTTTCTTTTTTTGCTATGTACGCTCCTTTTAGCGTGCCAAGCCTGCGGGTCTCGACTGGAATTGAGTTTAAAATAGGCAGATTTTGGCGGGACAAAATAAGCGCCGTAGGTCCGTCTTTGCGCGCCAGCGCCATAGCCCAAGCCGCTGCGCATTCTTCGGAGTCTGCGGGGCGCACCACGTCGAGGCGCGGTATTGTCCGCAATATTGACGCCATTTCCACGGGTTGGTGGGTGGGGCCGTCAAAGCCTACTCCGACGGAGTCGTGGGTGAATACATATTGCTCGCGCAGGCGCGATAGCGCCGCCACCCGCACCGAGCCAAGCATGTATCCCGCAAATGTCAGGAATGTCGCGCACGAGGGTTCAAACAAGCCGTAGTAAGATATTCCGTTTGAAATCGCGCCCATTGCGTGCTCTCTTATCCCGAACCAAATATTTCTGCCGGACGGATTTTCCGCGCCGTAATCTCCCATGCCTTTTAAATAATTCTTGGTCGAACCGAACAAGTCGGCTGAACCAGTTACCATATAGGGAAGTTTAGAGGCTAAAATGTTCATTGCCACTCCGCTTGATGCGCGTGTGGCGCTCTTGTCGTCGGAGGGGAAGGGCGGAATGGATTTTAGCAGTTCTTCGGCGGATTCCGAAGCCTTGCGCGATATGCAAACATCTAGTTCTTTTGCCTTTTCCGGATTGTTCGCGCGCCAGGATTCAAATAGTTCCGCCCATTTTGCGCATTCGGATTCCCTCTTCTTCAGGGCTTCGGCAAAAAATTCGTACGTTTCTTCGCTTACGTAAAATTTTTCGTCTGGCAACCCGAGGTTTTTTCTGGCTTGGGCCGCGAATTTCGCGCCGCCTTCGCCGTGCCCCTTGGCGGATGCTTCTACTTCCGGAATTCCCTTGGCTATTACGGTCTTGAAAATTACTAGTTTGGGCTTCCCGTTCCTTTCGTCGCGCGCTTTTGCAAGGGCTTTGCGAATATCGGCTATATTGTGCCCGTCGGCGACGGTTGTTACGTCCCAGCCGTACGCGCGATAGCGCATGGCGGTGTCTTCGGACATGGTTTTTGAGGCGGATTCGTCCAAAGTTACGTCGTTTGAGTCGTACAGCAGAATCAAGTTGTCCAGCTTAAAGAGGCCCGCCAACGCCGAGGCTTCGGAGGAAATACCCTCTTGCATGCAGCCGTCGCCAGCCAAACACCACACGTTGTGGTCGAAAATTTTTTCGGTTTCGGAGTTGAATCGCGCCGCCGCCATTTTTTCAGATACGGCCATTCCCACAGCATTAGCAATTCCCTGTCCGAGAGGGCCGCTTGTGGCTTCAACCCCCGGAGTTTCTCCGAATTCGGGGTGTCCCGGGGTTTTTGAACCCTTAACGCGGAAATTTTTAAGGTCGCCGATTGAAAGTTCGTAGCCGGAAATATGGAGCCAAGAATACAGGAACATACTGCCGTGCCCCGCGCTCAAGATAAATCTGTCGCGGTTGAGCCAATCGGGCTTTTTGGGGTTTACCTTCAAAATTTCCCCGAAGAGAACGGCTCCGATTTCGGCGCATCCAAGCGGCAATCCGAGGTGCCCGGAGGCGCGCGCCTCTATCGCGTCGATAGCCAGTCCTCTGGCTTGGTTAGCGGCTTTTTGCAGTATATTGTCCTTGTCCATAATTGCTGTTTTTATTATCGTTTCAACCCTAATTTAATTTCGCTTTATTTCAACCTTTTTTTATATTGGGACGGTTTGCCCAGAAGTATGCCGGAATAAAATGCGCCCATGGAAAAGAGACTGTGGCGTTGGGAATTCCTTGGGCTAGATAAAAAACAGTTTGAAATTGGAAGCCTTTTTATGCGGTTTGGCTTTTTGCGCGGCTGCAATGTGGCAGAAAAAAAAAGATTGAAATAAAACGCTAAAATCTATTCAATCGCAGTATGACTAAAATTTTTAAATTGTTTGCCGCATGTGGCAGTATGATTTTTGCGTCGGGTCTTTTGATGGGAGCGCAAGACGAGGCTCGGCCGCAGCCTTCGCAAGACCCTATATCCACGTATAGACTTCGCCCGTTAGACGTTCTCAATATAAAAGTCTTTAAAGAGCCCGATTTGGATACGGTTTATAAGATTGGAACAAACGGAATGATTGTAATGCCGCTTATAGATTCGGTTAAAGTAGCCGGATTGACCGTGCAAGACGCTCAAAAACGCATAAAAGAGCTTTATGAAAAAGACTATCTGGTTAATGCGGATGTCTCCATATTTATAGCCGAATATTCACCGCAACGCGTGTATGTAATAGGCCAAGTCAATCGCAACGGAGAAGTTATATTTCCCCCGGAGGAAACTATGACGCTGTCTAAAGCCATTGCCGGCGCAATGGGGCCAACGCGTTTGGCTAACACGCGGTCTGTGAATGTAAAACGCAAAATGGCCGACGGTTCGGTCAAGGTTTTCGAGGTGGATTTGCGCGCAATATTGAACGATAAAAGCGTAAAGGACTTCCCCGTTTACGACGGCGATACTATAGAAGTTCCTGAAGCCATATTCTAAAAATTTTCCCATTCGGGGCTCTAACACATCAACTGAATTTTCTTCACATGGAAAGCAACGATAAAGACAAAGCGCAGTCAAACTCTGCGCCCGCGAAAGTTATAAAGAAAAAAATAGTTTCTTCGTACGGCGGCGGCTATGGCGGCTACGGCGGTTACGGCGGCTATGGAGACTACGGCGGCTACGGAGGCGGCTATGGCGGCTACGGCTCGTATGGCGGGTCTTACGGCGGTTATTACGGCGGTTATAATTCTAAGAATTCGGCCGGCGAAGGTGTTGTGCCCAACCGCACGTTTCGCGATTACATGATGATACTGCGCGAGCGTTTTTGGTACATAGTAGTTACTTTTTTCATTATATTCGCCGGCGTGCTTCTATACACTTTTAGAATAACGCCAATATATACGTCGGCGGCTTCCGTTCAAATCTTGCGCGATTCCGATTCCCCCATAGACGGCCCTGGCTCTAGCGAGCGCAGCAGAAACAACGTCATTATTTCAATGGAGGACTTTAACACCCAGGTGAAGCTCTTTGAGAGCGCCGAAATCGTAAAGGCGGTAAAGTCCAGAATGAAGGAGGATGAATTAAAGCGGTTTATAGCGCCCTACCACAATATGTTCACTTTCGGCATAAGGAAGTCGGAAGAGGAGCTTTTAATGGAAAACCGCTCTATAATTCCCCAAAGAATGTCGCTTATCGTAACGGTGGTTTTCCAGCATCCGGATAACAATATGGCCGCGCGAATCGCAAATCTTTTTGCTACAGAATTTATAAATTACACCCACCAGAAGCGCGTCCAAGCCTTAATGGGAAGCATAGACGAATTGCGCACAAAGGTTTCGCAGCAGGAGGCAAAGGTTAAGGAACTCGACAAAAAGTTGGTTGAGTACCGCGAAAAGAACGGGGCAGTCAGTCTTGATATGATGGATGATGTCGACCGCACGGAGATGCGAGACATCAATTCCATTCTCACAAATGACAAGAGAGTTTTTGACGCGGCTTCCACTCAATGGACTTTAATGCAGGAATACAAGCGCGACGGCAAAGATTTAAGCACGCTTCCGTTTGTAGCTGAATTCCCGCAGATAGCTAAACTGTTGACGGACAAATCCACTCAGCAGGTGTTCATTGCTTCTCTTGAAAAGCGCTATAAAGAAAAGCATCCTACAATGATTGAAGCCCGCAAGACTCTCGATCAAATTAATAAGGAATTGGATCTTGCTTTAGAGGCCGCCTATGCGAAAATTCAGGCATCCTATGAAAATGCGCGGCAAAATTACGAGCAATCGCAAAAGCGTCTTGCGGAAAAGAAAGAGGCTATTTTAACCCTCGGCAAGAAGGCGATAATATATAAGTCCCTTGAGCGCGAACGCATGGTTGCCGAAGGCATGCACGCTTCTTTAATTTCGGCTATGAACGTTAGAACCGCGCAGGTTAGCCTTATCAATGAAGGCGCCAGCATAATCGACCGTGCGACGCCCGCTTTAAGGCCGTCCAGCCCGAATTACGTGCTCAACATAATTTTGGGAATTATAGCCGGCATAGTGGGTGGCATAGGCATGGCGTTTTTGGTTGCGTTCCTCGACGACCGCGCAAAAAGCGCTTACGACATAGAGGCTATTATCGGATTGCCGCTTTTGGGCGTGATTCCAAGAATCAAACGTCTGAGCTCTTCCGAGAAGGCGCAAGTTGCCGCGTCTAATGCGGACCGCGCGACTACCGAGGCGTTCCGTTCGCTGCATTCTACTTTAAAAGTAAACAATTTCAGCAAAAACGCAAAGGTTGTTCTTTTCACCAGTACTACGCCTTCGGAAGGTAAATCTTTCGTCGTTACAAACCTTGCGTTTACATACGCTCTCCATGGGGAAAAAACAATCATAATAGACGCC
Organism: uncultured Opitutales bacterium; assembly: GCA_944389215.1. Classification (GTDB taxonomy): domain Bacteria; phylum Verrucomicrobiota; class Verrucomicrobiia; order Opitutales; family Intestinicryptomonadaceae; genus Merdousia. The sequence continues at coordinate 7,013 of CALXLN010000097.1, forward strand.
GACTTGCGTTTGCCTGCAATGGCTAAAGTTTTGGGCATAACCGCCAAGGACGGGTTGATTGGTCATATCGAGGAAGGCAAGCCGCTAGAAGACGCTATCATTCATGATTACTTCCCCAATCTTGATGTTTTAGTTTGCGAGAAGCGTGCAAAGAATCCCACGCAGACGCTCAACAGCGAAGAGTTCGCATCTATGATAGAGAGCTTTCGCGATACTTACGACCGCATATTCATAGACTCTCCGCCAATAGGGGCTGTCAGCGACGCAATAACATTGCTGCCGACAGTCGACGGCGTCATATACGTAGTAAAATTCAACACTGTAAAGCGCAAGACAATCAGAGGCTATATCCGCCGCATGATGGAGTCGAACGTTCCGATACTTGGTGCGGTTATGAATATGGTAAATCCGAGTTCCGCGTCTGTGTACAGCATGAATTATTACGATAAAAGCTACCAGAACTACTATACTACTCCGCCGGATATCGAGGACGAGGATGAAGAAAGTGTTCCGCCTGGAGACATTCCCAACGACGGCGATTCTTTGGAAAACAAATAGCTTACTACTCCATCCTCAATCTAAAAATTCCGCGTTAAAAAACGCGGAATTTTTTTATATTTTCTTATGTTCTTTTGCGCTTTTGTCGAAGCAGCAAAAAATTTTTTTCCTATTGAATCGGAGCCGAGCCGCTAAAAAAGAAGCAGTTTTTTAGTTGCTGTGAATCGAATTCCTTGTAGAGCGGGCAATGAGAAGCGTGCTAAAGGCAATGTAACGCCATAATGCAAGCATACTGGGCAATGCACAGTACGTCGACCAATCGCAAGTAAAAAACTGTCGCTGAGATATCGGCGCGTAGAAAGCATATTATAAAAAATGCGTTTAAAATGCGAGCAAAGTGTTTTATTTTGCGCATTGTTTTGCAATTTTCCTTTAAATACATAAATGCGCGCAGTTTTTTATTTAAAGTTTGAATTTATGGAATTATTTAGTTTTTTCTTGAAATAGTATTTTCGTTTTTTATTTTAAATTTGAAGTGTAAATTCATATTTTTAATAAAGAGATTAGAGAACGTATGAAAAAAATAGTAGTTTTTATGGTATCCGCATTTTGCGCATTGAGTGCTTTTTCGGAAATAGAGGTCAACACCAATTACGCCGGCGGTAATGCCGTGGTTAAAAAGATAGACGGCAATGAAATTTTTTTGGAACAAGATTTGCGCGATACATCCGGGTGGTGGTTTTATTGGAGTTTTGAGGTAAAGAACGCAGGCGGCAAAGAAATAACGGTTCATTTTGCGAATAAAGACGTAATAGAAGCGCACGGACCTGCATATTCGCTCGACGGTGGAAAGACATGGCAATGGTTGGGCGCGGATTCGGTAAAGCGCCAAAAAGATTTTAAATCCGTATCGTTTACGCATAAACTTCCCGAAGGGGCGGACAGCGTGCGATATTGTCTTGCATTCCCGTATCAGATGGCGGATTTTAAGGAGTTTGCCGCGCCTTATGCGAGTGGGGAAAGAAAAAATTTTAAAATATATAATCTGGCAAAGACCGAGCGCGGCAGGCAAAATATTTACGCTACTTTCGGCAATCCCAACGGCCCCTATAAGGTTGTATTTACCGCGCGGCACCATTCGTGCGAATCTATGGCGTCATACGTAATGGAGGGAATCGTAAGCGAGGTTATGGGCGATTCTGAAACCGGAAAATGGCTGGGAGAGAATGTTGAATTTTTAATAGTTCCGTTTGTCGATTTGGACGGCGTCGAGGACGGCGATCAAGGCAAGAACCGCAAGCCGCACGACCATAATCGCGATTACGCCGGAGTCCCGATTTATTCCACTGTCAAGGCCATAAAGGAGATTCTTCCCAAATGGGGCGGCGAGAAGTTGAAAGTTATGATAGATTTGCATTGTCCGTGGATAGGCAACCGCGGAGGCGATGCGGATCTCCAGCGCCGCGTATTTTTTGTTTACTCTCAGGAAACTCCCGCCCAAAAATCAAATTTGGGGAAATTGTCTAAGATATTTGAAGGCGTAACCTTGAAAACTCCCGGAGCCATTGCGCATTCTGCAAACGAGGACATTCCGTACGGGCAAAGCTGGAATACGTTAAAAACCCGGTCTAGTTTTAAGAGTTGGGGTTTGACTTTGGAAGGCGTTGAAATTTGCACTACTCTTGAAACATCTTATTCCGATGTTAGAGGGCTTCAAATTACCGATTCCAGCGCGCGCAATATAGGCAGAAATCTTGCGTATTCTTTAAAGGAATACTTTGAGAAAACTGCTTCGGGCATAGGCGCAAAATAGGCGGATATCTTTTATCCGTTTGAAAACAGAATGCGGCGGGCTATTTCTGCGGACTTTTCGCCGTTTGCGCTCGGCGCCAAAATCCGACAAAAAATAAATTCGCTTTCGCGCAAGAAAACAGCTTTATTGCATAATTAGGCGGGCTCGGCGGGAAATTTTTTTCGATTTTATCCGAAAATGCTTAAAAACAACGCCCGGAATCGGTCGCGAGATTTTCTTTTTTTCTTTGCTGCCTTTAAATTTGCAACTTAATTAAAAGGCAATTGCAGAGTATTTGGCTTTTAATTAAAAAAATTTAAAAAAAAGCTTGCAAGCGGATAAAAAAGTACGATGTTAGGAAAATCCAAAATGGGATACTTTGCCAAGGACGCAAATGTCAAACGCGGATTTTCTAGCAAAACCGTTGTAAAACGGTAAAAAAAAGATGGAAAAAAACGGTTGACAAAAGGGAAAGAGGTTGTCGTAATGAGCGGCTCTTTAAATTTGCGGGGAGGGGCATAGAGATATGCTTCGAGAGGCGAAGGCGAGAGAGATCTTTGAAAG
>CALXLN010000098.1 GCA_944389215.1 uncultured Opitutales bacterium
CTTCTTCCGCTTTAATCGATTCGCTTCCCCGAAATAAATTCGGCAAAACCAAGGTAGGATTATGGCAATAGAAGCAGCGCAGGTTGCATCCGCGCGTAAAGACTACCGCCGCCAATTTTCCGTCCCAGTCGATTGAACTCTGCTTGACAAAACCGCCTATTTGCATGCAGCGCTTTCTTGTTTCGGTTTTTCGCATTCGGAGACGCTTTTATCAAAGAGCCTTCTGTCTGAAAACTCTTGGCGTTTTCCGTCGTTCCATTGCGAGACAGGGCGCATATAGCCTACAATTCTGCTGAAGACTTCGCTTTCGGCGCCGCATTTTGGGCATTTGAAATGTTCTCCGCAGACATACCCGTGCGTCGGGCAAACGCTGAAAGTTGGCGACAGCGTAATGTACGGCAGCCTAAAGTTTTCGCAGACTTTGCGGATAGTGTTTTTTGCCGCATTCTCGCTCATACGGCTTTCTCCCGTAAAGATATGGAATACGGTTCCGCCGGTGTACAATGTTTGAAGCTCATCCTGCACGGATAGGGCTTCAAAGAGATCGTCCGTGTGGTTTACCGGCAGGTGGCTTGAGTTTGTATAATATGGTTTTGCTCCGTTTTTAAATCCGTCCATATTTGAGACGATTATATCCGGATGCTTTTGGGTGTCCAACAGCGCGAAACGGTATGCTGCGCTTTCCGCCGGAGTTGCCTCGAGATTGTAGATGTTTCCGGTTTCCTCTTGGAAATCTTCCAATATTTCACGCATAAAAAGCATAGTTTTGCGGGAGAATTCAATCGCGTCTGGATGGGAAATAGGAAGCCCCAAAAAATTAAGGCAGCATTCGTTCATGCCGTTTATTCCTATGGTCGAAAAGTGGTTTTTCCAATAGAGCCCGAATCTTTCGTAGAGATTGCGCAGGTAAAATTTTGAATATGGGTAAAGCCCTTTTTGAGTGTAGGATTCAATCGTCTTGCGCTTTATCTCAAGACTTTCCGAGGCTATTTCCATCAGGCGGCGCAGGCGCTCGAAAAATGTCTTTTCGGAATCGGATTCATATCCGAGCCTTGCCATATTTATTGTTACAACCCCTATTGAGCCTGTAAGCGGATTGGATGCGAAAAGCCCCCCGCCGCGTTTGGCGAGTTCGCGCTTGTCGAGCCTCAGCCGGCAGCACATGCTTCTGACGTCGTCGGGCTTCATGTCTGAGTTTACGAAGTTTGAAAAATAGGGAATGCCGTATTTTGCCGTCATTTTCCAAACTGCGTCAAAGTCAGGATTGCTCCAGTCGAAACCGCGCGTTATGTTGTAGGTGGGAATTGGAAAGGAGAATAGGCTGCCTGCCGCATCGCCCTCGCACATTACCTCGGCAAATGCCTTGTTTATAAGCGTCATTTCAGCCTGAAATTCTCCGTAGGTTTCATTTCTTATTTTGCCGCCGTGGATAACGGGTTGTCCGCGCATAAACTCCGGCACTGTTACGTCCATTGTTATATTTGTAAACGGCGTTTGGAATCCGACGCGCGTGGGGACGTTAAGATTGAAAAGAAATTCCTGGAAGCACTGCTTTACTTGTTCGTATGTGAGATTGTCGTAGCGCACGAAAGGCGCAAGATACGTGTCGAAATTTGAAAACGCCTGTGCTCCAGCGGCCTCGCCCTGCATAGTGTAAAAGAAATTTACCATTTGCCCCAAAGCGGTACGCAAATGTTTTGCAGGAGCCGCTTGTGCTTTTCCGGCAACGCCCTTAAAGCCCGTCGCAAGCAAATCCTGCAAGTCCCATCCGACGCAATAAACGCTCAAGAAGCCAAGGTCGTGTATGTGTATGTCTCCGTTGTTGTGCGCGTTGGCGATTCGTTCCGAATAGAGTTTTGAGAGCCAGTATTGGGAAGTTACTTTTGTTGATATATGCTGGTTTAGCCCTTGCAGCGAATAGGCGGAATTTGCGCTTTCCTTGACTTTCCAATCGGATTTTGCGAGATAGTCGTCGACTGAGTCCAGATTCGACAGCTTCTCTTTGAAGTTTCTCACTTGCGCGCGCTGGTTGCGGTATAGCAGAAAAGCTTTCGCCAGCGCAAAGTTGCCGTTTTCAAACAGGATTTTTTCCACAATATCCTGAACGCATTCCACGGTGGGCATTTTCCCGTCCGGAAGTTTTTGAGATATTTTTTCCAAGACCTTTTCGCAGAGTTCGGAGGCCTTTTTTCTGTTTGGTTCTCCGATTGCGCGCATAGCCTTAAAAATGGCGTTCTCTATTTTTTCGACTTTGAATTCGCGGATTTCTCCGCTTCTTTTTACAATATGGGTGAATTTTATATCCGAGTACATTTTTTGTATTCCCGTTCCCGTTGCGCGCGGGAACTTGTTGTGGCTTTGCGCTCGGATTCAATGGATATAGCTGCGCGCGGCAATGTGTCCGCGAACTGTAATTCCACGCCTCCTTGCGCGGGAAGCCGTTGGATTTTCACTCCTCAAACACACGTCTTCTGGCTCGCGGCAGGGGGATTATTATCCCGCTCCCGGCACACCTTCCCGCGTTAAGCAGTGGATTTGTGCCGGAATGTTGCTGCCGTTTACAGCGGCGCGACCGCACCCGATTCTCACGGGTTTCCGTTTGTGTGGGAAGTACGGGAGCCTTGCGCAACAAGGCCACCTCTTTTAAAGAACAACTAGATAGTAGTGTGCAGAAATTTTTATTGTCAAAACAAAACGAAAAATTTTTTAGGGCGATGTTTCCGCAATACATACTTTGCGTGTTGCCGGATGTCGGCGGGCTTTGCGCGGGTTTCCGGGCGTAATTCGCATAGCCGAGCTGTGGCAGATTTTTTAGTCATCTTGGCGGAAATATATTTCCATACTCTTTTTAAAGAGAGATTTCTAAGAGAAAAAAAGGCTCTCCGAAAAGTTTCGGAGAGGCCTTGTGCAACTGCTAATCAATGCATTTAATATGCAAGCAACAAAATAGAGCCTATTCGTTTGAGAAAATTTGGAATCCGTTGTAGGCCTCCATCCCGTGTTCGGAAATATCCAGCCCCTTCAGTTCGTCGGACTTTCCGACTCTGATTCCGATAGTCTTTTTTAATGCGGCAAAAATTATTCCGCTGAACGCCAAGCTTGCGGCGGCTACAGCTAAAACTCCTATAATTTGCGGCATCAACGCATGTGCCGGCGAAAATATTCCGACTGCGATTGTACCCCAAACTCCGCAAACAAGGTGGACAGACAATGCGCCTACGGGGTCGTCGATATGAATCTTGTCGAAGAAGTAGACGGAAAGGACCACTATTACTCCGGATATGATTCCGATTGCGCAAGACGATTGAATAGATACGCAGTCTGCGCCGGCGGTGATTCCTACGAGGCCCGCAAGGCATCCGTTTAGTATCATCGATAGATCAGGCTTGCCTTGGGCAATCCACGATGTAGCCATAGCCGCGACCAATCCCGCCGCCGCGGACAGGGCGGTAGTTGTGAATACATACGCTACCATTACCGGTTCGGCAGAAAAGACAGACGCTCCGTTAAATCCGAACCATCCAAACCATAGCAGGAATACCCCCAATGTTGCAAATCCCAGATTGCTGCCCGGAATGGCGTGTGTTTTTCCGTTTACATACTTGCCGATGCGCGGCCCCAATAGAAACGCTCCGACTAGCGCCGCCCAGCCTCCAACAGAATGCACGAAAGTCGAGCCTGCCAAGTCATAGAATCCCAGCTCCTTCAGCCAACCTCCGCCCCATCCCCAAGAGCCGATAAGCGTGTAGCCAAAAGCGGCGTATAGAACGGCAAATATTATGTAAGCGTTGAACTTTATCCTTTCCGCGACAGCTCCCGACACGATTGTTACGGATGTAGCGGCGAACATACCTTGGAATATAAAGTCGGTCCAATATCCGTATAGGCCGCCGTTGTATTCTATTGCGGCGGCAGCGCCTTCGGGCGCGCTGATTCCGAATCCGCCGAATCCTAGAAAATGTCCAAGAATCCAGTTGTCGCCCGGGTACATCAGGTTGAAACCCAATATTGCGAACGTCAGCAGCCCGATTGCAACGGTAAGCACGTTTTTTGCTAGTATGTTTACGCTGTTTTTTGCGCGGCATAGGCCCGTTTCGACGAGAGCGAACCCGGGATGCATTGCAAATACCAGAATCGCTCCGAGCAAAATCCAGAGGTTGTTTACCGTAAACATTTCCGCGCTTGCGTGCGCCGCGGAAACTGCAGCTGGCGCGGCAGTTTCTTGTGCGCAGAGCAGGCAGGAGGCTGTTGCGGTTAAGGCGGTTAATAAATATTTTCTATTCATTTGAAATTGAATTTGAATTAGGGATTTAGAGTTTTAGCCGATTGCGTCAGAGCCGCTTTCTCCGGTGCGCACGCGTATGCATTGCTGGATGTCCATTACGAAAATTTTTCCGTCGCCGATATGGTCCGTTCGGGCGCCTTTTATTATCGCCTGGATGGTCGTGTCCAAGAATTCGTCGTTTACGGCGATTTCGAGGCGGATTTTTTTCAGCAAATTCACCTCTATTTCGTTCCCGCGATAATTTTCGCTGTATCCTCTCTGCCTTCCGCATCCGAGGGCGTTTGTGGCTGAAATCCTGTAAATTTGGCTCTTGAAGAGTTCCTTCTTCACGTCGCCCAATTGTTCAGGCTTTATGTATGCTATTACGAGTTTCATTTTTTTGTCTTTTTTTTAAGAGACGCTGTTTTCTTTAAGCAGAGAGCGTGCCATCTTTTTTGCAGGTCCTCTAATGCTTTATTTATGCGGAATTGGCGGAAATTGCGCATGATGGAAAAAATTTTTTTTGCTACGAAATTGTCGCGCCGCCGTTTTATGAAACGCCCTGTTTGCCACAAAATTGTAGCGGGCAGGCGCAAGTGTAATTTCTGTAAAAGCGCAGTTAAAAAAACTAAAAAAAAGTGTTTAAAAAAAAACGGCTTTGTTCATTATAAAAAGAATGGAAAAGCTTTTAAAACTTATAACTGACGGCGAAGCGCTGTCTACGGAGCAAATGGGAAAGATTCTGGGCCTTACGCGCGACGAGCTCGACGCCGAGTTCCAAAAGCTTGTCGACGCCAATATTCTTTTGGGATGGAGAGCAGTTTTAAATCCGGATATGGACGATTCTATGGTGCATGCCGCCATTGAGCTGCGCATAAATCCGGAGCGCGACGGGGGTTTTGACAAGCTTGCACAACGCATAAGCAAGTTCGACCAAGTTGATTCGTGCTTTCTTATGAGCGGCGCTTACGACCTTCTTTTGTTTGTAAAAGCAAAGTCCCTGCGCGGAGTTGCGAGTTTCGTTTACGAAAAACTTGCAACGATAGGCGGGGTAACATCCACTGCCACGCACTTTTTCCTAAAGACGTACAAGCAGCAGGGATTCATAATCCAGAAAGATTCCGACAACGGCGACCGTTTGATATATTCCCCGTAGCGTGCAGCTTCCGGCGCACGGCAAGCATTTTTTTCGCCGGCATTTAGAGCGCATCCGCGCGTGCGGAATTTAAGCATAAACAATTATGCGCGGATTGGATTTGAATTTTTACATAAAATATTTCGATTACTTGATATGAACGATACAGCTTCAAGCTTTGTTGCAAACCATGTAGTAGGCATTCCGAAATCCGGAATCCGCGAGTTCTTTGCGATAGCCGCAACTATGGAGGACGCCATTTCTTTGGGAATAGGCGAACCGGATTTTGTTACTCCTTGGCACATCCGCGAGGCGGCGATATTCGCACTGGAAAAAGGGAAGACTTCCTATACCGACAATTTGGGGCTGCGCAGGCTTCGCAACGAGATAGCCGCGTATGTGGAGAGAAATTTCAACGCCTCTTACGACCCTTCCTGCGAGATATTGGTGGGAGTGGGGGTTTCCGAAGTGTTGGATTGCGCGTTGCGCGCGATAATAAATCCGGGAGACAAGGTGATGTACCACGAGCCGTGCTTCGTTTCCTATGCAGCAAACATAAAACTTTGCCACGGAGTTCCTGTTGCGGTCCACACGCGCGCGGAAAACGGGTTTGAGTTTGACATAGAAGACGTCAAACGCGCGTGGCAGCCCGGATGCAAGGCAATAATAATAAATTTTCCGACTAACCCAACAGGCGGAATCGCAGAGTCGGCGCAGCTGAAAAAACTCGCAGAATTTGTAAAAGAGAAAAATATGCTAGTAATAAGCGACGAAATATATTCCGAGCTTACTTACAACGGGACGCACGTTTCCATTGCGTCGTTTCCGGGAATGAAAGAGCGCACGATTTTCTTGCACGGATTTTCCAAGGCGTTTGCAATGACAGGTTTTAGAATAGGTTTTGCGTGTTCGCCCAAGCCGCTTATCGAGGCTATGATGAAAGCCCACCAATACGCCATCATGTGCGCGCCCATAATATCCCAAGAAGCCGCCGTGGAAGCATTGGTAAACGGCAAGCCGGACATGGAGAAAATGCGCGACCAATATATGCGCCGCCGTGATTTTATCGTTGGAAGGTTCAACGAAATGGGATTGGAATGCCATCTTCCAAAGGGGACGTTTTACGCGTTTCCCTGCGTGAAAAAATACGGACTTTCATCGATGGAATTCGCAAAGATGATATTAGACAAGGCAAAGGTTGCGGTAGTTCCGGGATCTGCTTTTGGAGAATCTGGGGAAGGGTTTGTAAGAGCAAGCTTTTCCACAAGCTATCAGAACCTAGTCGAGGCCGCCGATAGAATGGAGTCGGTCTTGTCCAAATTAAAATAAGAAATCTTATGCCGGCGGGAACAGAAGAAAAGAGCATAGCTTTGGTTGGGCGGCCAAACGTGGGCAAGAGCAGGCTTTTTAATAGGCTGCTGTCGCGCAGGGTCTCGATTGTCCACGACAAGCCTGGCGTTACCAGGGATATCGTCGTGGAAAAACTTTCGGACAATATTCTTCTGATGGATACCGGAGGAATGTTTGCCGCGCCGGGAGTTACAGAAAAAATCATAGCAGACGCCACCAACGAGCAGGCAAATTTTGCGATAGTCGCCGCAGATATTATTATATTTGTAGTCGATTCGCAGTCCGGGCTGACCCCGTTGGACGAAGAAATAGCCGCGATACTAAGGTCTTCCGGCAAGCGCGTGATATTGGCTGTCAATAAGGTCGATTTGCCTATGCATTCTGAGCGCGCTGCGGAATTTTTCAATCTTGGATTCAAAGATATCGTCGAGGTCTCAGCGGAGCATGGCTACGGAATGGATTCTTTGACGGCGGCAATTGAAAGCTATTGCGGAAAAATTGTTCCCCCATCGGATGACGGCGGAAACGACCGCATAAAAATATGCGTGGCAGGGCGCCCGAATGTAGGCAAGAGTTCTATTGCCAACAGGCTTATAGGCGAAGACAGGCTTATTGTAAGCGAAATAGCCGGAACTACACGCGACAGCGTAAAGTTTGACATCGACGCGTTTTCCAAGCGCGGCGGCGAAATGAAATTTAGGCTGTTCGACACAGCAGGCTTGCGCACTAAGCGGAAAATAAATACGTCTTTAGACTACCTGTCTTCGATTCGCACGCGCAGGGCGATAGAGTCGTGCGATGTCGTCTTTTTGGTAATCGACGCAATGGAAGGCGTGTCGGAATTGGACAAGCGCCTCGTTGCGGAAATTATGGAAATAGGCGCGTCGGTAATAGTTGTGGTAAACAAGTGGGACTATGCCACGCATACGTTTGCAAGGCAGCCCTTAAACGGCTATAAAAATATAGCCGATTTCGGAAAAAAATTCGACGCGGCAGTCCGCGCCGAGTTGGGCTTCTTGGGAGATTCTCCTATATATTTTACGTCCGCCTTGGAAAATAAAGGCGTGGAAAAATTGCTTGAGGCTGCGTACAAAATGTATGCCAGAATGAATTCCACAATTCCCACTGGGAAACTCAACTCTGTCGTAAAAAAACTTCTGGAAGCCAATCCCCCAAAATACGTTTCCGGCAAGCGCTTGAAAGTATATTATTGCGTGAAGACATCGTCCAGGCCGTTTACTGTGAAAATGTTCTGCAACAGTTTGCAGTCGCTGACCGACTCTTACAAGCGCTATCTTGTAAACGGCGTGCGCGAGGCGTTTAAACTTGGAGGAGTCGCGATAAGGCTTGATTTAGTCGGCAAGGTTTCACAAACAATTCAGGAGCGATTTCAGAAGAAAAAATGATGACAGTTGCTTTTATGGCGTCCGATGCGATAGCGTTGGATTCGATTTCGTTTCTTCACGCGAGCGAAGAATATCGCTTGGCGTACATTGTAAGCAATCCGGACAGGCCCAAGGGCAGGGGAAAAAAAATGCAGCCCAACTCCGTCAGCGCGTGGGCTCTCGAAAACGGTGTGGAGCTTTTGCGCCCAGAGAAAGGCCCAGATGCGAATACATTGGAGCGCCTGCGCGGGTTAGGCGTCGATATAATAATAGTGATGGCCTACGGATGCATATTAAAAAAAGATGTATTAAATTTCTCCGAAAAATATCCGTGCCTAAATTTGCATGCGTCGCTGCTTCCGGATTTGCGGGGGGCGTCGCCGATAGAAAGCGCAATCGCGTTGGGGTATAAAAAAACCGGCGTTAGCTTAATGCGCATAGAGCCTGCTATGGATTCCGGCGCTGTGTGCGCGTCAAGAGATATTGCGATTTTGCCGACAGACACTTCGGCAAGTCTAAGGAAAAAAATCGGGGCGCTTGCGGCGGAACTTTTAAGGGATAAAATTCCAGAGATTGAAAATCTCACAGCTGTATTTGTCCCGCAGGAAAACGCGCGCGCAACATATGTGCGCAAATTGGAAAAGAGCGATTTGTTTTTGGATTTTCACAAGCGCGCGGAAGAATTGGATTGCAGGATACGCGCATTTGGGGCGGGAATTTTCGAATATCGCGGAGAACCCATAAAAATTCTTGAAGCGCGTCCCGAAAATAGCGGAGAGAAATTTTTAGAGCCGGGAAAAATTTTGGAGGCGTCGCCTGCGGACGGTTTGAAGATAGCGTGCGGCAAAGGGGTGTTGGCTTGTTCGGCTTTGCAGCGCCCGTGCGCGAAGGTCTTGCGGGCAAAAGAATTTTTCGCGGGATACAAGATTGATAAAAATTTTATTTTAAAAAGTTTTGAGAATAAAAATCTGCTCAAATAAAAAAAATTTTTATGCAAATAATTTTTTTGTGTTGCCAATTTAAAAAAATATTCCGATAAGTAATACACATTAAAGGAAATCGGGCAAGAGTAGTTGAATTTTGAAATGATGCGAATCGGATATTTTTATTCCAGTGCGGTATTTGACAAAGATACCATCTCCGGTTCTCTCTCCGCCTCTAAATTTCATGATTTTTATTTTATGTTTTACGGCTTGAAAAAATCCCCCATAGGGCGTTGCGCCGATTTTACGCGGAACGTATTCCGGAGGTTTTCGGCTTATAAAAATTTTTCATTGCGCTATCTTCTAACGGGAAATTCTTACAGACTTCTCTAGGAGGAGCAATGTGAATAAACAAACCAAAATACATAAAAATCATGGCAACAAAAAAAGTAGCAAAAAAAGCTCCCGCTAAGAAGGCGGTTGCTAAAAAAGTAGTGGCAAAAAAAGCGGCTCCCGCAAAAAAAGCAGCAGCCAAGAAGGCTCCCGCAAAAAAAGCGGCTCCCGCCAAGAAAGCAGCAGCCAAGAAGGCTCCAGCAAAAAAAGCGGCTCCCGCTAAGAAATGCGCGAAAAAGTGCGCCTGCAAAAAGTAGCCGCATAATTCTCGACATGCTCGTCGGCGGTTTTTTGTCCGCCTGATGGTATTTTTGGATTCGCCTCCATCCTTCAAGGTTGGAGGCGATTTTTTTTAACAACCCGCAATTATAATAAGATGAAACACGTGAAATTTCTTTTTCAAAGAGAATTTTCGCGAGTGTAGCTGTTTGTGCAGCGCGCGCAAAAAAAACGCCGCTTGATTTTTGTCAAACGGCGTTGAAGAAAATTAATCAATGTTTATTTGCGCCTGCGGTAAACGGCAAATCCGAGCGCAAGAGCGCCAAAAATGGCTGCAAATGCAGAAGGCTCCGGAATGTAGTCGGCAACCAGGTAATTGTCTTCTATGCGGAAATTGACCCAGTCTCCGTCTATGGAACTTATCAAAGAATAGTCTATTTTAGTGTCCGGATTTTTTATGTATATCACACCGTTGCGGAATCCGTCGAATATCAAATGCTTTTCGCATATGTCCTCAAGCGTAGTGTCGTTCCAAAGGCTGTCGTTGGCAAAAGAATCGAAAGTTATGCTTGTTACCGTTGGGTCGATGTAAAAATACAGATCGCAATTAAAAATGCCGGAACCTTCATCCGGGCGCGTTGGGGTGTTCTCGAAACGAAGACTCTTAAAATCTTGGTTGGCATATATGTCCAAGTACATGTTTCCTAGGGCCACGTTTAGATATACAGTTTCCTGGCCGCCAGTGCTGGACTTGAATACATTGGAGGAGTAAAGTTTTAAGCGGGCATCGTTATTGTCGAGCTTTACGGTGTTGTAGCTGTTTAAATTCCACGAGCCTTCTGCAACATCCTTGTCGATAATCAGTGTGCTGTAAGCCATTGTTACGGAGCCGCTGCTTACAGTGCCTCCTTTTTTAAGAGTTACAACCGTGTTGTTTTTATAGGTATAAAACGTTGTTTTTGTATTGGTTGCAATGAGATTTCCTTCTATGTTAACTATGGAATTTGCGCCAATCCAGAAATCGGAAGCTGTAATGGTTGCTCCGTTTTGAACGTTTACAGTGGCGACATTCGTGCCGCTCCAACTATTTGTCTTAAATCTGGAAGTTGTTGTAAGCGTGCCGCCGCTTTCAACATTCAGCGTGCCGCCTTCTCTTACCCATGCGGATACGTAAGTAGTGTCTGTACCCGTAGTATTGGCGTTTACAACGCCGCCGCTTTTTATGTTGAAAACGCCGTTTTCGCCATCGACTTTAAAAACGCTAGTGTCGCCGGCAACAGGAGTTCCCATAAGGTTCATTGTTCCGGTTAGGTTGGTTACGTTGTTCTTTGCGTGCGAATATGTGGAGGCGTTGACTTCGCCGTTAATGTTAAAATAAAGTCCGGGAGCTTTCGCCGAAGAAGACGCAAGTTCTATTGAATTATACTGCCAATCCGGTTCTTCATCCGTACCGATATTTTTACGGACGTCTAACGTGCCGTTTAGATTTACTGTGGCGCTGACGTTTTGCTCCGCTATGTCTCCGGAGGTCGTTCCGGTGAATATCAAACCGTTTTCGCTGTTTAGGACTGTGTTTTCGGAAAAGTTAAGCGATACGGGAAGTGTTTGAACGTCTTGGCTGTGATTTAAGTTTAAAACCGAAATTCTTCCCTTGGAACCTTACTGGAGCCCTACGAGATTGATTGTCCCACCGTCAAAAGACAGGCTTGATGTGGTGTGGTCGCCTACGGTAATCCCGCAACCTACATTGATAAAATCATAGGTGGCAGATGCGGGATCGGTTGCTTTTATAGTAAGGGAGGAGTCTACATAATTGTCCTGGGTTTCGTCAAGAACCTGTTCAACCATATTGATTGTAACGTTGAACATTCCGTATTCATTGCCGATAGAGCCAATAGTAGTGTTCGCATCCAAATGAAGCGTGAGCTGGTCTTTGTTGTTCCCGCCGGGAAATACGACTTTTGCGGTTGTCATGTCAATGCCGTTTTCTTCGTCGTAATATCCGGGGTAGTATTCAGTTTCGACAGGCTCTGAATATTAACTATGAGAAAATATATTTCAATTTTTCTCTTTTTTTGGATTGTAAATGTCGCCAGACGAGAGTTTGCATTCGCGTATTATTTCGTACGCATATTCAAATCTTCCGAAATTGGAGTCCTTGTTGTTCGAACCGAAGGTAAACTTAACTCCGCGCGCTTTTGCGGCTTTTATAAAATCTGCGTCCGGAAGTCTGGTAATCATATTGATTTCAAGCGCTTTGCCGCTTTTAACTAGGGCGTTGAGCACTTTTTGGCGGCGTTCGGGCGTCCAGTATTTTTTCGAGTTTTTTTCAAGTATTGAAGGAAGCCTCATAGGATTTGCGTAAACGTCGGCCGGTTCGTCGGCAAGAAGTTTGCAGATGGTGTCCACAATCAAATCCATATATTTTTCTTCGGAGCCTATCGGGCAATTCACTTCGTTGTCGCGCCATATGTGGGGGCGTTTGCCGTTTAAGTCGTTAAACGTCATTGCATCGGTAAATGCGTAGGCGAATTGTTTTCTAATTGCTTCGCCGAACAATATATGCCATTCCCGCCCTTCCGCTTGCATGCAGCTTAAGAACGGGAAATCTTCAGGCAAATTGTCTAAATAATCTTGGGCTTTCTGGCCTGTATTTAGAGGAAAATCTCTCCCGCAATTAGGGGCTATTGAGTAATTGATTCCTATCTTTCGGGATTTTGCGAAAGCCCAGTCTGCGGTGAAACCGTCTTTTAGGTGGACGTGAAAGTCCAACACGGGGAAATCGGCCTGGTGCAATTTGATTGCCGCGTCGGATGTTTCGTCAATGGCATTTGCCTGCTGGTTTTCCATATCGGAACGGTCTGGGAGCTCTTTTATTTCAATGTCTTTAACTTCAACTTTTCCGCCTTGCGTGTGGCGCAGCGCGACACAGCCTTGCGATAGCTTCATTGAAGAAAATTCCGGCAGGCGGTAGGGCTTTTGAGGTTCGACATATTCAACAACGAGGCGCCCGTCTATCCACACCAAAATTTCCGCTCCTGAAACTTTGAGTTTCAACTCGAACCATTCGCCGTCTTTGGCGAAATTTTTTACTATGTTTCTTACGCCTAGCAGGCTTCCAGTTGCCCTCCACCAGTTTGGAGAATTTGGATTGTTGTCTATGGCTATTTTATAGCCTTTTGAGAATTTTTCGTCGGTATGGAAAGCAATAATGGCGTTCCCGTTTTCCGATGTTTTGAATTTTGCAGAAAATTCGAAATTTTTATATGTCTTTTTTAAATCTTCGTTTTGAAAGACGGGACGGCCGTCGGAAACCTCTCCCGAAAGATTTTCATTTGGCCCTATTGCGGAGGATGCGCACGCGCAAAGCGCAATGGCGAGAATCGATGATGCGAATACTAATGCGGCGAATTTTTTCATATCCCCTATATTAAACCACAAAACAGGCATAAATCCAGACTGAATTTTTAACCGGAGACATGGGTTGTTTTCAAATGTTGCCCTTTTTTTCAGCAGATTTGCGGTTAAAAACTATCATTTAATTGCGGCTTTAAGCGGCTTTGTATTTGCGGAATATTCCAGCGCGATTGTTTGCGGTTTTTTACCTTATTGCAGTTTTTTATCGGGCGTTCGGAGTGCAATACCTATTTTAAGCGGTTTGGCTGCATGGGCGGCTAGAATAATTTCTTGACTGGAAAGGCCGCCTTAAGTATTTATTAAAACATAAATTTAACATTGGGGCGTTTCAAATTTTGTTTTTTGAATTTTTTTGCGGGGCGGTTTTATCGCTGCTTAGATTCATTGCGGGGCGCAAATGGTTTACAAGACATTTCTAATAAATCTGGACGGGGCGTCGAAACGTTTTGAGAATATTCGGCGCCAATTGGATTTTATCGGAATGCCTTTTGAGCGCATTCCCGCGGTTGACGGAAAGTTGTTGTCGCAAAAGCAGATATCGTCAAGCTACTCTGCTAAATTGAACCGCCAAAATTATTTTACCCCGCTTACCCGCGGAGAAATAGGATGCTACCTCAGCCACATAGCCGTATTCAAAAAAATATTGGATGAGAATTTGGATTACGCGATAGTGCTTGAGGACGATTTGATTTTCAAGCCGGGATTTATCCGCATTCCAGAGGTTGTTGAATCCATAAAGCTTCCTTGGAGCTATATAAAATTGATTGCTCCCGAAAAAAAGAAAAAGATAGAGCGTAGAATACGGTTGGATATTGAAAGCGGGGAAGGTTCCAATTTTGAGCTTGTAAGATGGAACAAGGTTCCGATAGGGACTGCCGCGTATATTATTTCAAGGGAGGGCGCGGAAAAGTTTCTAGAGAAGCGTTCGATATTTTACCGTCCTCTGGATGTCGATTTGCAGTTTCCGTGGGAGACCGGAGTTAAAATTTGGGGGTTGTTCCCGCAAATGGTTGAGGAGGCTCCGATGCCCTCGCAGATAGGCCGCCGCCGCCTCAAAACGCATTATCCGCTGGCCCGCGTGGTCCACAAATTAAAATATCTTGTAACCTCCGCTGCCAATAGAAAAAGGTGAGCGGGGAATATGTCCATTGCGCCTTGCGCATTTGGGGCGCGGGGCGTTGCAGGTTTTGCCGGTTGACATAATATTACCTGCTGGATTCCGTCGGCTTTTTAGGGACAGTCATTTTTTCCCATTGTTTTTCAACGGCGGAACGCACGCGTGCCGAAAATTCCTCGTAGGATTCCGCGTCCGCCGCCGTCATTGCAGGCAGGTAGTTCACGTTTACTTTTGCGCCGAAATCGGGGAACGTGGCGTCGGGTTTTAGCGCTTCGTAGGCGCCTCTGATTGCAACGGGAATTACGGGGACGTTCATTTCTTTTGCCAGTATCGCGAAGCTCTGTTTAAATTCGGCAATCATTCCGTCTTTTGTGCGCGTGCCTTCCGGGAATATTATGACGCGCCCGCCTTCGCGGAGAACTTGCGCCATTTTGCGGATGGCTTCGCTTACGTTGTCGTTAATGTCCATTATTATGACATTGCTGCGCAGCGCAAATGTCCTTATGAAGCCGCGCTTTATTATGCTGCGCAGCTTTGCGAAAAAATATGTGTTGTATAGCCGCGTTTTTGAATATGTAAGCGCCACAAACAATCCGTCCACGTAAGACTGGTGGTTGGGAACGATAATAGCGGGGCCTTCTTTGGGAAGATTTTCCAGCCCCGAAGTTTTCACTTTGTATAGCAGTTTGGTCAAAAGCTTGAATGCTGAAATAGAGGCAAAATGCAGGAAGTGCGGTTTAGGCAGGACTGGCGCCGGCGGGGCGGATATTATGTTGGACCATGTTACATTTTTTGTTTGGGGCTCAAACGATGCGTCGCGGTTGCGCTCTATCATTTCGGAGAATTTTCTCAGTGTGGAATATTTTTCAAAGTCTCTTTCCGACACTTCAACTCCGAGGTTTTCCCGCACAAAGCATTGCATTGAGATTTTCCCGAGCGAATCAAGCCCCAAGTCCATTTCCATATGGGCGTCTGGGCGCACGGGCATGGATATTTGGGATTTTAACACGCCTTTCACCAGAGCGTATACGTCCGACGCCGGTTCGGGGGCGGTTTCGGCCGGTTTTTGCGACGAAATATTTTCCAGATAGGATGCCAGATGGTAGCGTTTCAGCTTTCCCACTCGCGTGCGGGGAAGTTCGTCGAGGGTGATGGCGAACCTGATTATGCGCTTATAAGTTGCCGTCGAGCGGTTGAATGGAAGTATGGCGCTGTTGCGTATTAGTTCGCGGGCTCCCTCGTTGCCGAGCCGTTCAAGCAAGTCGGCTGGCACGCGGACAATGGCCTGCAATACATTTTCGTACATTAGCACTCCCACTTCCAAAATCTCGTTTGACTGGCGCTTTATTTGCGCCTCGATTTCGGCTGGATTTATGTTTTTGCCGTTAGGCAGGACAATTATTTCCTTGCGCCTGCCGGTTATAAAGAGGAATCCGTCTTCGTCGATGTAGCCCAGATCTCCGGTATAGAGCCACCCGTTGCGGATTGATTCGGCGGTTTCTTGGGGGCGGTTGTAATATCCTGAAGTTACATTGCCTCCGCGGACGGCTATTTCGCCGTCTATTATTCTAATTTCTACACCGGGAAGCGGCTCTCCTGGAGAGCCGACCTTTATATTGCCGATTCGCGGGAAAGTTATAATCGGGGCGCATTCGGTCATTCCGTAGCCTTCGCGGATTCCGAAGCCGAGCGCCTGCAAATCGCGCCATACTTTTCTGTCCAGGGCGGCGCCTCCGGAAATCCAAAATTTTACTTCTCCGCCGAATTTTTTGTGGATTGCGGCAAATATTTTTCGGGACAGAAGTTCGGATTTCGCAAATTTTGAGATTTTAAACAGTGCAGACGCTAGTTTGGACTGCGAAATTTTTGCCAATATGTTTGTGTGCAAAAGCTCGTAGAAGCGGGGAACGGCTATTACCATGTCTACGGGATGTTTTTGCAGGACCTCAGCTATGTCGATTGGAGAAAGCGACTTCGGGAAAACCAGTTTTCCGCATATTGAAAGCGGCATGACAACGGTTCCCATGAGAGGCAGTATATGGTGGAATGGAAGCAGGGCTAGTATGCGGATTCCTTCGTAGTAATACTTCGCCTCGTAAACGGCTTTCATATTTGCGTAGAGGTTTGCAAAAGTGAGCATTACTCCTTTGGGGTTGCCCGTTGTGCCCGACGTGTAAACGATGAAGGCCAAATCGGATTCTTCGCGCTCAACCAGCCAGCCGGATTCCGATTCCGGTGCGTTCCCCCCGGAAATGTCTTCCAAAACGAGCAGCTTCGGTTTTTTTTCCAGAGCCTCAAGAGCTTCTTTTACCGTCTGAAAGTTGTCGCGGCCCACGCACAGCGTTTCAGCTTCCGAATCTCCGATTATGAAGGCGGCCTCCTCCGCGGATGATTTTGCGTCTATGGGCACGACCGCCGCGCCCGCCATCCATGCTCCGTACATGGCGAAAACCCATTCCGGGGCGTTTTCGGCGAAAATAGCGACTTTTTTAGTTCCGTCGGCAAACGCGTTTTTTGCTTTTTGGGCGTGCGCGTAAATATCGGAGTATTTGTATTTAAAGTCCGTTCCGACGAGTGCGTCGGCGGGAGACGGGCGCATTAGGGTTATGTTCATGTCTTTTTACGTGGCGTTGTTTGCGTTGTAGCGTGCAATCCAGGCGCTGCTCCATTCTTCAAAATCTTCGGATTCGATGTGTTCGCGGGCTTGGCGCGTTAGGATCTGGAAAAAGGTTATATTGTGGATTGAAAGCAGCGTGCAGGCGAGCATCTCGTTGCATTTTATAAGATGGCGGATGTATGCGCGCGTAAAATTTGAGGCGTAGCTTGGAATTGATTCGTCCAGCGGGGAATGGTCCCGGGCGTAGCGGGCGTTTTTTAAGTTGATTTCGCCGTCTAGCGTAAATGCGCACGCGTGGCGCGCGAGCCGCGTAGGCATTACGCAGTCGAACATGTCCGCTCCGAGCGCCATCATCTTTAAAATTTGCGGAGGCGTTCCCACTCCCATAACGTAGCGCGGCTTTTGCAGTGGAAGTTCTTGCGCCGACACATCCACTTGGAAGAGCATTTGCTCTTCGGGTTCGCCGACGCTTACGCCCCCGATTGCGTATCCCGGGAAATCCATTTCTGAAAGTTTTTCCGCGCAGTTCCGGCGTAAGTCTTCGTAGCATCCTCCCTGCACGATTCCGAACGCCAACCTTTGGGCGTCGGGAAGCCCTATATTCCGGTATTCGTCTAGGCACCTTTTCGCCCACCTTATCGTGCGTTCAACCGATTTCAAGCAGGCTTTTTTCTCGCAGGGGTAGGGGATGCACTCGTCCAAAACCATGCAGATGTCAGAGCCTAGGTTTTTTTGTATGCGCATGCAGGATTCAGGGGACAGGAATTTTTCCGCTCCGTCCAAATGCGAGTTGAAAGCAATTCCGTCCTCCGTGATTTTTCTCAGCTTTGAAAGGCTGAATGCTTGAAA
The DNA here is from genome assembly GCA_944389215.1 of uncultured Opitutales bacterium. Lineage (GTDB taxonomy): Bacteria > Verrucomicrobiota > Verrucomicrobiia > Opitutales > Intestinicryptomonadaceae > Merdousia. The sequence continues at coordinate 17,670 of CALXLN010000098.1, forward strand.
TCCGCCGCTGTCGGTAAGAATCGGCTTTTGCCAATTCATAAAGCCGTGCAGTCCTCCGAAGTCCGCGATAAGTTCGGAGGTCGGCCTTATGTTTAGATGGTAGGTGTTTGCCAATATTATTTGAGCGCCCGTTTCCTCGACTTGCGCGGGAGTCATAGCCTTGACCGTCGCCTGGGTGCCGACCGGCATGAACACGGGCGTTTGGATATCGCCGTGGGCGGTTTTTAGCGTCGCGCGCCGCGCCCGCGATTTAGCGCTTTCTTTTAGTATTTTAAACATTGGCAAATTATAATTTCGCGCGGGCGCCGCTTTGATTTAGCCTATATCTGAGGCGCCCGCGCGGATAATAAAATTTACAGAATCGGAGCCGGAACGTAACCGGCGGCTTCCGGACATTTCGACGCCCAATGGAATGCGCGGGCGCAGAAATCCAGGGTTTGCGCTTCCGCCATTCCCGTGGCAGAGCTTCCGGCGCGGTTTATTTCGTCTAGTTCGGATGCGTCTAGCGGCATGCGGGGGTCGTCGGCGAGGCGCTTCAGCAGATCGTTTTCGGATATTCCGCCCGCTCTTAGGTCGTTTGCGGTTGCGACGGCATGCTCTTTTATTATTTCGTGGGCGTCCTCTCTGCCGATACCTTTTTTTACGGCGTTCATCATTATGGTAGTCGTGAGCAAAAACGGCATGTATTTTGCGCATTCGGCTTTTATAACGGCTGTGTTTACAACCATCTGGTTTAGCACTGTTATAAATGTTTCGAGGAGTCCGTCGATTGCGAAGAACGAATCCGGAAGCACGACTCTGCGCACAACCGAACAAGATACGTCGCCCTCGTTCCATTGGTCGCCTCCGAGCGACGCCGCCATTTCCATAAACCCGCGCAGGATTACATGGAATCCGTTAATCCGCTCGCAGCTGCGCGAATTCATTTTATGCGGCATTGCCGACGAACCCGTCTGTCCTTTGGCAAAGCCCTCGCTTGCAAGTTCCGCTCCCGCCATTATACGCAGGGTCTTTGCGAAAGACGACGCCCCTGCGCCTATCTGGTAAAGGGCCGCCACGCATTCAAAATCGAGCGTGCGCGGATAAACTTGTCCCGTGGCGCCGAAGCAGTGCGGTATTCCGAGGTGTTTTCTGACTTTTTCGTCGAGAGACAGGGCTTTTTGCGCGTCTCCGCCGAATAGCGTGAGTTGGTCGAGCTGTGTTCCCACGGCGCCTTTTAGTCCGCGGACGGGATATGAATCGATAAGTACGTCCAAGCGTTCGGCGGCTCTTAGCACATCTTCTCCAAATTCCGCCAGCCGTTTCCCGAATGTTGTCAGTTGCGCAATTACGTTGTGGGTGCGCGCGGCAAGAATCGTGGATTTATGCTTTTCGGCGGTTTTCGCAAGCAGGTTTAGCGCTGCAGCGGTTTTTGTTCTTACTACATGCAGCGATTTGTAAACTTGCAGTTGTTCCACGCATTCGGTCAAATCGCGGCTCGTCATTCCCTTGTGTATATGCTCAAAGCCGGCGAGTTCGCAAAATTCCTCTATGCGCGCTTTTACGTCGTGGCGCGTGATTTTTTCGCGTTCGTTGATTTTGTCCACGCGCACAATGTTTTTGACTTTTTCGTATGCGTCTATGGCTTCTTGCGGGATGTCGAGGCCCAGTTCCTTTTGGGCTTTCATAACCGCTATCCAGAGGTCGCGTTCAAGCAGGATTTTGCCTTCCGCGCTCCAAATATTTTTCATCGCTTGCGACGCGTATCTTTCCGCCAAAATATCCGGTATCATTTTTATCTTTCTTTAATTTGTAAAATTTCGATATAACTTTACGAATTGCCGCCTTATTAACAATAAAAATTTACCGGACTCCCAAAAAAATGAATACCCGTTCATTTTTTGCCGGCTAAATTTGTTGTTTCGGCGCATTTTGCAGCTGGACAGAAATTTTAAAAGGTGTTTTCCTCCTTACGGATTTGAATATGGACGCCCATTCAACAGAACTTTTCCTAAAAGACCTTGCGATAATAGTAGTAGCGGCGGCGGTTTCCATGCGCGTATTTTCGGCGCTGAAACTTCCTTTGCTGCTGGGTTTTATAATCGCGGGTATAGTGGTTTCGCCGCTTGCTGGGCTTATAAGCTCGTCTGAAAACATAGCCGCCCTCGGTGAGTTGGGCGTAATGTTCATGATGTTTTTTGTGGGGATGGAATTTAACTTGGAGCGCCTTAAAAAGGTCTTCGCTCCGAGCCTCCTTGGGATAACCTTCCAAATAGCCGCAATGGGCGTTTTGGGGATGGTGTCAGCGGGGCTTATGGGGCTTTCAAAAATAGACGGCGTGTTTTTAGGCGGAGTTTTGGCTATGAGCTCCACGATAGTCATTATAGAGATTTTCGCCCAAAGGCGCGATCTTTCCAAGCTCTACGCGCAAATCGCCATCGGCATACTTATAATAGAGGATATTTTTGCGGTATTTTTGCTCGTCGTGCTTTCGGAGTTGTCGTCGGGAAGCCTGCCTGGCGCGGGGGAAATATTCCGTTCTACGTTGGCTATATTGAGTTTCATGATAACCATATTTGTAGTCGGCAAGCTTACGGTTCCGCGCTTGCTTCGCAGGTTTGCGGTGTCGGGAAACAGGCAGGAGCTCATAATGCTGATTTTCTGCCTTATCATGGGTTTGGGGGAACTCGCAGAAATTTCAAACTTGTCGCTTTCGCTAGGCGCTTTTATGGCGGGATCTATAATATCGGGCTCCGAAGTTTCGCGGAGGGTTGAGCATATTACCGATCCTTTTAGAAATCTTTTCGTGGCGCTGTTTTTCGTGTCCGTTGGAACGCAGATAAATCCGGCTTTAATAATGGATTTGTGGCTGCCGATACTTCTCATATCTGCCGGAGTTGTAATATTCCAGACACTTGCGTGTTTTGCGGGAATAGTGCTTGGCGGAGTCCGCTGCCGCGACGCATACTTGGCGGCGATAAACAAGGCGCAAATAGGCGAATTTAGTTTTGTGATTGCGGGCCTTGGAATTTCAAGCGGAGTAATGTCGCCTTCCATAATGGTTATAGCAATGGGTGTTTCTTTCGTCACGGTGTTTGCAAATCCGTTTTTGTCGGCGCAGTCGGAGCGCGTTATGAAATTCGCGCGCGCGGCGGTTCCTAAAGAGATTTTGGACGCGCTTGACATATACAGGCGTTTGGTCGATACGGTTTCGCGTTCGGCTTCCGAAAACAGAAATTTGCGTACTTTTATTCCGCATATAGGGGCGATTTTTATTTATACGCTGATGTTCAGCGCGGTTATGTTCGTTTCGGCGTACGTTGCCGGCGTAATAGAAAGCGAGTCCACTCCTTATCCTGAATGGATGGCGATTGGAATATGGATAGGGGCCGCCGCGCTTTCAATGCCCATGCTTGCGGGAACATTAAGAAATTCCGGAAAGTGCGCCGCCGCAATTGTGGACGCGCTAGAATCGAGAGCCGGATTTTTTAAAGGGGCGGACGTTAGGCTGCATTCGTTCTTAAGGGGAATTTTTTCCGCCTTTATAATGATGGGCTTTGCGGTGGTGTATTTCGCGTTTGTCTTTAATTTTTTGCCGGTTGGCGAGGCTTCTTTAATCCTAGCGGTCAGCCTTGCGTTCATGGCGGTTTTTTTCAGGAGAATATTTTCGGGCATGCGCAAGTCGCTGGAGGGAAAGTTTTCGTCTGTGCTGAAAAAGCATCTTGAGAATGCCGAATTCAACAGGCGAAACGCCCTGCTTGACAGCGTCCGCTCCAGCCGCACGTGGGCCAAGGCCGTGGCGGAGGTTGAAATAGGCGAATTTTCCGATTCCGCCGGCAAAACTCTAGGAGAGATAGGCCTGCGGAAAAAAACCGGAGCGGAAGTTGCGGCAATTAGGCGCGGCGGTTTTTCAATATACGACATAGACGCTTCAACCAGGCTTTTCCCCGAAGACATAGTGGTATTGTGCGCCTCTGAAAACGAGATTGCCGCCGCGGAGGAAATCTTGGCTAAAATATCTTCCCGCAATCCGCATGAAGACTCGTTGTCGGGCGAATTAGTTTTAGATACTTTGGAAATAAAGAAAGATTCGTTCCTAGACGGGAAAACTCTGTCCGAGGCCGAAATGCCCGGAAAATACGGCGTCAAAGTTATGGATATATTGCTTGCCGGCAAAAGCGTTCCGTCCAAACCCGACCCGTCGGAAAAATTGCACGCCGGCGACAGGCTGCTTTGCATGGGGGCTAGGCAATCGATTGGCAGGGTGGCGTCCGATTACGGGCTTTTGTTGGCATCCGAAAAGAAAGAGTAAACTTTCCTTCTTAATAAAAGGAGCTTATCTGCTATATGTAGGCCTTGAAAGTTTCAGGTAAGATTTTATCTATAATTTATTTTAAAGAAAGCGGCAGGCTCTTTAGCTTGGCGGAAAGTTCGCCGACGAATTTTGCAGCCTCTTGCGGAGTGTATTTTTTCCCAACGTTGAGAGAATTTGCCGGGTGGAACGAACGCATTAAAATAGCCAAATCTCCGTTGGCCATGCACCCCAAATAATTGCCGCTTCTTGAAAGCACAAGGTCTCCCTCCGACGGTGAGAATGTTCCAAACACTGACTGCAGCAGGCCGACATCTAGCTGCGCGTAGGCGTTGTTTTTGAAATCTGCCCTGAATGGAACTTGCCCGTAATAGAATTTGCGCGGATTTACGACTACGCATTCGTTGAAATTAAAGAATTTTTCCGCCGTAACGAGCGGCGTCAGCTTTTCCTTTTCCATAAACTCCGCAGGGACGGGTATCGCCAACAGCCGCGGGTCTTCGTTTACCGCCGATACAGTTCGCGGAGAAAACCGGTAGGCCTTGCCCAATACCGAAACAGAGAGGGTTTGCGGCGCGTAGTATGCGTTGGGGGTAGGCGCGATTACCGTGTCGCCCGACCCGAATATCAGCCACACTTTGTCGTCGATTTTTATCGGGATTGCGCGTATTTCTATGCTGGATTCAGAATTGCCCAAGAGCCCGTTGCGCGTGTAGTTGAATACGACTCTTACGAAGGAATCCTTTATTCCCTCGAAAATTTCCGACGGCGTTTTGGGGCGCAAATCCTGCACATTTTTTGCGAGCTTTTCCTGCGACGACGCCAACTCCGACACTCCAACCGCAAGAGTTTCGGCG
>CALXLN010000099.1 GCA_944389215.1 uncultured Opitutales bacterium
TCTGGTCGAATTTTGACGATTCGACCGGAACCGATCTTAGAATAATTTCGATTCTATTTGTTTCTACTTTATTTAGCAACCCTGTAATATCATATTTATGCTCTATGAACATATTTTCCGGGCTGCCGATTAGCTTCCCGTTTAGGAATACGTCCGCAAGGGTATCGACGCCTTTCAGGTTGAGAATGGCGCGCTGTCCGTCTTTCAATTCCGGAGAATTGAACGTGCGCGAATACATCCATTGGAAGCTTTCGTATTTGCGGAGTTTATAAACGTTGTCTCCTATTTGCGGGTCGGGTATTAGCTTTGCATTGAACAGGTCTATTTCGGCGTTTCCGGGAACTGTTGCGGGGATGGTGGTTATGCCTTTTAGCGCCTTAAAATCGGAAGGGGTTCGGGCGGCGTTGTGCGGCTGTTTTGCAAACGACAAATCCCATTGGCCGTTAAGAGACACGGTTTGTTGCCCGTTCGGAGATTCTTTCGGCTCTATTGGGGTTTTGCCCTTCAAAAAGTATATTGCCGCGACTACTATTGCCGCCGCTACCGCCAGATTTCTATAAAATTTCGTGCTTTTCATTTTGCGATATTTCTCCCTCCAAAATGTTTAAAAATTCATAAACATATAAACTTTAACAGCATTTTTTGTTTAGGGCAACTTATAAAAATGACATCTTTTTTTAGGGTGAAAAATGCGGTAATATTTTGAGGAAATAAAATAGTGGGCGCGTTTTTTTTTTGAGCATTGTTGCGATGCGGAACTTTTGGGCGCAGCGGAAAGAAGCCTTGCATTTATAGGCGGCTGAGGAGCTTCCTGCAGGCATGTTGCCGGAGTTTTTTGAAATTTTATCCGCGCGAGCGAATAGCAAGTTGGGCCTTGTCAAAACAATAGCATGGGAAGGCTTGTGGCGTTGCGCGCCAGACGGTTTTGCGAAATACATATTTCTTTGGCTAGGGCATTTGTTCGGCAAAATTCTGCACGGGTACTTGGGGAAAGGGGCGGAAACCCGGATCCTATTTCCGCGCGGATTGGCGCTTGAAAATCTTTTTCAATTTAAAAATAGCTAAATCTTTCGCCTTGGCTTCTATCATGCAGTGGTAAAAGATTCCAAAATCGGGCGGCGCATTCTTGCAGAAATCGGAATGCGAGGCGGGCCGCTTTTTATTTGCGCTTTCCGAATAATGGCAGACAGGCGGAATTTTTCCCCATGTGGCGGCAGATTTCAAAAAGGCATCTTTTTCAGACAAATCGGATGGATTCAGACGGTTGTGGTGAAAGTCTAAAATTGCGGGAATCATTTTGCCAAAAGATTTTTTCGCGCTTATGTAATTTAGAAAACTTAAAAGATTTTTTATATTCCAAAAACCGCGGTCCTCGTTTTCAAATGTTATCCGCGCGCGCGCGGATTTGCTTAGCATTTTTAAACTCCGCAAGAAGTCGGGCAGGAATGTTTCAAAGCTTTTGGGATTTCTGCCAATATGGAGATTTATGGGAGCGGAAGGGGATTTTGGCGCGCCTATTAAATCCAGCGTCAAGGCGTTGAGGTTTATATCGGCTGCGGCGGAACGCGCGACCGCCTCTTTTTCCGACGCCAGAACCGCAAATTGGGAAGGGTGCATTGAAAGCCCAACTCCGCCCGTTTTGGCGGCTTTTCCGCACATTTTTAGGGTTTTTTTTATGTCTTTAAAATTTTTCAGCTCCAAAAGCTTAATTTGCAATTTCGGATGCGTAATTAGCGGAAAAATATCCGACGGTATTCTATATCTGCCTATCGAGTTTTCCGCGCAAAATTCGATGTGTTTCAATAGTGTTTCGGCATTGTGCAGGCATATTTCCGCAAGTTTGTCTTCGGCGTTTTTGCGCGGCAGCTTTAAAAAATTGGAATATGAAAAATGTCGGTATCCAACGCCTGCTTTCTTCAGCGCAAGACTTATGCAGCACAATCCAAAGGGAAAAGGATGTTTTTTTTGTGTGTTGCCGGTCATTTTCAAAGTATCACAAAAAGAAATCGGCTTTGACTGGCGAAAAATTAGCTTAATCTTTGGGCGGGGGCATCCTCGCATTCTCTGGAAACTGTCCGCCGGAATTTTGGCGGGCAAACGTCAGGTTCTTATAGGCTTGTTGCCTTTATCGGCAAAATGCGGAAATTTTCAATAAAACGGAAACTTTTTATAAAAAAGTGTTGACAGTAAAAAATGTTTAACCATTTGGTTGAACCTAATGTTTGAAAAGAACTACATAGCCGAGATAATCGACGGAAGGTCTTCGGACGCGAAAGCCAAGATTATCAGCGCCGGTTTGCGCGAATTCGCCAAGAATTCGCTTGGCGCGGCGCGGACGCGCGAGATAGCCGCTGTCGCGGGCGTAAACCATGCGGCAATCAGTTATTATTTTGGCGGCAAGAAAGAGTTGTACAAGGAAATAGCGCGCCAGGTGGTGGAGTATATCGGCGTTTATTCAAAGCCGTATTTTGACAGGGCAGAGAAAATATACAAATCCAATTCGTGCGTCGACGCCAAAGAATTGTTGAGGGATTATGTAATGAGCCGCGTTTGCGCGGAGTCGGAAAAAGACGGAGAATTCTTGCGGTGCGTGATTATGATAATCACCCGAGAGGAAATGTACCAGACGGAGATTTTCGATATTTTTTACGACGGGGTTTTTAAGCCGTCTGGAGAAATGATGTTTAAGCTGGTGGAAATAGCTTCAAACGGCAGATATTCCGGGGAATCGGCGATGGTTGTGTCTGAGATGATAATGGGGCAGGTTCATATGTTTAATTCCGCCCGTGCAGGATTTAAGCGCATGAATAAATGGAAGACATTTGGGGAGAGGGAAATTTCGATTGTGAGGGAAAATTTTTCCGCAATGCTCGAGCGCGTATTTGCGTGAAGGCGGCAGATTTTTATTTTGTGTTTGCAAACAATTTTATAAAGGGAAAATGAAAGAATCAAAATCTATATTGACGAATATTAACATTGCGGCATTTGCCGCCGCGGCTTTGATTTTGGCGGCGGGGTGCGGCAAGGGCGGCGAACAGACTGCTCCAAAAGAAGCGCAGGCCCCCGTGGTTAAGGTTATGAATCCCATAAAAAAGAAAGTGGATATGTGGGATGAATACACTGCGAGAATAGACGCGCTTGCATTTGTGGAATTGCGCGCCAGAGTCAGCGGTTATCTCGAGAAAGTATATTTTAAGGAAGGCCAGGAAGTAAAAGTCGGGGACATGCTTTTTAGAATAGACCAGCGCCCGTACCAGGCGGCTTTGGATTCGTGCAAGGCGGGCGTCAAGGAAGTGGAGGCGCGTTTGTCTTTAGCGCAAAACAACCTGAAGCGCGCCAAGGATTTGCTTGCGGCAAACACGATATCAAAGGAAACCTACGAGACCAGAAACAGCGAACTTCTCGCCGCCCAGGCCGAGCTTTTGAACGCCAAGGCCAAGCTGCGCGACGCCGAATTGAATCTTGAATTTACGGAGATCCGCGCGCCCATTTCAGGCAAGGTCGGAGAGGCTCTGGTCGACCCGGGCAATTTGATTACCGCAAATTCCACGCTTCTTACGACCATAGTGAAAAGCGATGTCGTTCAGGCGTATTTTGAAATAAGCGAACGCGACGTCATGAATTACAAGAAAAACGGGCTGTTCGACAAAATCGACATTATAAAGAAGACGGGTCCGGTTGTTGAGCTTCAGATGATGGAAAATCCCGGAAATAAAACTAAAAGGGGCGTGCTGAATTATTACGACAACAGAATAGGCGTCGAAACCTCAAGCTTGACATTGCGCGCCGATTTCGACAACAAGGACGGCATGCTGTCCCCGGGGATGTTCGCAAAAGCCCGCGTTCTTTCGGCGGAGCAGGTCGAGGTAATGATGCTGCCTGAAGACATCATAGGGACCGACCTGATTAACAGGTATGTGATTGTAGTCGATGAAAACAACGTAGCCAAATACAAGGCGGTTAACGTCGGAAAACTTTTGGGAAAATACAGAATTATAGAAGGCGGCTTGGATTTCGGCGACAAGGTTGTTTCTGTCGGATTGCAGCGCGCGGCGCCAGGCAGCAAAGTTACGCCGGAATTTGAAAAGGCGCAGTAGTTTAATCCGCATAGGGAATTTAAAATGAAATTTTCGCACTTTTTCATCGACCGCCCGATTTTTGCGGCGGTTATATCCATACTAATAACGCTCGTCGGCATTGTTGGATATGTGCGGTTGCCCGTGTCGCAATATCCTGACATCGTTCCGCCGTCGATTGTAGTTACAACGAATTATCCGGGAGCTTCTCCGGAAATTCTTATGAATACGGTTGTCGCTCCGCTGGAACAGGAAATAAACGGCGTTGAAAACATGATTTACATGTCCAGCCTCTGCAGCGCCAACGGACAAGCGCAGATAACGGTTACTTTCCAGTTGGGCACAAATATCGACATTGCCCAGGTTCAGGTTCAGAACCGCGTTTCCATGGCGACTCCCCGCTTGCCTGAAGAAGTTAGGGAGATAGGCGTTGTGGTGAAGAAGAAGTCGCCGGACATGCTGGTTGCTATAGACTTGTATTCCCCGGACGGAAGCAGGGACAAACTCTATCTTACAAACTACGCCATAACCCAGATGAACGACAGGCTTGCCCGCATTTACGGGGTGTCCGACGTAACGGTTTTCGGCCCTCGCGAATACAGTATGCGCATATGGCTCAACCCCGACAGGCTCTCGCACTTCAATATGTCCCCGAGCGAAGTCGTAAGCGCCTTGAGGGAGCAAAACCAGCAGGTCGCAGCCGGAAAGCTCAACCAGCCGCCGCTCGCTTCCCCGGATGTCGCCCACGAATTGATTATCAATACCCAGGGCAGACTTGAAAAGCCCGAGGAATTTGAAAACATTATAATAAAATATACCAGCGACGGCAAAACCGTTCAGCTCAAAGACGTGGCACGCGTGGAATTGGGCTCCTATTCCTACACGGAGGAATCGTACGCCAACGGGCATCCTGCTGTCGCTTTGGGCCTTTACCAGTTGCCCGGCACGAACGCTTTGGAAACAGTTACGAAAATCAAAAAAGAGCTGGACGACATGAAAAAGTCTTTTCCGAGCGGCGTGGACTATATGATCCCGTACGACAATACGGAATACATCCGTACTTCCGTCGACGCCGTCTACCACACTATTTACGAGGCCGTAATTCTTGTGGTTTTCGTCATGATGTTATTTTTGCAAAACTGGAGGGCGGCGGTCATTCCGCTATTTGCGATTCCGGTTTCTCTTATCGGAACGTTTGCGTTCATGTCGCTTTTCGGGTTTTCTATAAACAATCTTTCGCTTTTCGGATTGGTGCTTGCAATCGGTATTGTAGTTGACGACGCTATCGTAGTTGTCGAAAACGTAGAACGCAACATGCGCGACGGCCTCGATGCAAAGGAAGCCACCAAAAAGGCTATGTCCCAAGTGCAGGGGGCGCTTATTGCAATTGTTCTGGTGCTTTCCAGCGTGTTTATTCCCACGGCTTTCGTGCAGGGGATTTCCGGGCAGTTTTACAGGCAGTTTGCTTTGACGATTGCAGTTTCAACAATTCTTTCCGGCGTGGTTTCCCTTACGCTGACTCCCGCTTTGGCCGCCATTATGATGCGCCACCACGACAAACCGGACTTGTTTACGCGCTTTTGGAATTTCGCGTTGGGCTGGTTCTTCAACGGGTTCAACAGGGGGTTCAATTGGGTTGCGGAAAAATACGGAAAGATTGTGAGGGTTGTGGTCAAGACTTCGTATCTCTGGCTTGTCGTGTACGCGCTGCTCATAGCCCTTACAGTTTACGTGTTCGATATTACGCCCAAAGGTTTCATTCCCAAGCAGGACACGGGCTATATATTGGTAACTTCCCAGCTGCCGGACGGCGTCGCCCTTTCTCATACGGATACCGTAATGAGAAAAGTTCAGGATATTATAAAGAACACCGAAGGCATACAGGATATAATGTCTATCGTCGGCATTAACGGAACCACCTTCTCCAAAACTTCAAACGCAGGCGCGATGTTTATAAAAATGAGGCCCAAGGAGGAGCGCACAAAGAAGGGCCTTACCCTCGACAATATGGTGAGGATTCTTTCCCAGAAACTTGCCATACAAGTCCCCGAGGCCGTTACATTCGTTCTTACTCCTCCCGCCGTTAACGGCATAGGCGCCGGCGGAGACTTCAAGTGCATGGTTCAGGACAGAACCGACCACGGCGTAAAGGCGGTTGAAAAATACACGAAGATTATTGCCGAAAAAGCGACCCAAACTCCGGAAATTGCGCTTGCATTCTCGACGTACAGAATAGCGTCTCCCGAATTGTACGTGGATATCGACCGCGAGCGCGCGCAAAAACTCAATGTGCCGATTAATTCGATATTCGAGACTATGCAGTTCAATATGGGGTCAGTTTACGTGAACGACTTCAATATTCTAAACCGCGTTTACCGCGTCGTTGCCCAGGCTGAAGGCTCGCAGCGCGCCGACATACCCGACTTGTACAATTTGAAAGTTCCCAATGTCCGCGGAGTGAATGTTCCTCTCGGATCGGTGGCTTCGGTAAAACGCACAATAGGTCCGGAGCGCGTTGGTAGATACAATTTGTATCCCGCGGCCGAAGTTATGGGAAACCTCGCGCCCGGAGCCAGTACGGGACAGGCAATGGCCGCCATCGAAAAAATCGCCGAAGACGTTCTGCCCGAAGGCATGGGCATAGAGTGGACTGATTTGGCTTATCAAGAAAAGCTTGTAGGAAACACTTCGATTATAATATTTTCTTTGTGCGTAGTATTCGTATTCCTGCTGTTGGCTGCGTTGTACGAGAGCTGGAAACTTCCTTTGTCGGTGATATTGGTTGTGCCCCTCGTATTGCTGTTTGCCATGGCGGGCGTACTTTACAGGGGAATGGACAATAATATTATGACGCAGATAGGCTTTGTGGTTCTAATCGGTTTGGCGTGCAAAAACGCCATATTGATTGTCGAGTTCGCAAAACAGCGGCAGGAAAAGGGCGAGGAAACCGTTCATGCTGTTAGCATGGCGGCAAGAAACAGGCTTCGCCCGATATTGATGACGTCTTTTGCGTTTATTTTGGGCGTTGTTCCCCTCGCGTACGCCACTACTTCGGGTTCCGAGTTGCGCCAGGCGCTTGGAACGTCGGTGTTCTTCGGAATGATAGGCGTAACGCTATTTGGACTTCTATTTACCCCCGTGTTCTTTTATGTGATTAGAAAGGGCTACAAACCCGAAAACGTTCAACAATGACACGATTTGAAATATGAAAAATTACACGCATAATATTCTTTTTGTCGGCATGGCCGCCGCGCTTGCGGGGTGTATGGTCGGTCCCGATTATGTGGAACCGTCTCCGGGGGTTGCCGAGTCGGATTTGAAGGCGGAACACTTTTTCCGCGACGAGGGGTTGTGGAAGGAGGCGGTTCCGGCCGACTCACTTCCCAAAGGTGATTGGTGGTCGGTTTTTGGAGACAGCCAGCTCGATTCTCTGCTCAAGCAGTGCAAGGACAACAATCCGAACCTCGCGGCCGCTTTTTACCGCGTGGAACAGGCGCGAGAAAATGCGCGCATGGATAAATCGCAGCTTTATCCGTGGCTGAGCGGAAACGGCTCTTTTGAAACTGTGAATCCGTCTAAGAACGTTGCCCAGAGCAGCGGTTCGTATGAAAAGTGGACGACGGGCTTCGGGCTGACATGGGATTTAGACATGTTCGGGCGCATTAGAAGCATATGGGAGGCCGATGTAGCCGACGCGCAAGCCGCATTGGACGCTTACAACAACCTGATTCTTTCAATGCAGACAAGCGTCGCCAACAGCTACTTCACCATACGCCAATACCGTTCTGAAATAGAGCTGCTTGACCGAACTCTAAATGTCCGCAAAGAGCAGACCGATCTTGTAAGGCGCCGTGTGGAGTTGGACTTTGCAAGCGAGCTTGACTTGCAGCGCGCCATACAGCAGGAGTGCGATGCGGCCGCGCAGTTGGCCGCCCTTCAGCGCAGCTTGGCCCTCGAGAAAAACAATATCGCAATTTTAGTTGGAACAACTCCGTCAAAGTTGAACATAAAAATCGAGC
>CALXLN010000100.1 GCA_944389215.1 uncultured Opitutales bacterium
TTAACAAAGCGATATAACGAAGTTTGGGCTTCTCCTCCGCAAGAAACCCTGGAATGCGCTAATATTAATAGAGCGGCGTAGCTGGGCATTAGTTCCGCTTCCGCAAAAACTCCGAAACGCGCGAATATTAACAAAGCGATATAACGAAGTTTGGGCTTCTCCTCCGCAAGAAACCCTGGAATGCGCTAATATTAATAGAGCGGCATAGCTGGGCATTAGTTCCGCTTCCGCAAAAACTCCGAAACGCGCGAATATTAACAAAGCGATATAACGAGGTGTGGGCTTCCCCTCTACAAGAAACTCTGGAATGCGCTAATGGAGCTTATTGGTGCATTGCAACTGCTAGAAGTTGAAAATTTCTTCGCAAGAAACTGGATTGTGCCTATTGATAGTATGGGTGGCAAATTTTTTGCGCATGAAATAAAATTCATTCCGCGCAGAGTCCATAGTGTTTTTCTTCTAGGCTGGAAATGTCAAATCGATTCGCGGTGTTTCGCAACGCCGACCGCCCGTTTTCTGTCGCAAACCTATTAAGAACCGGGATGGACGGCTTCTATTTTTGCCAATTCCGGAGGAATTTTGTCGGCTTCATAGGTAGGGAAAGAGAACTCCAGTAGGCTTATGTGCGGAATTTCAAATTTTGTTTTGCCCTCGCTCCTGTCTACCAAAACGGCAACCGCAACCGGCTTGCCGCCGTGGGCTTTAACTATGTCGATGCATTCCTGCACTCTGCCTCCGCGCGTTATTACATCTTCAATTATCAGTATTTTTTCGCCTTCGGCTATTTGAAAATTGCGGCGCAGGCAGAGCTTGTCGTCTTTTTTCTCCGCGAATATGAATCTCTTGCCCATTTGTCTAGCGACCTCTTGTCCGAGCACCAATCCGCCCATGGCAGGCGCTATTACCGTTTGGCAATCGATGTCGCCCAGCTTTTTTACCAGCATGGAAACTAGTTCTGTTACTCTGTCCATATGTTCGCATACACGCGCGCATTGAAAAAAATGTCCGCTGTGGAGACCGCTGCGCAGTATAAAATGGCCTTCCATCAAAGCGCCGGTCTGCCTGAAAATATCCAATATTTTATTATCCTGATTCATAGTTTTAAATAACTTGTTCTATTCTTGACGTTAAAGTGTCTCCGCAATCTGCGCGCAGCACAACCATGCCGTCGCGGTGTTTTTCCCAGATGTTCCATAGTAGGGTTCGGTCGGTCTCGGGGATTTTTATTTTCCCCGACATTATTTCGCCGTATTCAAAAAGCGCAAAAGAGCCTTCGGAAATGTTATTAGGCAGTGAATCGATGCGTTTTTTGCAGTCGAAAAGAAACATAAGCCAATGGCAGCTGCCTTCGTAGGCTTTTTCGCTTATCATGGAAAATAAATGAAGGTCGTCCTCGGATATTTCCAATCCTATTTCTTCGCGGGTTTCGCGTATTGCGCATTCAAAGGGAGACTCTCCAAGCCGCATTTCCAGCTTTCCGCCTATCGGGCTCCAGCAATTCTTGTTTGGCTCTTTTAAGCGCTCTATTAACAGCAGCTTGCCCTGCGCGTCGCGGACGAAAACCAGCACGCTTATTTTAAAGTTTAGTTCCTGTGGAATATTTTGGGCGTTGGGCGCTGTCATAAAAAATAGAGTGCGATAATGTGGCTTTTAATCGAACACAACCGTTTTATTTTTATACGTCAGTATCCGCCCTTCCACGTGGCAGCGCACTGCGCACGCAAGGGCTTCGCGTTCAAGTTCGCGCCCCTTGCGCATTAAATCCTCCACGTTGTGGCGGTGGTTTACGTTTGTTACAAGCTGGGCGATAATTGGGCCCTCGTCGAGGTCTTTTGTCGCATAATGGGCTGTGGCTCCTATCAGTTTTACGCCGCGCTCGTACGCCTTGTGGTAGGGCTTTGCTCCGGCGAATGCAGGAAGAAAACTGTGGTGTATATTGATGACGGGAACACCGACAGAGTTTAGAAAATCCTCGCTTAAAATTTGCATGTAGCGCGCCATTATAACAAGTTCCGCGCCGCTTTCCTTTATAATTTCCAGCTGGCGTTTCTCCGCATCGGATTTCGTCTCTTTTGATATGGGAGTATAGAAATATTTAAGCCCGAACATTTCGCTCATGGGGCGCAGCTTTTCGTGGTTTGATATCACGCAGGCTATGTCGCATGCAATTTCTCCGGAGCGGCAGCGCAGCACAATATCGCTAAAGCAGTGCTCAAAATTCGACACCATGAGCGCGACCTTAGGCTTGCGCGAGGAGCGGAACATTTTTGTTTCCATTTGCAAATCCGCATGCGCAAAATCTTCGAAGAGTTTGATTTCCTCGTCGACGTTTCCGACTGGAATCCATTCGACCCGCTGGAAAAAAATTCCCTCCTGGCGGTCTCTATGTTGGTCGGCGTGCAGGATATTTCCGCCGCGCGCGTAAATCCATCCCGATACTCTCGCAACGATTCCGGCGCGGTCGGGGCCGTGCAAAAGAGCTACGATTCTTTCTTCTTTCTGAGGTTCTGACATATTTTATTTGCGCATATTTTGTCTCCGCGCAACTCGCGCCCGCAGCGCGGAAGTTTTGCCGAGATTCTTATTTTGCGGACTTTTATACTCTTTTTGCGCCGATATAAAAGAATTTTCTTCACAAAAAACCCAATATAAAGCCGCGGGCAAAATGCCGTCGGTTGGTCAGTCGCATTTGTGTTAGGATGTGTTTTGCTGGCGGGACCTCCGACTCTTTTCCCGCCGAAAAGTTGCTTTGGGAGGGGAGTTTTGCAAAAAAAAGTTGCAAGCGCATTTGAGCGCCGGTACTCTTGGCGACTTTTAATGCTATAAGATGATAGAATTAAAAGAGATTGTTTTAGCGTACGGTGCCAGGAAAATTTTCGACACCGCCACAGTTGTCGTCAATAAGGGCGATAGAATTGGATTGGTTGGGTCAAACGGCGCGGGAAAAACAACTCTTTTGCGCGTTATTGCCGGCGAGGAACATTTAGACAGCGGCTCGATAACAAAGCCCAGGTATGCGACTGTAGGGTATTTGCCGCAGGAATCGATAGTAGTCGGAAGCCGTCCCCTGTACGACGAGGTAGAGTCTGCGTTCGCAGATGTTTTGGAATTGCGCAGGCAACGCGACGAAGCGGACGAAATTTTGCGGACTGCTCCGGTGGGCTCGCCTGAATATTCCGACGCTATTTTTACCATGGGCGAAGCAGTGCGAAGGCTCGAAGACGCAGAGGAGATAAAATTGCGTTCGCGGGTTGAAACAGTATTGCACGGGCTTGGATTTAAACCTTCCGACATGGACAGGCCTTGCTCTGAGTTTTCAGGAGGATGGCAGATGAGAATAGCGCTTGCAAAACTTCTATTGAAAGAGCCTTCGCTGCTCATGTTGGACGAGCCTACCAACCATTTGGACATCGAGTCCGTAGCTTGGCTTGAGGATTACCTTTGCGGATACGAAGGCGCCATAATAGTAGTAAGCCACGACAGAGCATTTTTAAATTCGCTGACAAACCGGACACTGCACATTTCAAAGGGGCGCATAGACTCATACGCCGGCAACTACGACTTTTTTGAGAAAGATTCCCAAGCAAGGCGCTCCCATTTATTGCGCGCCGCCCAAAACCAGCAAAAGGCGATTGAAAAAACCGAGAGGTTTATAGAACGCTTCAGGTACAAGGCAACAAAAGCCGCCCAAGTCCAAAGCAGGGTTAAGGCGTTGGATAAAATGGAGCGGATAGAAGTTGAGGAGGAGGATGTATCTAAAATAAGTTTTCGATTTCCGGAGCCGCGCCGTTGCGGGCAAGTGGTGCTGGAGGTTTCGGATGTGTGCAAATCTTTCGGGACGCACAATGTTTTAAACAGAGTTTCATTCAGGGTGGAGCGCGGCGAAAGGGTTGCGCTTGTCGGGGTCAACGGAGCAGGTAAAAGCACTTTGGCAAAAATCATAGCCGGGGAACTGTCGCATGATTCTGGAAAAGTTTCCTTTGGGTCCAACGTGGATATGTCTTATTTTGCGCAGCATCAGACCGACGAGCTAGACCGTTCCAACGACGTTCTTACCGAAGCCTTAAACGCCGCGCCCCTCGAGCGCAAAGGCGAAGTGCGCGGTTTGTTGGGAGCTTTTCTTTTTAAGGGAGACGATGTTTTTAAGCGCGTATCCGTTCTTTCAGGAGGAGAAAAGAACAGGCTGGCTCTGGCTAAAATGCTTTTGAGGGAATTTAATTTTTTGATATTGGACGAGCCGACAAACCATTTGGATATGAATTCCAAATCTGTCCTGCAAAGCGCGCTTGCTGCATACGCTGGAACTACGCTGATAGTAAGCCATGACAGGGATTTTTTGGATCCGATTGTCGACAAGGTTATGGAACTTAGCCCCGCAGGGTTGAGAATTTTTCCCGGGAATTTGAGCGATTACGTGGATCGGTTGAAATCGGAAGGTAAAATCAGTTTGCGCTCCTCCGGCCGCGCTGCCGCGCAGGAGAAAAAAGTTTCCGGCCAAAAAACAAGGAGAATTCTCGCGGCAAGAAAACGCGCCGAAATTTCAAAAATCAAACGCGAAATAGCCAATATCGAGTCGGAAATCGCCATTGCGGAAAGCGATTTGGCGCAAGTTGAACTTGAAATGTCGTCGCCGGATTTCTTTAAAAAGGGCGCCCAGTGCGCCTCGACAACCGAACATTACAACGCTTTAAAATCGAAGATAGATTCTTTGTACGCAGACTGGGAAGCTCGTTCTTCGGAGCTTGAAAATGCTTCGTCGCAGGATGGCATTGCGTGAAAGTTTCAAAGCATGAAAAGATAAAAACTTGCAATATTAGGCGTTGGACTCTTTAATATTAAAAGTATTTTTTATTACGATATGAAAATATCCATATTATATTTTTTTGCTATAATTTCGGCGCTTGCCCTGTCGGGTTGTAGCATGAGTGATATATTCCCAAAGTGGAACGATCCCGCGTATTTCGGCGACGAGGACGATTTGGGCAAGCACATGAACGGCTCCGGCACGGGCAACGAAACATGGAAAGCCGATTGGTAAACGGATTATGCGTTCCCAAATAGTTTCATCTATAAAGGCGCTTTTAAAAGCGCAGATGCTACCGGATTTTTCGATAAGAACGCTGGTAATATTCATAATGTACGGCATTATGATAGTGGTTTCGTTCTTTTCGGCGTATCTTTTGAGATTCGATTTCAATTTTAAAATTCTTGGAGAATTCAATCCGATAGGCTTTCTCTTTGTGGTTCTTGCTGTAAAATATTTTTATTTGCTTTTGTTCGGGCAGTTTAAGGGCCTTATGACATTCTTTCATATTCCGGACGTCATAAAGATTTTTTGGGTAATGACGTTTTCGGCCGTTACTTTATTGGCCCTGAACTATTTTTTGTTTTTCGACGCCGGAGTTTCAATTATTCCGCGCGGCGTCATACTTTCAGATATGCTGCTTTCGATGGTCATATTCGGGTCGGCAAGGATTGTTATGCGCATATACCGCGAGCGCGCCATGGTTGAAAAGGGAGTTGCGCACTCGCTAAAGCGCGTAATGATTATAGGGGCAGGAGACATAGGAACATCGTTGGCTGCCGACCTGATTGCGCGCAAAAATCTCGGAATATTGCCGGTATTGTTTCTGGACGACGATCCACAAAAATGGGGAAAACAAATAATGGGCATAGAAGTTGTCCCCCTTGAAAGCAATATGTCCAATATTGTCAGCGGATTTAAAATCGATAGGGCGATAATAGCTTCGGTTAGGTTTTCCGGGCAGCGCATATCCAAGATAATTTCAATGCTCCACAAACTCGGCATAGAGACGAGCATTGTTCCGTCGTATCACGACTTGGCTTCCGGGAGGGTCAAAGCTTCGCTGCTGCGCGATGTCGACATAGAAGACGTTTTGGGGCGCGAGCCAGTAAAGCTAGACGACCTCGCCATTGACAATATGATACAAGGCAAAGTTGTCATGGTAACCGGCGCGGGCGGCAGCATAGGCCGGGAACTTTGCAGGCAGATAGCGTCCAAAGCTCCGGAACTTTTGATAATGGTAGACC
Organism: uncultured Opitutales bacterium; assembly: GCA_944389215.1. GTDB lineage: Bacteria > Verrucomicrobiota > Verrucomicrobiia > Opitutales > Intestinicryptomonadaceae > Merdousia. The sequence goes on from CALXLN010000100.1 coordinate 6,052, forward strand.
ATTGCGAAGTTCAGCTGTTCCAGGTTGAGCAGGAGATTTTAGATTACGAATTCGGCGCGAAAATAAAGCCGCTTGTCGGTAGCGTTACCGACGAAATGCGCATGGAAGCGATTATTTCAAAGTATAAGCCAAACATTATTTTCCACGCCGCTGCGCACAAACATGTTCCTATGATGGAGTCCCAACCCGGAGAAGCGCTGAAAAACAACACGCTCGGAACATGGATTCTTGCCGGTGTGGCAAGCCGCAACAATGTTGGAAAATTTCTTTTGATTTCGACCGACAAGGCCATAAATCCGACCAATGTAATGGGCGCGTCAAAGCGTTTGGCAGAGAAAGCCATTCAGGCAATGCAATCGCGTCCTGGCAATAAAACCATATTTGTCGCCGTGCGTTTCGGAAATGTATTGGGCTCTTCCGGAAGTGTAATTCCTACTTTTAAAAAACAAATAGCCCACGGCGGCCCCGTAACCGTAACCCACCCCGAAGTAACCCGTTATTTTATGACGATACCCGAAGCCGTGGGATTGGTCTTGCAGTGCGGGGCGCAGGCATACGGCGGCGAGATATTCGTATTGAATATGGGCGAGCCGGTTAAGGTGATAGATTTGGCGCGTCAGCTGATAAGGCTCAGCGGGCTTGAACCCGACGTGGACATTCAGATAAAAATAATCGGGTTGCGGCCGGGCGAAAAACTGTACGAAGAAATACAGCATAAAAACGAGTCTCTTGTCGATACTCCCCATCCTCGCATATACGGTTTTGTGTCGGAGATGCCCACGTATTCGGAAGTGGAGAAAATCATCGCGGACATAAAGAAGAATGTGGACACAAAAAGTGTGAACGAACTAAAACGTTTCATATTTACTGTGGTTCCCGAATACAAAGCGCAATTTTACGACTAAAGGCGGTGCCTGATGGCGGATGTGGAAAACATAAAGAAGTCCGCGTGGGGCTGGCTTCCGCAGCTTTATTTTATAGAGGGGCTGCCTAACGCGATTGTCGGAAGCCTTTCCGTTACGTACTACAAGTCGATGGGGATGGGGAATACGGAGGTTGCTATGCTGACAAGCCTTCTTTATCTTCCGTGGATGTTAAAGGGTTTTTGGGGGCCTTTGGTTGATGCGGTGTCCACGAAGCGCAATTGGATTATATCGTGTTTGTCGGTTTTTCTTTTTGCGTTTTTGGCGCTTGCCGCAGCGCAATTTTTTAGCGTTTGGGTTATTGCGAGCGCGGCGGTTTTTTGGATTTTAGGTTTTGCGTCGGCGACTTACGACATCTCCGCGGACGGATTTTACATGTTGGCGTTGGACGAGCGCCAACAGTCGTTTTTTGTAGGGATTAGAAACGCCTTTTATAGGGCTGCCGTTCTTTTCGGACAGGGGGCGATGGTTGTAATAGCTGGAATTGCGCAGAACGCTTTCGGTGGGGGCGTGGCGGACGGGTGGACTGTTTCATTCCTTTTGTGCGCGGCCATATTGCTTGTTTGTTTGCCGCTCTTTAAATTTACGCTTCCGCAGCCGGCGGAAGATTCTCCGCGCGCCAGCGCGGAAGTTGGAGAAATTTTCGGGCGCATAAAGTCGGCTTTCAGGGAATTTTTCGCGCGGCGCGAAATTTTTTCAATATTGGCTTTTGTTTTATTGTACAGATTTGCGGAGGCTCAACTAACCCGCGTTGTCCAGCCGTTTATGCTCGATTCTGCAGATTGCGGCGGGCTTTCTTTGTCTCTGGCTGAAATCGGGCTCATATATGGGGCAGTTGCGCCTATAGTTCTCTTGTGCGGCGGAATATTGGGCGGAATTTTCATATCGCGCAAGGGACTTGAAAAATCTCTATGGACAATGGCTGCTGCGATAAATCTGCCAAACATAATATACGTGTATATGGCCGTTTGCAAACCGGGCTCTAATTTCCTTATAGCATTGTTGATTGCCGTAGAACAATTCGGATACGGGTTCGGATTTGCGGGATACATGGTGTTTTTGATTTTCGCGTCAAAAGGGAAAAACAAGACTTCAAACTATGCGATTTGTACCTCTTTAATGGCTTTGGGGCTTATATTTCCGGGAATATTTAGCGGCAAAATTCAGTCGGTTCTCGGATATTCAGGTTTTTTTGTATGGGTGATGTTTGCCACGCTGGTTTCATTTGCTGTAACGGCGCTTGCACTTAAGGTTGTGCGTGGTAAGGGAAGAGAAATCCCAGATAAAAGTTCCAATTGCGCAGGATAAAATCTTTAACGCAGGAGCATTATTGGTTTTGCCGCGAGCCGCTTGTAGCGCATTTTGGCAGCCCATATTGTATGCAATGCGTTTTTTTAGACGTTGCGGCGGGTTTATAATCAGAATACGAGCGAATTGAATATATCGCGTTCTTTCTTCAATTCGCTTACGGAAGCGTCTATTTCTTTCCGCGCGAAATCGTTTAGTTTAAGGGACTTTTCCGCGTGCCAGTTTATGCCGTCGCTAACGATTGGCATTGAACATATAAGGCCCTCTTCTATTCCGTAGCTTCCGTCGGAGCATACACCGACACTGTGCCAGTCTCCCGGTTCTGTCGGAAAAATTATCGAATGCACGGTGTCGACAATCGCGCTTGCGGCGCTGGCAGCGCTTGAGGCTCCGCGTTCTTCTATTACAGCGCTTCCGCGATTGCGCACTATTTTTATAAACTCGTTGGACAGCCAGTTTTCATCCTTTATAAATTCCGCGACGGATTTGCCGCGTATGGTTGCATTTGTATAGTCTGGAAATTGTGTGTTAGAGTGGTTCCCCCAAACGCACATATTTTTTACGTCGCCTACTTTTACGCCCGCTTTTTTTGCGAGTTGGGCTTTTGCGCGGTTTTCGTCCAGGCGCGTAAGCGCAAACCATCTGTCGCGTGGAATCCGAGGGGCGTTTGTCATGGCGATGAGGGCGTTTGTATTGCAAGGGTTTCCTACAACCAAAACGCGCGCATCGCTTGCGGCATTTTCGCTTATGCTTTTGCCTTGGCTTACGAACATTCTGCCGTTTTGTTCCAGCAGGTCTATGCGTTCCATTCCTCTCTTGCGGGGAGCGCAGCCGAGCATTATTATCCAGTTTGCGTCGCCAAAGCCTTCATCCAAGTCGGTGGTAGATGACAGCGAATTCAGCAGAGGATACGCGCAGTCTTCAAGCTCCATTGCCAAGCCTACGCGCGCGGCTCCAGCTCCCGGGTAAACTCCTAACATCATTAGGTCCACAGGTTGATCTTTGCCGAATGTTTCTCCGTTGGCGATTTTAAATAAAAGGGAATAACCTATTTGGCCGGTGGAACCGGTAACCGTAACTTTTATGGGAGGTTTCATTTCTGCTGCAAATTTAACAATGCAAATAATAAGTCAATGTGCGTTGGTATGTCAACTTTTTCACTTTTTGATTTTTATGCAAATCTAGGAGTGTTTCTTAGGCTGCAAAATACGATATAGCGCGGAATACGCGCAAAAAGAACATTCAAAAGTAAACTCTCTTGTGAAACTGCCGTTTGCCAATCTTTCTTAATCGATGGCAGCGCTTTTAGTTTTGCGATTTTTTGCGCATCTAAAAAGTCATTGCGGTGCTATTGTCTTTTTTTAGGTCTTGCGGGGCTCTATTTTTATCTCTTTAAAATATTAAGTTCGGCCGTTCTAATTTCCGCTGGAATTGGCGTATGGCAGATAAAAAAAGTTTCTTAGCCGATTTTGAAAAATTTTGATGCGTTCTTGCGCAAAATAAAAATTTAGTCGCCGCTCCATGGCGGATGTTGCGCATTGAAAAAACGTTTCTGCAAGTTGCCTGTTGCGCCGAATCCAGCTAAGATGTGGTGGCAGCTTAAGAATTTTTAAGGGAAGGCGTCTTTCAAAGTCAACCTATTCCAACGGTGTTTGTCTGTTTTGGCGCAGGAACATAATTTACAAATTTTCCAGAATTTGCACTTTTAGTTCTTTGCATTTTGCGCGCGATATCGCCGCCGCTTTTATATAAAACAAATTATTTATAATAGGGAGAATTATAGGTTTATTTTTATATTTCTCCTCATAAAAGTGGGCACGTCCAAATCTTCTCCATTTCTGATATTCGGAGGAGTGTCTTCAAAGAAACCGCGCTGTTGGGATTTTTCCACGAATTTGAACTCGCTTTGTGTAGCCACAGGTTGTTCTTGCGTTTGTTCGCTTTTTTTTCTGCCAAATCCGAAAAATCCGCGCCGTTTGCGCTGCGGTTCTTCCTCCTCAGTAACCGGACGCGGAGCGGGTTGCGGCGGTTTTAGCGGTTCAAACACGGCGGCTTCATCAGGATTTTTCACCGGAACGGGATTGTCTTCGGGAATCTTTGTTGATATTCGCTTATGTGGAGGTTTTAGTTGAATTTCGTCTTGGGGGATAGATTCGGAAATATTTTGAGCTTGCGGGAGAGAATTCTCGTTTGACATTATTTGCTCAGTTTCGCGTCGTACCGGAGCCGCTTCTGGCTGAATTGCCGGCTCCGAGCTAAGTTGGCTTGGAGCTTCCTCGGTGCCAATTGCCGTTATTTCAATTTTAGAGTCGAAATCCGGATTTATTTCAATGCCATACCCGACTCTTCCATTTGCGTTGAAACATTGCTTTGCGAGTTCCAGAAGCGCGCGGGTTTTATTCATTTCCATATTTTCGCCGCAAACTATGTTTATCAGCAAATTTTTTGCCGATGGAATATTATCCGACAAAAGCGGGCATTTTTTAAGTTTTTCCACTGCTTCTTCGGCTGCGTTTTCGCCAAATCCTTGTCCGCTGGCGAAAAACGAGTTTGCGCCGTGAGCTGCAAAAATCTTGCGCAAAGTAGGGAAATCTGTGTTTATGATTCCTCTTCCGGATATCATATTTAAAATTGCCAATACTGCGTTAGCGACGCATTCGTTTGCCTCGTCGTAAGCTTCTTTTAAAGATTTTCCGGTGCGGGACATAATGATGTCGTTTGGCATTGATATGGCGATATTGCTGCGTTTATGCAGGTATTTAAAGGCCTTATCGGCAAGCGACACGCGTTCGGCGCCTTCCAATTGCAGCGGGAGTATGCAGAAGTTTGCTATGCATTTTACGCCGCCTTCAAACGCCAGCTTAGAAAGTATGGGAGCAACAACGCTGCCGGTGCCGCCGCCCAAGGCCGTTAATATCACAATCATATCGGCATTATTTACGACGGCTCTTAAGGATGCTAGATTTGCCAGCGCCGCTTCTTTCGCCAAAGTAGGGTCTCCGCCGCATCCCATATTGTCCGTAATTTCGCCGCCCAAGGCCAAAGCGTGCTTTACGCCGCTTTTTGACAAGGCCGACAAATCTGTATCTACCGCTACGATCGTAGCGTCGATTGGGCCGTGCGCGCATATTTTTTTTAGCATCTCCACGCCAGCATTGCCGACTCCGACTATGCGGATTTTCAATTTTTGGGATTGTTGAGATTGTGGATTCATCGTTTGAATATTTTTGCGAACGTGTCAAAAATAGATGCGCTCGACTGTTTGTTTGATTCCTGTTCCCTTGCGTATTCCAGCAATCCAAGCGCCGTTGCAAACTCTTGGTGGCGCAAGTTTGGCCGCACCGAACTATCGAATTTTCCCTGCGAGCACGGAAATCCCAAAACTGCCGACGCCAATTCGCAGATGCCGGATAAGTTTGACGATCCTCCGGTTAAAACGACTTCTTTTATTGAATCGTTCCCAATAAAATCCGTGAGTTCGTCGCGCAACAAGAGAAACAATTCTTCTAGGCGGGCGCGGATGACTTTGTTGATTGCGTCCATGGAGATCTTCTTATCCCCTATCTGTTTGTCTCCGAAACTCCAGAATTTTTCGCTGCGCTCGTCTTCGGTTATGGTGGCTTTGCCGCAATGGCGCTTTATTCTTTCGGAGTTTGCGCGGGACAGCCTTATGCCGTAGGACAGGTCATTTGTTATATGGTCTCCTCCAATTGGAATGACTCCGGCCTGCATGGGCCTGCCGTATTTGTACAAGACGTAGTCAGAAGTTCCGCATCCTATGTCCACCACCAAGACGCCGTTGTTTTTTTGTTCGGCGTTAGTAACGGCTATCGCCGAGGCAAGCGCTGAAAATACAAGATATTCAACTTCCAAACCGAAGCTCTGCACCACATGTATTGCATCGGCAATCTTGTCGCTGTCTCCGTACAGCATCCAATATTCTGCGTCTATTCTGGAGCCTGTTTTGCCTAATGGCGAGGATGTAAATACGTCGTCGACGTAGTACCCGCAACAAATGCGGTGTATATAGCTTTTGCCTTCGGTCAATATTTTACTGCGGGCGTCGTCCTTTGCGCGTTCGACGTCTTCCTCGCGGACAACCGCGTCGGCTCCCGAAACGCTCGCACTGCCTATGTTCCTGAAGCCCTTTATGTGCGTTCCGCTGATTCCAAGGCATACGGATTTTATGCTGGCGCCGGTGGAGCGTTCAGCCATGACAATAGCAGCCTGCGCCTGTGCGGCTGCGCGGCGGACGTCTATAATGTCCGCTTTCTTGACGCCTTCCGTAGTTGCCTGTCCGCTGCCGATAAAATTCAGGGTCTTGCCGTCGATAATTTCTCCGATGAAGACCTGCATTTTTCCGGTTCCTATTTCTAGGGCTGCTATGGTTTTACTGTCGCTCATTTTTGTTGTTGGTCGGCTATTTTAACGTCCGCGCGGTCCTTTAGGGAAAGGTCTATGCGTTCTATTTTATTTAAAGGCTTTTCCTTGGCGTAGCGCAAAATATATTCGAGTCTGTCGAGCTGTTTCTCGTAGTCTTGTGGCGCAAAAATTATAGATCCGCCGTCAATCCTGGTTACCGTTATGAGTGGAAGCGTGAGGCTGTCGATTTCGGACACATTTATTGAACGCCATCCCGCTGCTTCTTGGGGCAGCGCTTTGCGGGATATATTTAAAAATTCATTCAAGCGCTCAGCGTTTTTATAGCGCATTGGCTCGTTGTCTTCAAATACTGGCATATAACCTTCAAGGAAGGGCATAGATGCGAGAGTTTTATCCGGTATGCAAACCGGGCGGAAGAATACGCCGTCGGGACTCATCGCATAAAGCCTTACTTGGTAGTCTATTTTTATTGCCACGCGCATAAACGGCTTATGCTCTGTTATGAGTATGCGCAGAATATCGGGATAGACGCGCTCGATTGTCGCCGACTTTATCTGTCCCATGCTTTCAAGCGCTTGTTTTAGCGCGAAGATATTTATGTCGCTAAGTTTTGATTTTGCAGGAATCCGCAGAAATTCGTTAAGCCATTTGCCCGTTATATAGCCGTCGGTTTTAAATTCTATTTGTTTTATCTGTTCGGTTTTTCCGCTAAAAATTTCTTCTATGTATGTATTTTGATATAGGTAGTACGCGCCGACGCAAAGCCCTGCGACGGCGGCAACTGCGGCGGCGCGCTTGGTCCAAATCCAGACCGCGCGCAGGCGGGCGCGCCAAGATAGGGGTGCACGGCGCTTTGAGGTTGTCGAGCCGTCTTTTAAATCCCGCCAGGTTGCCGGTTTTTTATGTTGGTTTTTTGCCATTTAGCAGCGTTTTTTTTCGTTGAATCTTTTTATGGAGCCTTCCATTAGTTTCGCGCAGAGAGATTCAAAATCCAGACCAATGCAGCTTGCGCTTTTGGGCAGAAGGCTTGTTGGGGTCATTCCTGGGAGGGTGTTTATTTCGAGGACTATAAAGTCGGGCGCGGATTCGTCAGTCATAATGAAATCCACCCTGCAGAAATCTCTGCATCCGCATGCATTGTATGCGTTTTCTGCCGCCGCGCAAATGGCAGACCGCGCGGTTTCGGAGATATTTGCCGGAAATTCGTAAACGGTTGAGCCTGCAGTGTATTTACGCTTGAAATCGTATACGCCGCCTTCGGGCTTGATTTCTACAATTCCGGCGGCTTTGCCGTATATTACGCCGACGGAAAATTCGCGCCCTTTGCGGAAATCTTCAACCATCCAATATCCCGAGTTTATCCGCGCCAAGGCGTCCGACATTTCGCGCTGAGTCTTAGCGATTTCAAGCCCGATGCTGCTTCCTTTGTCGGCGGGTTTTATAATCGCCCCGTTGGGAAACAATTTTGACAATGCTTCAGCGTCGGGCTTTGATGAGGCGTCGAAGTCCACGGAGTCGGCGACTTTTATTCCGGCGAACCTAAGCAGGGCTTTTGCCGCGGGCTTTACCATGCATATTCTGCTTGAAAGGTTGCCGCAGCCCGCGTATGAAAATCCTGCCGCGTCCAGCTGCGCCTGCAGGGTTCCGTTTTCTCCGTAGTCGCCGTGCATTGCGGGGTATATCACGCAGTCTTCGGGAGATAGGTTTTGGGGGATTTCATTTTTTTCCAATACAGCGGAAATTGTTTCAAAGTTTTTTGAGAGAGCTTGGGCGACATTTTTGCCGCTGACGATAGAGACATCGCGTTCGGGGGAAATGCCTCCGCTAAAAACGACTATTTTCGGATGTTTTTTCATTTTATTTTGAGAAATATTTTTTTGCGTCAAAATAGAAATCTCCCGCGCCAACGATTGCCACATTTATTTTTGCGCCGGCGCTTCTACTTTTTAGCGTTTGCACAATATTGGCAAAATCCCCGGGATTAACAAGCATAATGCTTCCCCGCGGACATAAATCGAATATTGCGCGGCTTGAGCCGCGCTCATCAAGCGGCTCGCTAGCCGCATAGACAGGCAGGAGGGCGACTGCCGCTTTTTTTGAAATGTCGGAAAAAATTTCGGCAAAATCTTTTGCGAATCTGTGGGTACGCGTATATCTATGGGGTTGAAAAACAACCAGGGCATTTTTCGGGTGCTTCTCAAGGAACCAGTTTATAAAAGATTTTACTTCATTTGGATGGTGGGCGTAATCGGCCATTGCAAAGACATCGGTATCGTCGCGCAGTACTTCCTGTCTTCGTTGGAGGCCCCGGTACGATTTCAAAGCGGAGCCGTCAAAGCTCGACTGAAAGGTTTCTTCCAGCGCCGCATGCGCCATGGCGGTATTGGCGCCCATAAAATCGGGCGGGATTTCGACTGCCCTCGACGGGGCTGGGCTGTTTTTTGCGATGCGCGCAAGGGTTTTATCGCATGCAGGATACAATACCATTCTTTTCGTTCGCGCGAAAATTCTGGAGAACATTTCCTCTAGGCGCATGTTGTCTGCGTAAGTGTCGGTGTGGTCCAAATCCGCGTTGAGCGCCACGAGGACTTCCGGCGAGAAATTTTCTATTGTGCCGTCGCTTTCATCTATTTCGGAAACTAGTATTTCGCCTTCGGCGCAATATTTGTGCATGGGGAAATCGTTTGGCACGGCGCCTACGAGAAATCCGCAATTTTGCCCAAGCTTTATTGCCGCGTGCGCAATCATCGCGCTTACAGTGCTCTTGCCGTGGCTGCCGATTACAGCAGTCAATTTTCGGTTTGCGCACACTTTTGCCCAACATTCTCCGCGCCTGAGAATTTTTGCGCCGGGATAAAGTTTTAAAAATTCTTCTTTTCTGCGGGCGAGAGCGGTGCTTACGACCATTTCGTCAAAAATTTTTCCCGCCGAGATTTCGTCGGATACCTCTATGCCGAGTTTTTGAAGCGCGGTTTTTATATCGCTGTTTGGAGTGTCGTCGAAGCCGAATACATCGCATCCGTCGTCTTTTAAAAATGCTGCGAGTGGAGCCATGCCCATTCCGCAGACTCCGCCCATGTAGAATTTTTTTTGCATCACTCAAACTCTCCCCTTGCGACGTTTGTGAGGTCGCAAACTATTTTAGAGGTGTCGTTTAAGTCGTCTACGCGTTCGAGGTTTTTGCGCATTGTCGCCTTGAGTTTTTCGTTCCCTGTCAGGCGCAAGACTTCCGCGAAAAGTTTGTGGAGGTCGTTTTGAGGCAGAACGACGCATGCGCCTTGTTTTTCAAAGCAGTTGGCGTTTTCAAGCTGGTGGTTGTCTGCTGCAAATGGGTACGGGACTATTATCGACGGCACTCTGCAGCGCGCGAGTTCCGCTATTGTTCCCGCTCCCGCGCGCGCGACGCACAGCTCCGCTGCCGACATTGCCGCTGCCATATTGTCGCAGAATTCCAGAAATTTTATTTCGCGTT
>CALXLN010000101.1 GCA_944389215.1 uncultured Opitutales bacterium
CTGTATGCGAGACTCCGCAGCCGACTGTCATTCCGGGGTGTATCAGCCCCAGTTCGGGCATTACTGTATGTATGACACCTTGCGCTCCCGTGCTTACGTCAAAGAAAGTAATTCCGTTTTCTTTGCAATTTTTGCGTATTTCGGTAAGCATTTCATAAGCCGTTGCGCTTTTGTAAGGTTCCGAACGGTCGTCGGTTGGTATTATATGGTCGACGGTAGCGTATGTGCGCGAGGGATATTTGACTCCGAGCTTTAACGCGCGGAGCATCCCAAAAGCTTGCGGGCTTGTTACCTCGTGCAGAAGATGCGTTCCCACCAGCAGTTGAGTCGAGCCGTCGGGCAATTCTCTGACGGCGTGTTTGCGCCATACCTTTTCGAATAATGTCTGTCCCATTTTGTTTGGTTTCCCGTATAAATTTGCGCTGGCGCGAAAGAGCGGCCTTATGCGCTTCCGCGCGGAATTTTTTTGCGGTTGCGGTCGCGCATAGCGCGGGCAACAGCTTCTTGTTGAAAAAAATCAAGCAGGCAGCGCCAAGGATTTTCCGGAGCGCTGCCTGCGAAAGTTGCGTTGAATTAGTCTAGAAGCGAATCGTCCAAATCTTCGTTTGAGTAAACGTTTTGGACGTCTTCCAAGTCTTCGAGAGCGTCGGTGAGCTTTATGAGCTTTTTTGCCACTTCGGGGTCGGTAATTGCCGTTGTGGAATTTGGAATCCAAGCCAGATTCGCATCGTCCGCCTCTATTTTTGCGCCTTCGAGCGCTATTTCAACAGCTGTAAACGCCGAAACAGGGCAGAGTATTTCAAAATGGTCGCCGTTGTTTTTTATGTCTTCGGCTCCCGCGTCGAGGACAATTTCCATAAGAGCGTCTTCGGTTGTCTTGTCGGCGCTAATTATAAACTGTCCTTGCTTGGTGAAAGAAAATTGCAAAGCTCCCGGAGTCGCCAAATTTCCGCCGTTTTTTGTGAAAGTCGAACGCACGTCGCTTGCGGCGCGGTTCTTGTTGTCGGTGGTTACTTCAACGATTATGCCGATACCGCCCGGGCCGTAGCCTTCGTACAAGAGCTGCTCGTAAACCACCCCCGGGAGTTCTCCCGTGCCTTTTTTTATGGCTCTGTCGACGTTGTCCGCCGGCATATTTGCCTGCTTGGCTTTTTGGATTAGCATGCGCAAGCGCGCATTTGTGGTGGGGTCGCCGCCTCCGTCTTTTGCCGCGAGGGTCAAATCTTTGCTTATTGAGCTAAAGATTTTACCGCGCTTTGCGTCGACAGCGGCCTTGTGTCTCTTGGTTGTTGCCCATTTACTGTGACCGGACATTTTTTTTACTCCTATTTGTTTTATTGAATTTTTATAGTATCACATTTCTGTTGGAAAATGTCAATTGCTCCAGCGAGCTTTTCAAGCTTTTTTTATCGTTTGGGAGGTGTGGAACGCCCGCCCGGATTCTTTTTGCGCTTTTCGTACATAGTCCCATTGAGGCGGTTTTCCTTCATTTTTTTCTTGGCTTTTGCTGCGTCTTCGCGCGCTATTCTAAGCTTTTCCTTGAAAGGCAGCTTATGGTAGTCTTCGCCGCGGCTTTGCTGCACGGCGGCTGCTTGTTCCATCGCCTCTTGAAGCCTTTGCATAAACCCCGGTTTGTCGCGCTTTTTTAGAACTACTTTGTCGGCGCCCTTCCTTATTATTATTGCCTGTATTATTCCAAGCAGGCTCTGCACCAGCCAGTAGAGCACTAGGCCCGACGGAAATGTGTAGAAAAATAGCAGCATGATAACCGGCATCAGCGAGAACATAATCTTTTGGGATTTGTCCGTCGTCGGAGTCGGCGTCAAATGCATTTGCAGGAACGTTACTCCCGCGTTTACCAGAGGAAGAATGTGGAGCGGAAATCCGAAAATGGTCGGGCACCATTCAAGCGTATCGGGCAGGGACAAGTCGGATATCCATAGGAAGTGCGCAAATCTGATTTCGCACGAAGTCTGCAGCATATAGTACAGCCCTATAAAAATCGGAATTTGAATTAAAACCGGGAGGCAGCCCGCCAGCGGATTTATTCCGTATTCGGAATAGAGCTTCATAGTTTCCTGCTGGACGCGCTTTGGGTCGTTTTTATATTTTTCGCGGATTTCTTTTAGCGGCGCCTGAAACTTTGACATTCTTTGCGCCGACTTAATCTGAATAGACGTCAACGGCCACATAAGCAGGCGCACGATAAGCGTTAGGATTATGATTGACCAGCCCCAGCCCCAATCAGGCGACACTATTGAAACCCACGAGTGTATCCAATTCATCAGGCGCGAGAGCGGGCGGCTGACAAATCCAAACCAGCCGTAGTTCATCACTTCTTCTTGGTGCTTTCCGAGGCTAAAAAGCCTGTCGAGCTCTTTGGGCCCGACATAATATGAGCCGTCTAATTCCCACGACTGTTGCGGTTTTAGGGTTTCGATACCAAATCCCATAAAGCCGGTAATGGCGTTGCGCATGTACTTGTTGTCTATATTTCCGTCGAGCCTAATGGGAATGGCGACTCCGCCGTTTGACGATATTTTAGCGGGCGTGAAAACCGCCGCAAAAAATTGGTTTTTTACCGCGCCCCATGAGATTGGGTATTCGTTTATTTTTTCATACGGCTTTGCCCTGGATGAGCCGATTCCAAGAAAACCGGAGCTGTCGATAAACGACGACGAGCGGCTAAAGTGCGACGAGTCTCCGTCGAACAGCATAAAAGCAAGGTTGGAGCCATATACGTCGCTTGCGGTCGGCGGAACAGCGCCAAGGCACAAGTAGACTTCTCTCAAGTCCAGCGGAGAATTTGAGATGTTTTTTATTTCGGTTTTAGTTTGTACGGTATATGCTTTTGCGTCTTTAGAGTTTCCTTGCGGAATAGAGAACGTCCGGACGATTTCAAATTTGCCGTTTTCAATGTATTTGTACGTTGCGGAATTGTCGGTTTTGGCGACAAGCGCGAAATTCTTGATGTAAGGCTGGGGGAGATCCGAAGTAGGGTCGAAAAACGCCAATCCAAGGGCGGGGATAGCGTCTTTGACCGCATTGAATTGGAAAGGCTTGTCGGAGTCTTGCGATTGCTCGTAGCCGAGAAGCTCGACATTTGAAATCGCGCCGCCTTTGTTTGTGAGGTGAAGCGCAATTGCGTCGTTGCGCAGCGTTAGAAATTCCTCTTTAATATTTTCTTCGGGGGCGTACGGAGATGTAAGCGTTGCTGTTTTTGGCGATTCTCCCTGGCGGGGCGCCGCCGCCGCTTCTTGCGCGGCTGCGATTTCCGCGGCGTGCCTTGCGGCCGCGGACTCCTTGCTTGTGGAGTCGTACATAAAGTAGAACGCCGCTATGAGCAGTAATACGCCTATGATAGTGTTCTTTTTGTCCATATTTCTCTGTGAAATTCTAAAAAGAGCGGGTTGCATTGCGTCAATTTACAAGCCGGCAACCTTTCTTTTTTTATAAGATTTTCGGCGTAAATCGCAAATGCGCACACGCATCCATTGTAAAAATGAAAGCCAAAATAATATTTAAACTCTAGAGTTCGTCAACTTTGTTTTGCGAAAATAGGCGTTTCCAGCTAAAATTTTTCGGCACATAGTCCAATCCGCCTTTGCAAAATGGCTGGCAGCGCAAGATTCTGCAGAGAGCCAGTATGCTCCCCTTAAAAGCTCCGTGGGCGCAAAGGGCTTGTTTTGCATATTCGGAGCAGGTTGGGTAAAATCTGCATCCGCTGTTTGGAAAAATATGGATTACTGGCGATATTGCAATTTGATAAAACCGCACCGCATACCAGAATATTTTTGCGATTATTCCTCGCGGACGCTTTTGGGGGTCTGTTGCCATCCTATTTTACGAGCCTTTCGGCTGCCGCAGCAAACCGCTTTCGCAAAGCGGCGTATTCAAATTTAAAAACGGCTTTTCTCACAAATATTAATATATCGCACGGCACCGCAAAGTTCGGCGCGCACTCCCTGAAAATTGCCCTTATGCGGCGCCTTGCCGTGTTGCGCTCAACTGCGTTGCCCACGCGCTTGCTCGCCACAACCGCTATGCGCGAGTAGCTCTTTTCGGGCGTCGGGAGCACATAAAAAACGAAGGCGGAGCAGTCCGCCTTCATAGAATTGTTTTTAATGCGCTCAAAATCCCGCGCCAAGTGCACTCTGTTTAACCTTGAAAAGCGCATGGCGGTGGGATATGCGGAATTTATTTCGTTACCAGGCGCTTGCGCCCTTTTTGGCGGCGCGCCGCCAATACGGCTCTGCCGCCGCGTGTTTTCATTCTTGCGCGCCATCCGCAACGGCGGGCTCTCTTAAGTTTGGAAGGATTGTATGATGGGTTCATTGCTTTTTCTTGTTAAATTAAAAAATCGTTAAGGCGTCGATACAATCTATTCGGGTATGTTTGTCAACATATTTCTGATATTTTATAGAACATTGTTTTTTTTAGGGGGCAGATTTTTGCGCATTTTTTGTTTTTCTTTTTTTGCTGGATAAATTGACTGCGGCGCCTCGTTGTGCAAATCTTATATTTTTTGCAAAAAACCGCCGCATTAAAAAAATTGCGGCGGTTTAATTGGGTTGATATATTTAAATAATTATTTTTCCGGTTCTTTGGGAGTTTCCTCCTGCGCCGGTTTTTCGGCTTGTTCTTCGGGGGCGTGCGCGTCCTGCTTAACTTGCTCGGACGCCCCGCAATTTTCTGCAACAGCAACTTCATTGGAACCCTCGGCAATTTCTTCGCCATTGGAAAGGCCGCCGCAGGGCGCTTCGGCGCTGGATGAAGTATTGCTTTCGGCTTCAGGCGATTTCTTGCCGCTGGATTCTCCGGCGTCTGAAGGAGCATCGGCTTCAATGTTGGGAGTCTCGCCGACCGCCGCGCCGGAATTTTCTGTCTCGCCGGAAACTTCGGCATTGGTGGAAACTTCTGGGGATTTTTCCTTCACCAAAGGTTCGTCGGCCGCGCCCAAATTATCAGATTCGGCTGGTTGGGATTTATCTTTGGGGCGGGGCAGGTAGGGATTTGCCTGCAAGGTGGAGTCGGCGTATTCGACGACATACCCCTCGGAAATAAGCCAGAGCAATTCACTGAGCGTCGAGTTGAGAGCCGTCTTTGTCGCTTCATCGAGTTCGTCGGTTTTTCCCGGCGCAGGAACGGCTTCCTGGGCGCCTCCGTCTTTGTTCTCCTCCGCCAAAGTCTTGGGCTTTGGCGCGGTTGGAGCTTTCAGCCCCATAAATTTATACGGCAATTCAGCTGCGGTGATTCCCGGATTTGCAGATATGAAATCGAAAAGCTTTTGGGGAAGTTCGGAGAGCTTGTCGCCTTCAAAAAGGAATTTTCTGCGCACCGACGACACAAACGCGAAACCGTTGCTGCCGCGCTTGTAAACCACAAACCCGCTGCGGCGCAGGCGTCCGCGCAAGTTGTTTGCGGTTACAATGGGGAACCTCCTCTGCTTGCGCATGTTTTCCTCTATGTTCTTGCGGATTCTGCCATATGGCAGTTTTGATAGATTGGCTCCGCGCATGCGGACTTGCTCGTACGTTTTTACCAATTCTCCCCCGAATTTAGAGGATATGTAATTTGCTGCGGCTTCGCGAGTGTCGAAAGTGTCGTTTTCTCCTTCAGCGGGGCTCTTAAGCTTGTAGACATTGCGCTTTTTCATCTGCTCCAGCCAAGCGTTGATTTGCTCCTCGTCGCGGACTGATTCTATTGAAGACAAAAAATCGTCGAATGTCTTATTTGCGCAGTGCGTGCTGTGGTATTCGCGCAGGTATTCATTGTACCTATGCCAATTGGGCGCGCCGAGAAGATCGCCCGTCAACGAACATTTGTTAACTACTTGGAAGTTTCCTTTGGGCGGTTCGGCGTCTATCTGTTCTATTGTAAAAAGTTCGTTTAAGTAATATTCTATTGCGGCGTTTTTTGCGTGCTGCTCGTCTTCAAACGGAAGGTTGAGAGGCTGGGCGCAGAAAATCGGCTTAATTTTACCTTCGGAGTCAGGCAGATTTTTTGCCAAAACTATAAATCGCTCCGGTTTTTCCAATACTAATTGGGCGATGTCGAAAAGCTGATATGTGCGCTTTGACGCCTTCATTAAATCGGCAAGTTTATTGAAAGGAGCGTCGTCGGGATAGAAAAGAACCTCCATTGTAGGCACAAATGCAGGTTTTTTTTGCTTGTCGAATTTTCTGGAAAATTTTCTGGAGAATTTCTGCGGACCGTCCTTGTCTCCCCCTTTCTTGTCTTGGAATTTTTGGCGCGGTTTGCCGAATTTACGCTCTCCTCCTTCGCGCGTCTGCGAATGTCTTTTTAAATCCTGCTTTTCTCCGCTTTCGCTCTTGAAGTTTCTATTTTCGCCAAAGGAGCCCGACGGGCTGGAGCTTGGAGTCCATGCCGTCGAGAATTGGAGGTTTGTCAGTTCGCTGAGATCGACCGCCTTCTTTTCGTCTGTATTATTGTCGGACATTCTAGTATCCTTGTTTTCTTTTTTAAAACAGCGGACTTTAAAGGATTTTTTTCCTGAAAATTCCTAAAGTTCGCAGGTGTATTTTTATTGTTGGAAACATAATCCAACCATATTTGGATTTTAAGGCAAACCAAAAATGGTTTTTTAGGAGCAAAAAAAACGATAGTTTCATTCTTGCGCGCGAATTGAAAATCTTTTTTTTGAAATGGGCGCATTTTAGAAGGGTTTGCTGCTGTTTGAATTTTATATTTGTGTTGGGGCGTTTTTTTCCGAGTATAATAACTGCATTATGCGGACAATGTAGAAAATTGAAAATTTGCAGGTTTTTTCTTAAATTTTATTTGCTATAAAAACTGCTTTTTTAATTGACTAGTCAGTGTTAAAAACTTTAAAAAAAGCTTGTATTTAAGATAACAACCATTTAACCTACTCAACATAAAACAATCAAAAGCTTTTAAAACAATCAAGGAATCCACATGAAATTATTGAAATATATCGCTGTACTGGCTGTTCTTTCCCTCTCGGGGCTCGCTTACGCTCAGACCGCGTCCGAATTAGGTGAAGACGGGCTGGCCGTAACAACCTCGTTGGAAAACGGCATAGTTAAGGTTGACATCAAGATGGATGTAACAAATCCGACCGCTTCTTCGGAAGACGCAATCAATAAGGCGGTCGCCGAAGCTCTAAAAGCCTCTGGCACTAACACTAATTATGCCAAGGCGATTACAGCTTCTATTGCCGCTGTAAAGGCTGCGGTAAAAGATATCAATTATCCGGCAAAGGGCACGGTAACTTTGAATATTTCTCTAAAGAATACGGTTTATGAATCAAATCCGGCGATAGAGGTTCACACGCTTCTTTCTGTCGGCGGCAAATCTTACGATGCTCAGACCCGTTCGGTATTTATGCCCAGTGGCAATGTCAATACTACCGGCAATGTAGTTGTTGACGGAGCTTCTGAATCGACGCCTGTCGTCGTTAACACGGATCCTGCCGGAAAGATAACCGGTTCCGCCGGCCCCAAGACTATTGACGACGTAACTCCTGAACGCGCGGTTGTTGAAAACTTGGCGGTTTCTCCGGAAGACAATGAAGATTCTCCGGATTCCAACATCCAGGGAGTTGTTATTCCGGACAACACTATTATTTCGACGGAAGTCCGTTAATTACAGTTTATTTTTGATAGAAAGCCGCCCATAAAACGGGCGGCTTTTTTATTAAAAATTAACGGTCCGGAGAAAGGCTTGATTATTTAAATTTTTTTTCTTTTTTATCGTCGCGCAATCGGTTAACATTTTACGGAGTCGAATATTTTTCTTGGTTGCTATGGATTTTTCAATTTTTTAAATATGCATACAAAATGAAATTGCTTCGAAAAAAAAGTATCGCATTCAGGTTTTTTATTTTGCTCGTAATAGCTTTGGGGGTTTCCGCTTTGCCGGCGTTTCTTATTTCATTTGATGCGTATTCCAAATATAGGCAGACTCAAACGGAATATTACGGCTCAAAACTTCTAGGTTCTGTAGCATCAGTCGCCCATATCGCTTCTTTGGGCGACTCTGAAAAGACAGACAACTCCGAATTGGAGTCTGCGGTTAAAAGCATTGAAAAGTATTCAAATTTAATATCGGCGACTTCCGATTCCTACAAAAAAAACGCGAGGGGAAAATTATTGCTTTCAAAAGACGCGGTAATGTCTTTATGCACGGCGAGGGACAGGAATTCCCTGATTTGCGAAATATGTTCGTATGTGGCTATAATGAGCGGAATGTATAGCGACGGTTTTGTGGAAACGCATATGCTTGCTGAGGCCTGTTCCGACATTATGCCGCGCATTTATGCGGGATATTTTGAAATGGGGAGAATTTTGGACGGGTGGTCTGAGAAAAACAAAAATGTGGCCGAACTTTCGTACGTTGCCGCAAATCTCAGGGACGATTCCAGAGATTTGGTAAACACATTGAAGCGCGTTTCAGTAAATTCAAATTATTCAAATTATTCCCGCGTATTTGGCGGTCTGAACCAGTTCAACGTTTCAGCTGAAGAATTGGATTCGCTCATATCGGCCGTGTGGAAGGACGAACCTATAGATGTCGCGCGCATAAAATACAGCCTTGGCGTTTCAGAAAGAATTTCGGCGGAAATATGGACGGCGTCAACCCAAGTGCTGGGGGATTTGCTTGAATTGCGGATGCTCAACATAAGAGACGAAATCGCAAAATACGGTTTTATTTACGGCGGAAGCGTTCTGCTTTGCCTTGTGGTGTGGATATTTGCCGTAGGCATAATGGGCAAATCGTTTAAGAACACCGGCAACGTCTTAAAATTGGCGTTGGGCGGCCTGCTTTCGGAGGCTTCCGAAACATGCGAGAACAATTCTTTCGGATGCAACGACGAAATTTCAAGCTTGGACGAGTCTTTGAACGCCCTGTTGAAAAATTTCTCGCGCACGCTAAACGATGTCCGCGCTCTTGCGTCTGCGTCCGACAATATCGAAATAGCGTCGGATTCTTTTTCCAAACGGCAGAGGCCGCATTACGAGTCTATGGAGGGGGCAATATTGCAGCTGCAGTCCAACAATTCCGCGGAAACAGCGCGTTTTGAAGCGCTCGAGGGCAGGGTTTCCGAATTTAAGGCCAATGTAACCAGAGTGGCGGACGACCTAGCTGCCCAATCCAACGAAGTCGCTTCAAGAATACTGCAAATTGCCTCCGAGAGCGACTACGCCAAGTCTTATTCGGAAAATATCAAAGAGGCCCAAATTGCCGCCGAGAAATTAGATGGCGTGGCGCAAAATTATTCCGACATTGCCGAGCGCGCAAACTTGCTTGCCATGAATTTGTCTATGGAGACCGAACGCGCGGGGCTTAAAGGCACGGGGATTTCTGCTCTAGTGGAGGAGATTCGCGCGCTGTCGCTGCGCACTAGCGTGTCGGTTTTAGATATAGAGGCGGTAAGGGATTCAATAGATGCGCGTTTTAACGCGGGTTTGGAGAATGCCGAAAAATTCATGGAAGCCTCCGAGGCCCGCCGCATGTTTTCCGAGAATCTGCGGTCAAACTTAAAAATGCTGTCAGACCGGCTTGCGGACATTGTTTCAAGTTCCGAAAAAGACAAAGGCGAAAGCGCCCGCGAAGACATTACATTTGCATTGGTTTCGCTCCGCAAGAATATGGAAGGGCTAAATTCCATATTGGCGGAGTTCTCGCTGGCAGTAAAAAATTCGATTGCCGAATTCGCGCGCGTTATTGGAACGATGTCCAACTATAAATAAGAATTACGCGCAGCCGCCCTAGGCGCAGTTGCAGGGAAAGTGTTTATCTTGCAATGATGCTTTGGCTCAAGCCCAAAATGCTCAATACTATTCCCATTGCGAATATGAAAACCAACAAGAACGCCGTTCCCAACGCAACTCCGCCTAGGGCGGCCGTTCCGATTTTTATGCGCTTATTGAGGGATTCCGCGTGCGATTTATTTATTTCTGCAAATCCGTTCACAAGATTGCCGGTGCGTTCGCCGACTGAAATCACGTCGATATCCTCGCTTTCGAGAAGATTGAATCTTTGCAGTGCCGCCGATATTGGGGCGCCGTCGTTGACCGCCGTTCGGAAAGCCTGAAAACGCGAGCGCATTTGGGCGTTTTTTAGGGATTTTTCGGACAATCTAAAAGTTTCTGTGGTATTTACGCCGGATGCGAAAAGCGTGGAGGCAAGATTTGAAAACCTGCAGATATCGGAATCGAAAATTATTTTGCCTATGACCGGTATTTTTAGGAAAGCGGCGTCCGTGTTTTTTAGGCCGTCTTCGGTTTTCCTGTAAAATTTCAGTGCGATAATCGCAATTACCGCCAGAACTGCGAAAACCGGAACTCCCGTTGTCAAAATTTCGCCTATTGCGTTCATCATTTTTATGGGCAGGTTTTCTCCCGCGCCCATGTTTGCCATCATCGACTTTATTTTGGGCAGCATGAAAAAAAGAAAAAGCATAACAACTGCCGAAGCCAACAGGCATAGAAAAATGGGGTACGCCAGGGCGGAAATTATAGTTTGCCGCAGTGTCTTGCGGGCGTTTATGTAATTGATGATATTTTCAAAGACGAAACTCAAGTTGGCAGTGCTTTCTCCCGCCTCCACAAGGTGGGTCATACACGGGTCGAAAGTGTCCGGATATTTTTCAAGTGCGTTGGCAAGCATTTTGCCTTCGCTCAAGTCTTTGTAAAGTTCGCGCGATATTTTTTTTATGCGCTTGTCCAGAGATCTTTGGCTAAGGGCTTTTAGAGCGTCGCTTACGGGCATTCCTCCGCTTCCGCAGAGCTGGTGCAGCTTCTTGACTAGTGCCAGAGCTACGTTTTCGCCGCCGCCTTTTCGCACTCCGTTTTCAGAGGACGAAGCAACTTCAGAATTCATCGCGGCGTCGGATTCTGAAACCGGTTTCAGCGTAATTGGATTGAGCTGCAGCGACGCCAGCATTGCGGCGGCAGTTTTCTTGTCTCCGGCCGAAAGGACCCCGGTTGAAACTTTTCCGGCGGCGTCTATTGCCTTGTATTTAAAATCAGGCATCTTTTGCGTTTTCCTCGACTATGTTTGCATAGTACATAATTTCATCCATACCCGTCATTCCGCGTTTGGCAAGCTCCCAGCCGCATTCCTGAAGGGAACGCATTCCATGTTTTTCGGCTACTTTTCTTATGTCTTGCGCCGTTTTTCTTGCGACAATCATTGCGTGAATATCGTCGTTGGCAAGAAGTATTTCAAATATTCCGACGCGCCCGTAATATCCTATTCCCCTGCATTTGTCGCATCCGTGCGGCTTTCTTATGGTGCTTGAATTTGCGATTTCAGCTGCGTCTATTCCTAGCGACACCAAACACGAGGCTATGTACGAAGCGTCGTAATTGGCTGGAACTGAGCATGCGCAGAGGCGGCGGACAAGCCTTTGCGCCAGAATCATCTCCACAGAGGAGGCGATTAAGAACGGCTCTATGTCCATGTCGATGAGTCTGGTTAACGCGCCGGCGGCGTCGTTTGTGTGGAGCGTGCTTAAAACAAGGTGCCCCGTAAGGGACGCGCGTATTGCAATATCGGCGGTTTCGCGGTCGCGGATTTCCCCTACCATTATGACGTCGGGGTCCTGGCGCAAGACCGAACGCAAAACAGAAGAAAACGTCAAACCTATTTCCGGCTGGACTTGAGTCTGGTTTACGCCCTCCACTTCGTATTCGACCGGGTCCTCGACGGTAATTATGCGGATTTCCGGCGAGCGAAGGCGGCGAATGAAAGCTGTAAGAGTGGTTGATTTTCCGGAGCCGGTGGGGCCGGTAACAAGTATGATTCCGTGCGGGCGCGCCAGGGGTTTTGAAATTTTTTGCACGTCTTCCGGCAAAAAGCCCAAGTCCTCGATTGTTACCGGCTGCGATTTTTGGCTTAGAAGTCGCAAAGACACGCTTTCTCCGTAAAGGGTAGGGAGGGATGATACGCGGATGTCTATTTCCTCCCCGTTTTTTGTGTTGAAGGTTATTCTGCCGTCCTGGGGCCTGCGCTTTTCGGAAATATTCAAGCGCGCCATGATTTTTATGCGCGAGATTATAGCATCCTTAAACTTCACCAGATTTTCCGGAAGGCGCACCGGAACGAGATTGCCGTCAATGCGGTAGCGTATGACAAGGCTGTCGCGCTGCGGTTCTATGTGGATGTCGGTAGCCCTGTCCGCCAGAGCGCGGGTTACTATCTCGTTTACAAATTTTATGATGGCGGCGTTTTCATCTTCCTCTACTTCGGATTCCGTGATGTCGGAGAATTCGTCGGCGTCTTTTTCAGACAAGCTGTCCGCGCCGACTCCGAAACTTTCGGCTATAGTCTTTGAGACCGAAGTTACGGGAGCTATTTTCCAATTGGGCAGAGAATCGGTAATGGCGGCAACCCATCTGTTCATGTCGTCGGTCGGCGGCCACGATATTACAATAGAACCCTCCGATGTTGGAAGGCATTGATATTCGTTTATTACGCGCAGCGGAAGTTTTTCCTGGGGCTTTTCCGCGGTTGTGAATTTTTCCAGAAATTCAAGGCCCGAAAGCTCCGCCAGTTTCTTTGCTATCTCTATTTCAGTCAGGTTGCCGCGTTCAAGCAAATATTGGGCTCTGCGTTCGGCGGGAATTTTTAAAAGCGCATCAAGGTCGTCCGGCAGGAGCGCGCCCTTAAATTCCCGTTTTACTTTTTCCAAAAATATGTCGTCTCTTTCAAACATTATTATCGCTGGTTGGAGCGTTGCGTGGCTGTGTTGCTTGTACGGCGAACTTGAACCTGGGCTTTGGGTTGCGGGGCGGGTTTGGGCGGGGCTTTGGCGGCGGGCACCATATTTGGAAGAGTCCCGGTAAGTTTATCGCGCTCTTTTAGGGAGAGCGTGTATGAGCCCAAATCGTTGGTTATGCTTATGCTGTTGGTTTCGTCGTCGTAGAAATCTATTGAATAAGGAATTGCGTCGCCCTGTTTGGCTCCGAGGGGAATGGTGTAAAAAGTTTTAAGTTTTGTGTCGGCTATTCCAAAATACCATTTGCCGTCGACGCAATAAATGCTGCGCAGTTCCAGCCCTTGTGGCGGTTCGTGCGCGGAGGATGCTTGTTCCGAGGCGGATGCTTCCGATTGCAGGGAATTACCGAAAGGGTTTCGCTTCAGCAGAGAAGTTATTAGCGGATTTTCATCTTCGGCGGTGGAAGCGTCCTGCGCTTGTTGGTTTTCCGGAGATGTTGGCTGGGGGGGATCGCTTTCAGAGTCTTTTTCTTCCGCTCCATTTTGCTGCTCTTGCGCGGGCTGGGAGGGAGAATTTTGAGCCTCGGCGTCTTCGGATTCCGGTTCCTGCGCACCCGATGGTTTGGAATTGGCTTGCGCATTGTCCGGAGATAAGGCCGTTTCTCCGGCGTCTTCCCGGGGCTGCGGCGGCGGAGGAAGGTCTTCGGGATTTGCAGGCGGTGGAGGCGGCAGTTCGGAGTCTTCCTGCAGCGGAGGTGGAGGCGGCAGTTTTTCTGCTCTTTCCAAGTCCGCGCTCGGAGGCAGCCGCCTGGCGTCCGACTCATTCGGAACATACGAATCTGCAGGTGGCACTGCAGGTTGCTCCTGAATGTCGCCTTCTTGCGCGCATGCGGTATATATGGGCGCGATGCTTAAACAGATTATTGCTGTAAAATTCTTTATCATAGAATAAGGCCGGCGTGCGCTTATTTCTTAAAATTGGGAGAATGTTTTTTCTTTACCGGAGAAGGCTCTTCGAGAGATTTAGGCTTGGATGCCGATTTACTTGTGTCTATCTGGGCGGGTTGAGCTTGGGCGGATGGAGATTTTGCGGATTCATTTTCGGAATCGTTTGCGGAATCGGCTGCGTCTTTTTCAACTTCTTTTTTCTCCGCCGCGTTTGTATTTTCAATGGCGTTATCCCTTTTGCGGGGCGTTATTGTCCGCATGAAGGCGGATGTCTCAAACTTTCCGGACTTGTCGTTGTTTATATCGTGGAATTTTCCGGTTGTGAAATAGTTGTTTATTTCCTTGTAGGCGCGGTTTGCGTGCATGTTTTCGTCTGCGAGAACCTTTGAGTACGGAGCGCTTTTTATGAGCGTCGGGCGGATAAAGAATATAAGTTCCGTGCGCTCAGTGGAGTCTCTTTCAGGCTTGAATATATCGCCAATTAGCGGTATGTCCGACAGCAGCCATACGGCGCCGTTGGTGTCCGATATGTTGGTTTGCTGGAGCCCCGCAAGCACTATCGTATCTCCGCTATTGGCGCTGACGAAGCTTTCGGCTTCGCGCTTGCCTATTATTGGCTGGGTGTTTGCGTCGATTGTCGTATGGTCCACAACGGTTGAAACCGTTTGTTTTATTTCCATCTGTATCACGCCGTTTTCGCCTATCAACGGGGTTACTGTGAGCTCTATACCGATGTCCCTCCAGTCGATAGTGCTGGACGTTGTCGGAGTAACGGCCGCCGAATAGGTCGTTGAACCCGTAATCAAAGGATATTGTTGCGATACCGTAACCGAGGCTTCTTTGTTGTGCGTTGTAACTACGGACGGGGCGGAAAGTATTTTTACCAAATTGTTTTGCTGCGCCACGTTGAATACCGACTCAAATCCATATTCGTCCATAGCCAGCGTAAACGCCGGAACGTCGCCGTCGGTGAGGGAATATGTTTGGGTGTTGCCCTTCCAGCCTTTTTTGTCGTCTGTTTTTAGAGTGGAATAGCTGAGCCCGAAGGTCGAAAGCCCGGAAACTTGTTTGTCGGTCAGCGTTACTTCGGAAATTATTACGTCTATCTTTACCTGCGCCAGGACGACGTCGACTTGCGCAATTATATTGCCTATTTGCTTCAGGTCGGTCGGGGTTCCGTAACAGACTATCGAATTGCTGCGTTCGTCGGCGACTATTGTTATGTATTCGCTAAATTGCAATGCGGCGCCGCTTTGGTCTGCAGTCAAGTTGGTTGGAAGCCTGGTGGTGTTGGGGCGGTTTGCGTTTCGGGCGTTGATTATGCGGTTTGTGCGGTTTGCCTGCGCGGCGGCGTTGGTCTTTGCAGTTTGAGCAGCCTTTACAGCTGACTGCTGGCCCTTTACTATCTGGTTTAAAACGCTTGCGACGTCTTTTGCCTCGCCGTGCTTAATGTAGAAGACCTCGCTCTTGGTAAGCGGATCGGCGTCTATATCGAGCTTGTTTATTATTGCGGCGATATATTTCATGTTGCCCTTGCGGGTAACGACTATAATCTGGTTTGTGCGCTCGTCAGATTCAATTGTTGTCTTGTCGAAATATTTCTTTAGCAAGTCGGATTGCAGTGTGGTTATCCGGCGCTTTAGGTCTTCTGAAGACATATTTTTCAACATAAAAAACTCGATTTCCTCCCTGATGTCGGATTCGACGTCGAGCTTTTCCAAAAGCATTTCTATGCGCTGGTGGTTTACCAATGTGTCGGTAAGCAAAAAGGCGTTGCTTCGGGGGAATATGGATATGTTAGCGATTCCGTTGGGACTTATGAACGACATCAAAGTGTCCTTAAAAGTCTCAATATCCATATACTGCAATTCATAGAGTTTGGAATAGAAATACTGGCTTGGCTCTTTTTCGGAGGCCTTCCCGAATAAAAACGACGGCGCCTGGGTGTTTACGCCTATTGAGGGAGCCGCCTTAAAAAATTTTTCCCCCATGGGCGTTATTGCTATGCCGTTTACCGCCAATAGGGACTTAAACGCCAAAATCGCCTCGCTGCGCGTAAGTTTTCCCGTGGTTGCAAAATTTATTTTGACGTCCGGCAATTGCGGAGATTGCAAGGCTATTTGTCCGGAAAGAGACTCCAATATCTTTATTACTTGTATTGGAGATTCGTCGACGAGATAGAATGGACCTTGCAGGTCGTCGTTTAATTTTAGCTTTTGCGAGGCGTCGTTTGCCGTGGGAGGAAGCGAGCGCGGGTTGACTGGAGTTACCTGTGCCGGCGGCTGTTGCGGCGCGTTTTGCGTTTGGGCTTCCGCTGCGGAAAACACTGCAACCAAAAGGAGGGAAATTTTCATTCCCCGCCATAGAAATGCTTTAAATTCTTTCACAATCCGGATAAATGTTTAAAGTTTATAATTATTAAAAACCACGTTAGTCGAAAAACATCTTTCTTGCGAGATAATTTTTTACATATAATGGCCGGCGCGCCGGCAAAGTTTCAAAATTAAAAAAAAAATAAAATTTTCTAAAAAATAGATTGCATTTGGGAAAATCTTTCATACAGTCGCCTTCATATGAAACTTCATAAATTAGCTTTATTATTTTTTGCTGCAGCATCCGTCGCCCTCACCGGTTGCAATGTCGCAGACGATACCACCGCCCAGACAAAAACAACTTTTTGGGGAATTTACACCTATGAACCCGGTTGCTATTCGCCTTCAAACGCCGATACATCACTTATTGCCCGCACGGACGATGTGGTTGGCATGGAGCTTCCCTCCGGCGACAGAACCCAGTTCCTTTGGGGCTTGATTTCCATAGAGGATTACTAATTGCTAAAAGTTTTTTGATTTATTGCGTCTCGTTTTCGAGGCGGTTCATTTAAAATCGGGTGGCGTGCAAGC
This sequence comes from uncultured Opitutales bacterium, assembly GCA_944389215.1. Lineage (GTDB taxonomy): Bacteria > Verrucomicrobiota > Verrucomicrobiia > Opitutales > Intestinicryptomonadaceae > Merdousia. Next base: position 16,557 of record CALXLN010000101.1, read on the forward strand.
GGTATCCGATTTTTTATTGGGCTGCGCCCCTTCCAGACTGCGCTGCGGAATGTTTCCCGCGCGCAAGCGGTATCTAATTTTTTATTTTTGTATTTTGTAAAAAAGAAATGCCAATATACAAAAAACGCATGAAAATATTTTGCGTGGATATAGGGAATACGCACACGCATTGCGCGACGGTTGACGAGTCTTTTTCGGTCTACAATCCCGAGGATTTCGATAGCGCGTGTTTTGCCGAAATATTTGAAAAAGAGCGGCTGTTTGAAAAAAGCGGCGCCGAGGCCATTAGTTGGTGTTCGGTTGTCCCGCGCTATTCCAAGGCGTTTCAGGCATGTGTGGCAAACGCGGAAAATGTGTTCAATTTAAACTTTAAAACCAGCCCGATGCGGTTGGATATGCATTATCCGGAGCAGGTTGGACAGGATAGAATCGCGGACGCTTTGGGAGCCGGAGTATTTTTCGAGCCTCCGTATATTGTCGTGGACATGGGGACGGCTGTTACGATAGATTTTGTGGACAAAGACGGAAATTACGCCGGGGGCGCAATTTCTCCCGGAATGCACGCATTTGCCGAATATCTGAGCGAGCGCGCCGCGCAGCTTCCTAAAATCGACCCTTCAAAATCCGATTATTCGCTCACAATAGGCAAGGATACTGTCGAGGCCATGTATGTGGGTTGCGCGAAAGGTTTTTGCAAACTTGCCGATGGCATAATAGGCGATATCGAGCGCGACTATTTCGGCGGCAAATCGGCGGCGGACAAAACCATATTTACCGGCGGCAACATAAAATTACTGCCTCGCTCTTGGATTGGCGGGCGCAGGGTTGAATGCAATTTGGCGCAAATTGGTCTTGCGCGGGCGTATTTTTTAAATAAATTGTAGTTATATGAAAAAAATAATACTTGCTATTTTAGCGGCGGCGTTTGCGGCCGGTGCGTTTGCGCAGGACAATACTCCGGCGATGCTTAAGAAGAAGGAGCTTTTTTCCAAAACAGAGCTGTTTGAAAATCCCGCGATTTTTTCCAACGCGCAGGCCAACGCAGAACTCTTAAAGGATTACGAGGCGAATCCCGGAGCTTATAAGGCAGACCAGCTTATGCCTATAGCAACATGTTATTTGGCTTTTGGCGACATCCCCAAAGCCCGGGCGACGGTTGAAGCGTTTTTAAAAAATTCTCCAAAAAATATTCGCGCCATAAGGATGATGGGAACGGTTTGCCTGTTGGAAAAGAAAGCAGACGAGGCCATAAAATACTTTAAAGAAGCTTTCGACGCCGGGGACGAACGCGTTGTAACGTTTCTTGCCAGCGCTTATATGCTGGCTCAAAAAGACAGCGAGATTGCGCAGTATCTTCCGGTTTTAAAGAAGCTGGCGAAAGAAAATCTGGAAGCTTTAAACATAGCGGTTTTCTACGCTTTGCGCGATTCTAAAAATCCCGATTTGAAATTGAAGAAAGAGCTTATTGAGAACGTCGACGCGAAAAAAGCGATGCAGTCCGCCACTCCGGAGTCTTTGAGCGCAGTTTTGCGCATATATCTTTCGGACAGGTCCGCGTGGACGCCGCAGGCAATCGTTCTGCCCGCTCGCGGAGCGGCTCTCGTTGAGGCTTGGCCGATAGCTCTAGAGGCGTACAAAAAAGCGCTGGCTGCGGATCCGAAAAATCCGATAGCGCTGCGCGGCATGGGGTTGGTGTCGTACCGTACCGGAGACGTAATGGGGGCTGCGGACTACATTAAAAAAGCCTATGACAACGGAGATAAAGACGCCGCGACAGACGGCATGGAATTATTCCTGCTCTCGAAAAATATCGGCATATGGAACGCGTTTAAGCCTTACATAAAAGATGTTTCGTTTACGCCGCAATTGCGCGCCGGCTTGGTCCAATACGCCAGCCGCCAGTCCGACGCTTCGGAAATTTTCTTTATTGCTATGGATGGCGACAATACCGAACTTCTGTATAAAGACGCTGCGGTTCTCGCCCTTATAGAGGAATGTTTAAAGAAGTACGGTTCGGATCCGCGCGCCGCGGAAATTGCTAAAAAAGTGGCGGCGGAAAAATCGGCAAAATAATTATTTTAATTTGCGCGTGTTCGAACATCCTGTCGACGGGCAAAATGCGCGCGCGTTTGTTTTATGGCAGAAAAGAAAAAGACGGACTACGCCGCATTGGAAAGTCCTTTTATGCGCATTCCACGCATGAATGTGGCTGCTGCGCGCGCCCTTTTGGATTTGGGCTTTAAAGAAGTCTACCAATTGCGCGGAAGAGATCCGGAATCGATATTTTCCGATTTGAAAAAGTTGAAAAAAAATCCTCCGGACTATCTCTTAAAATTCATAAAAATAGCGGTTGACTTTGCGGAAAGCGGGGATACTTTCTAACGAAAATGGTCCCAGCGGCAGAGCGTCAGGCTTTTCGCTAGAAGCGGAGGCAGTTGCGGCATTGCTTTAGGGGGCGCGGGTAGACTGCGGATTGCCGCAATTTGGATGAAAGTTCGGCGCGGAGATTTGCTTTTGCCTGAAGTCTAAACCTAGGAAATCGTCTTGGAAAACGCGGGCAGGTTGCCTTGCGCGCCGAACTGGATGTAGGTTCTGTGCGGCGGTTGCATCATCGCAACTATTCGCTGGACGTTTGCGCCGGATCTTATTTAATTCCGAAAATTTATTTTACTATGTTTGAAGACTCAAAACTTGTTATTGGCGGACGGGAATTTTCCTCGAGGCTGTTTCTAGGCACGGGCAAATTTTCTTCGCTTGAATTAATGAAGCAAACATTGGAGGCAAGCGGAGCGTCCGTCGTAACGGTTGCTTTGAAACGTGCGAATTTGGGCGCGGGCGAAGACGAAAGCGCAAATATATCCGACTATCTCGATTCTTCAAAGTATCTGGTTCTACCCAACACTTCCGGCGCGGTGAATGCCGATGAAGCCGCAAGAATAGCACGCTTGGGAAGGGCTGCCGGATTCGGAAATTTTGTGAAATTGGAGGTCCATCCGGATCCTAACTACCTTCTCCCCGACCCGATAGAAACTTTGAAGGCGACTGAAATTTTAGTTAATGAAGGATTTGTCGTTATGCCATACATAAACGCAGATCCCGTATTGGCGTTGCGCCTTCAAGACGCGGGAGCTGCGGCGGTAATGCCCTTGGGGGCTCCGATAGGTACAAACCGCGGAGTGGAAACGCGCTCGCAAATAGAAATAATAGTCGAGCAGGCTAGGGTGCCTGTCGTTGTCGACGCCGGACTGGGGTTGCCGTCGCACGCGGCGGAAGCGATGGAAATCGGCGCGGACGCCGTTATGGTGAACACCGCCGTGGCAATAGCGTCCGAGCCCATTGCCATGGCGGAGGCTTTTGCCGAGGCTGTGAGGGCGGGCAGAATTGCGCGCTTGATAGGGGCGCCCGCGCGGGGCGTCCGCGCATCGGCAACCAGCCCGTTAACCGGTTTCTTGGACGAATAAAATGGACACTTTTCTTGAAGAACTTCGCTCGCGCGATTTGCATGCTGTTGCGGACTCGGGCGTTTTTGCAACGCCTGCGGCAATCGAAAAAATTTTGGCGCGCGGGCATGCCGAAACGCTCGAAGATTTGGCGGCTCTTATTTCTCCGGCTGCCAAGCCCTACCTTGAAGATATGGCGCGGATTTCGGCCTCCATTACCGAAAAATATTTTGGCAGGACAATGCATTTGTTTGCGCCTCTTTACGTTGGCAACGAGTGCGTGAACAATTGCGTGTATTGCGGGTTCGCCCGCAGGCACAACATAGACAGAAAGACTCTGTCGCTGGACGAGGTCGCCAAGGAAATCCGCGCCATTTACAATTTGGGTTTCAGAAACGTTTTGCTTGTTGCCGGCGAACATCCAAAATTAATTTCTTCAGGGTATATGGAGGATGTGATAAGAATCGCATTGAGGGAGATTCCTTCTGTTTCCATCGAAATTGCGCCGTCTCCTGTGGAGGCTTATAAAAAATATGTCGAGGCAGGTTGCGAAGGTTTGACCGTATTTCAGGAAACCTACGACGAAAAAGTATATCCATCTTTGCATCCGTCCGGACCGAAGTCTAATTTCCAGTGGCGTTTGGGAACTCCTGAACGCGGAGCCGAAGCTGGCATGCGCAAGTTGGGGTTGGGCCCGCTGCTTGGGGTCAACAAGTGGCGATTTGAGATTCTTGCGGTGGCTTTGCATGCGAAATTTCTCATGAAAAAAGCTTGGAGAAGCCAAGTTTCCATAAGCCTGCCGCGCATGCGTCCGGCGGCTAGCGGATATGTGCCAGCGCCTGAAAACATACCCGACGACCGCGAGCTCGTTCAAATCGTGTGCGCATTGAGAATGTTTCTCAGCCGTTTGGCGATAGTTGTGTCAACGCGCGAAAGCCGCAAGTTGAGGGACGGCTTGATGGGGCTTGGCGTAACGCAAATGAGCGCTTACAGCAGCACGCAGCCGGGCGGATATGCCGAAAGAAACGATAGCGGGGAGCAGTTTTGCATAGACGACAATCGGACGCCTGCGGAGTTTATGGCGGCGGTAAAAGCGCGTGGATTGGACCCGGTATGGAAGGATTTTGACGCCTCTTTGATAGTTTCAAAACAGGGCGGCATAGTTTCCTCTTCTAAATAGCGCGAAATTTGCTTTTGCGGAGTTTTAGTTCAGTATGGGCGTTCAATGTGCTTGATTTGTGAGAAATCCTTTTTTAAGATATGGATGCTATGAAACTAAAATACCTTTTATTTGCCGTTGTTTCCTCTATTTCGCTTTTTGCGTCTGCCGAAGAGTACAATTTTGAGGGAACTGACTACGACCGCAATATTAAAACGCTGGATTGGGCGGACGAATTCGATAAAGACGGCAGGCCAAATCCGTCTAATTGGGACTATGAAGTCGGACATGTCCGCAATAAGGAGGCGCAGTATTATACAAAAAACGACCCTAAAAATACCCGCGTCGAAAATGGAATGCTAGTAATAGAGGCGGTAAAGGACGAATCCGCGCCTAATAAAATCACGTCTGCAAGCGTCATTACATTGAATAAGAAAGAATTTCTTTACGGCAGAATAGAGGTCCGCGCAAAGATACCCGGAGGCAGGGGAACATGGCCCGCCATATGGCTCTTGGGGGTAGACCGCTCCCACGTGGGCTGGCCAAAGTGCGGCGAAATAGACATTATGGAGGAAGTTGGCTTCGACGAGAATACGCTGACTGCAAATGTGCATACCTATGGTTCAATAAAGCTAAAGACTGAAGACATAAAAAAAGGGTGGCGCAGAAAAATCGAAAATGCGTGTGCGGATTTTCATGTTTATGCGCTGGAATGGTCTCCCCAAAGCCTTAAATTTTTTATCGACGGCAAATTATTGGGTGAATATCCGCGCCCAAAAAATCCGGACTATTGGCACTTCGACAATCCAATGTACCTTTTAATAAACCTTGCTATCGGCGGAAGCTGGGGCGGGCAGAAGGGAATCGACGACGCGATTTTTCCGGCGAAGTATTATATAGACTACGTGCGTTATTATAAATAATTCAGCGCATGCAGAGCCTTACGAAAATGTTTGCGCGCAAAAGTCAGACGGCGATTTACGCCGCGTTTATTGCGGCGTGGTCGGTTTGTCTAGTTTCATGTTCCAAAGAGGCCCGCGAGGCGCCGGCAGACTCGAGCGCCACAACAGCTCGGGAGTTGCCAGTCGAGGTTGCAAAGCCTTTGGATGAGCAAATCGCCGATTTGTGCAAATCCGGAGATTTTTCAAGGGCGGCGAAACTTGCGGGTTCCGTCAAAGACAAAAATTTGCGCGAAAAAATTTTAGCCCAATTGCGCCCGGGCTTGTCTAAATCGCTGGACTCTGCTTTGGATTCATGCGATTTCAAAACGGCGGTCGGCGCAGCGGATTTACTGTCGCTGTTATCTCCATCTGCGGAAGAAAAATCGCTTTCGGAAAAGTTTTTCAAAAGGTATTCAGCTCTATATGCCGACAAGCGTTTTGGAAAATTAGTAGAATTATATTCTCTTGCGTCGCCTAAATTTCTATCCGGCGTCCGTTGCGATGAAATCTTGCAATCTGCGTATGCAAACTTAGGCGAGACAGGCAAATCTCTTGAACTTGCCGAGAAAAATCTGAAAGCCCAACCCGGTTCCGCAGAAGCGTTGGACGCCTATGTGAATTCTAAAATTGCCGCGGGCCGCGCGGGCGAGGCGCTATCGGAATTGCGCGGTTCTTTTGTTCAGAAAGACAAATACAATCCGTTTTACAGGCAGCTTGCCGCGCGCGCCGCAGCCGCAGCTGGAGACATCGACGGGGCCGCGGAGGAATATTCCCAAGCGGCTTATTATTCAAAGGGGAAAATATCGATTATTGTGGAATGCGGAAATTTTTTCGTCAGACATTCTAAAAAAGAAAATTATGAAAAAATGCTGATTCCCGCTTCAAGAATCAACCGCGATTCTCCGATGGAGACCGTCGTGGCCTACGGCTACGTTCAGGCTCTGGGGTATACAAAAGGTTCAATGCGAAACTTCCAATTGCTTTCCAATGTGATTGAAAACGCTCCGCTGTTTATAGACGCCCACTTCCTATACGCAGATTGGCTTTTGGAAACCGGCGTAAAGGATGACGCCGTCCAGGCTTTGGGGCTTTTGCAGTCGTTGTCCCTGCGCTTTAAGGAGAAGAACGACTGCGTATTGATCAAGATACTTGAGATATCGTCCCAGAACGCGGAGTTCGAGAAAATCGCAAAGGACACCCTGAAGCAGCTAGAGTCCGAATTTTCCGAACCAGGGCGCGGAAATTTTGAGGACAGAAAAAAACTTTTGGAGCTTTTGGATTCTCTGTCTAAGAAGGATTGGCCGCTTTCGCGCGAATGCGAAATCTTGCGCGCAAAAATTTCGGAAGTAAAACGGCGGTAATTTGCGATGAAGGCTTCGATGAAAATATCCCTGATTGGGCTGGGACTGATTGTTACAGTCTTGCCCACTGCGGTTATGCTTGTTTTCATAAGCCTGATGGGAGTCGACATAGATAAAGTTGCGGCGCGCGAATTCAAAAACGTGTCTTTGGACAGCGCCCGCCAGGTAACGGTGGACATACGCCAGATGTGCGATATTATAAGGCTTTTTGACGAGTCGTTCTCGCAGGGGGTCCATTCGGCGGTTGTGTCCGCATTGGACGGGCTTGGAGCGGCGAGGTTGGACAAGGAGGAAATTTCAATTGAGGCGCGCAACCAATACGACCCGTCTCAGAAAATAAAAGGCAAGATAAAAAAATTTTATTTTGGAAATACTTTAGTAGACCCGTCGATGCCAATAAATTCGCCCGACAACAAATTGGGCTCGATATTGCTGCGTCTGAAGTCCAACTTAAAGTGCGATTTTACAGTATTGCAAAGGATAAACGACTCCAAGGACATGCTGCGCTTGTGCAGCACCCTGAACGCGGCGGACGGAACTTCGATTTCCATGACTTATTTTCCGGAGGAGGGAAAAAACGGCGAGGGAACATCCGTAGTTTCCGCAATTTTCGGAGGCAGGGGGTATTCCGGCATAGCCGACGTCGGATTGATGACGCTTTCGGCAAACTATTTCCCGATTTTCGACGAAAACGGCAAAGTTATAGGCGCGGTTTTTTACGGTTCCAAAAAGAATTCTGTGGACGAACTTGAAAAATATCTGCGCTCTTACAATTCAAGTTCTAGCTCCACTTCGCGCATTTGGATTATAGACAATTCAAACGAGAAAAATCCAACCCTTAAAACGTCGCTAGACAGCTCATCGGCGGAGATTCCCTTGTCTTCTGAGATTCTTGGCGAGCGCAAGAAGTATTTGTACGCGGCGCTTTCCAAAGCCCAGTCTCTGCGCAGCAATGAAATTGTATCCGAGGAGATTGCAGGTTCGCGCGGGAACGACAGCTCAAAAAAACGCGTAATAACCTACACTTATTACAGGCCGTGGAACTGGGTTATAGGCGCGATGTCAACAGTGGACAGTTACACGGGCAGCTTAGGCGCAATAAGCCGCCAGATTTCAAGATTAAAGGGGGAAATCGTTGCTGTTGGTATTGTTTTTGCGGTTTTGGCGCTGGGATTTTCCTGGATTTTTGCGTCTAAAATGGCGCGCCCGCTGAAGCTGATGACGCGCGTCGCGCGAGCCCAGGCAAGGGGAGACATGCAAAGCGCGGAGAATATGTTGTCCGATTTTTCCGCCGCCAGAAAGGGCGGAATTGCGGAATTCATAAGGCTTTTCGAGTCGCTTCTGTCTATGACGCGCAATCTCTCGAAGATAATTTCAAATGTAAAGCGCACCGGAGAATTTACCGCCCGAAGGGGAGCGCAAATAGCCGAGGCCGCCGCGCGCCTTGAGTCGATATCCCAAGCGGAAAACGACGCCATAAAGAATGTTTCCCAAAAGGGCAAACAGATAGCCCTTTCGTACGATTCACTGAACAAGACTTCGCGGGCATCCGTGCGCGGCGTTTCCAAAACGCTTTCCAACACGCGGCTGGCAAATTCTTCGCTGAGCGTATTGAAGCAGAATTGCGACCTTCTGACGGGGGTTTCGGAAAAGCTTATCGGGCAGCTCGACGCAATAACTAAGAATGTGGACGGCATAACAAACGTCGCCACAGCAATAAACAACGTCAGCGTAAAAACCAACCTGCTTTCGCTGAACGCGTCCATAGAGGCGGAACGCGCGGGAGAGCTTGGCTTGGGGTTTGCAGTCGTCGCGCGGCGGATAAGAAAACTCGCCGACCAGACTTCCGCGGCGGCGGAGAAAATCGAAAAAAACGTGCGCTTGATGCAAAGCTCGGTAAATTCAAGCGTTATAGAGATAGACACGTTTGCCTCCAAAATACGCACCAGCTCCAAAATAATTCTGGAAACTGCCGTTTCTCTTTCGCGGGTAATAGGCGACGTAGAATCTTTGGGCCCAAAATTTGAGGACATTTCGGCGTCAATTGCATCTCTTTCGCAATCGGCGCGCAACATCAGCGCGACTATGGAGGAGATAAGTTCTTCCACGGCGCGTTCGCGGGAAAAGTTTGCCGCGTTTAAGTCCGCCACATCCGATTTGGATTCAACATCCAAGGTCCTAATTTCCGAAGTTTCGCGGTTTAGGACAAACGAAGCGTACGGAGGCGCCGATAAAATATGAAAATATCGCTCGCCAAAACGCTCGTGCTTTTCGCCGTCTTTGCGTCGGCTTTGCCTATTCTTGCGATAGGGGTTTTGGTTTTGCTGATGAATACCCAGATAAATTCCATCGCAGAGTCGGAATTCGGAAAAATAACGCTCAGCGCTTCGCGCCAGCTTGTTGGGGATACTCTGAAAATGTGCCAGATAATAAACAAATCCCATATCGAAGAGGCGGAAAACGTTCGCGTTTCGCTGTTCGAGAAGTTCGCCTCGTGGGGAAACGCGCAGATTTTGGATACTTATTGCGATGTTGACATATACAACCAATTCAATCCGCAGGAGCGCGTAAAGCTGAGGCTGTACGACTTTTCCATAGGCAAGGAGCGTCTGCGCGTAAAACGCGATGAGGGCGGAGGGGTAGTCGGGTCCGAAGGCCCGGTCAAGGACGCGCTGGAGTCTCTCAAAGCCGATACGGGATGGGACTTTTCTATATTTTTGCGGGTCAACGGCAAGGGGGATTTTCTGCGCGTCTGCAATACCATGAACGACAGAAACGGAAACGAATACGTGGGAAGCTATTTGTCGAGCGACGAAGAAATCGTAAAATCGCTTTTGGCCAAAAGGCTGTATACCGGCGTAGACCACGGCGAGAACGTGGATTTTATGATAAATTACTATCCGATAACCGACGAATACGGCGAAGTTATCGCCGCCGTATCGTATGGGAAGATGCAAAATTCCATAGACTACATAATGCGGTATTTGGAGGGTGTGCATATTGGGTCGGGCGGATACATGTGGGCTGTGGAACTTCTGAGAGACGGCGAATCGGTGGTGAGAGTTTCGCGCGACGCCAGCGTTAGGGGCACGATTGTTGAAAGGGACATGACAGGCGACCGCAAGTCCATTACTCTTGACATTATCAATTCCGCGACGGCCCAGGGAGATTCCATAATAGGGGTAAAAGAGTTCGCATCTGCAAACGATTCTTCGGATGGGGTTGTAGCGGCTTTCGCGTATTTCAAGCCGTGGAAAATGGTATTTGGCGCGACGATTTATCGCAACGATTTCGACATGGGAGTCGAACGCATCGTTGCCTCGTCCGAGCATTTTATTTTGCTGCTTATTCCCCTTGGCGCGATAATGCTCATGGTGGCTGGAATAAGCGCCTATATAGCCGCCGCCAGAGGCAGCGACATGATTGGCGAACTTGTCCGCGCGTCCAGCCTTGTGGAGCGCGGGGACATATACGCGGCGCGCGAGAGCCTCGAACGCATGATAAAATCAAACCGTTGGAGCAATTTGGAGATATACGATTTAAGCGTGTCGCTGTTGCGCATGTCGGGGAATTTGTCCAAACTTGTGTCCAAAGTTAAGCTGGGCGGGGTGAATCTTGCCGACAGCGCAACCTTGCTTGCGGAGGGGGCTGCGCAAATAGAGCTTATGGCGACAAAGAAGGCCGTGGCAATGAGGAAGGTTTCGGTAACGATAGGTTCCATATCCAACTCGGTCCGCCTTCTGAAAAACGGCGCGCGTTCGGCGGCGAAAAATCTGGAGGACACTATGTCGGTGTTGTCGAATGGAGCCAAGCTTCTGAAAATGCTGGATGAAAGTGCAAGGGAACTTTTGGAGGCAACAGAGTCGGCGTCGTCAAAGCTCGCTTTAATAAAGGACAAAACCGACAGTATTTCCGATTCAATCGCCGCAATAAATTCCATAAGCGAGCGCATAAACATGCTTTCCCTCAACGCCGCAGTCGAAGCTGAGAAAGCCGGAGATTACGGCGAAGGTTTCGCATCTGTTTCGGAAGAGATAAAGAAACTTTCCGACGCCATCGCCGTATCGGGGCGCAGTATTTCGCGCATAGTCAGCGGGATGGGCGGGTATGTCGAATCGGGAGTGCGCGACATTTCAAAATTTGCCGATAAAATGGCGGATAATGTGGTTCTTATAGGAAGCGTTTCGTCGACGCTGGGCGCAGTTGAATCGCAGGTGTCAAACATAGGTCCAGAGTTTGAGGCGCTTGCATTCGGAGTGGAGGAGGAGGCTGAAATCGCCGTGCAAATCAGCCGAACTATACGCGATATGAGCGTTTCGGCGATTCAAACCCGAAACGAGATTGTAGAGCTCAAACAAGCGGCGGATTCCATTGACGAAACTTCTGAGGATTTAAAATTAAAAATGGCGCATTTTAATTTGGGCGATTGATTTTTTTGTGGAATTTATCTTTTTAAAGGCGTATATACAATTGCAATTTTATGAAAACATTGGCTGAAAAATTAAACGAGGCGAAAATAGTCGCCGTACTGGCTGTAAACGATGCGCGCGACGCCGTGGATTTGGCAAAAGCACTTATTGACGGAGGCGTGCGGGCCATTGAAATGACTCTGCGCACTGAAAATGCGTTTGATTGCATATCCGCGATAGCGGAAATGAAGACCGATTTAATGTTGGGAGTCGGTACTGTTCTGACGCCCGACCAAGCGCGCGAGGCAAAAAAACGCGGCGCAGATTTTGCGGTGAGTCCCGGATGCAACGTTCGCGTAATCGACGCCGCAAAGGAAATAGGGCTTCCCTTTGCGCCTGGAATTATGACCCCCAGCGAGATTGAACAATCATTGGAGCGCGGTTGCACGCTGATGAAGTATTTCCCAGCCGGAACCACAGGAGGAATGAAACATCTTGAGGCGATGTCCGCTCCGTACAAGCATTTGGGGGTTAAATTCATTCCGCTTGGCGGATTGAACCTCTCTAATATGCGCGAATACACATCTTCTCCGTTGGTCGCCGCGATTGGCGGTTCATGGATAGCCCCGGCAAAGTTGATTAACGAGCGCAATTGGGAGCAGATTCGCAAAAACGCGCAAGAGGCCGTGGCAAACCTTTAGAATCCTTTTGCGGATTGGCGTTTTTTCTTTCGGCGCGGAATGTTTTTACGTTTCGCGCTTTTTTATGCCCGCGTTACGAGGCTGCCAGAAACGCGCACATTGCGGCAAATAAAACCCATGTAGAGACTTTGATTTCCCTGGATCTTCCCGACGCCAAAAGAGTCAGAACATACGCCACTATTCCAAAGGCAAACCCTTCGGCGATTTTAAATGAAAGCGCAATCATAAGCATGGAGAATATAGCCGGAATCGTTTCCGTCATATCGTCGAAATCAAGCTCCCGCATTCCCTGCATCATCATAATTCCCACCATGATGAGCGCGGGCGCAGTTGCCTCAGGGGGGATTATTGCAACAAGCGGAGAGAAAAACAGCGCAAGCAAAAACAGCGTTCCCACGGTAATTGCAGTAAGCCCTGTTCTTCCGCCCGATTTTATTCCAGCTGCCGATTCTACATAGGAGCCCGTTGTGGAAGTTCCAAGCAGAGCCCCGCCGATTGTGGCTATAGCGTCTGCCGTGAGCGCCAGGCCCAGTTTTGGCATTCTGCCTTTGGAGTCCATTAGCCCCGAGGCTCGGCCCATGGCTATTACCGTTGCGATTGTGTCGAACATATCTAGCATGAGCAGTACTATTATGACGGGCATCGCCTTTGAAAAATCCCTGAACGGAAATCCCCAGTCCAGCTGCAAAAATGTCTCCGATATACCGTGCGGAATTGCGAAAACGGAATTCGGAATTTGTGATATGCTTTCGCCGTCCGAACCTTTTACGGCAAATCCAACAATGGTCATAATAATTATGGTGCATATTATTGAAGCCGCAAATTTTCTGCATAAAAGCACCGCCATAAGAGCCAATCCGGCAAGTGCGAAAGCGGCTTCGGGAGAGGCGAGTTGACCGGCGGTAACCAGAGTGTTTTCGTCGCGTACTATGATTTTGGCGCTTTGCAGGCCGAAGAACGCGATGAAAAGCCCTATCCCGCATTGCAGCCCGATTTGCAGGGGGCGGGGAACTCCGCGGACAATTTTTTCGCGCAGGCCGCTTACGGAAATTATCAGAAAAAATATTCCGTTATAGAATGTCGCCGCCAAAGCCTGCCGCCAATCAAGTCCCATTCCCACGCAAACAATTATCGCAAAATACGTGTTCGTGCCCATAGCGGGCGCCAAGGCGATTGGCAGGTTGGTCAGCAGGGCCATGACAAAACATCCAAAAGCGGCCGCAAGAGCAGTTACGGTAACAATCGTAGGTTTGTCCATTCCCGCCAACCCCAATATCGCGGGGTTAACCGCCATTATGTACGACATCGCCGCAAAGGTCGTAAATCCGGCGAGCAGCTCTGTTGATACGGTAGTGGAACGGCTTTTGAGCTTAAATGCGCGTTCGATGAAATCCAATACGGCTTTTTTCATAAGTTTCTGTCGAGTGAGCGGTAGTTTATGGCTTCAAGAAGATGCTGGGTTTTTATTGTTTCGGATTGGTCTAGGTCGGCAATTGTGCGCGAAACTTTCAATATTCTGTCCCAGGCGCGCGCGGACAATCCCAATTCTTCCATCGCCGACTCCAAAATTTTGCTTTGTTCGCCGGCTAGCGCGCAGTATTTGCGGATTTGTGCGGCAGTCATGGCTGCGTTTGTCTTGTTGGGCATTGGGAAATCCGCGAATCTCGCTTTTTGAATCTCGCGAGCCGACTCCACGCGCTTGCGGATTTCGGCTGAAGATTCTGCTTTTTGGGTTTTGCTCAAGTCGCTTATCGGCAAGGCGGACGCTTCTACGTGTATGTCTATGCGGTCCAGAAGGGGACCCGATATTTTGGCTCTATATTGCTGGATTTGCAACGATGTGCACTTGCATTTGTGGCGGGGATCTCCCAAATATCCGCATTTGCATGGGTTCATTGCAGCCACAAGCATAAATTTGCACGGAAATGTTATTTTTCCCGCCGCCCTGGAAATAGTCAATTTTCCATCTTCCATGGGTTGCCGCAAATTGTCGAGTATAGAGCCAAATTCCGGAAGTTCGTCTAAGAACAACACTCCGTTGTGCGCCAGCGATATTTCGCCAGGTTTGGGATTCGGGCCGCCGCCAGTAAGTCCCACACGGCTTACAGTGTGGTGTGGGGCGCGAAACGGACGTTTGAAATACTTGTTTTCCGCTATTTGCGTTAATCCTGCGGCGGAGTAAATTCCGAGAATTTCTAGGAATTCCTCGAGGCTTGGAGCCGGCATTATTGACGGTATCCTTTTTGCTATCATGCTTTTTCCCGATCCCGGAGGACCCACCATCAGAACGTTGTGTCCGCCTGCTACGGCAACTTCTACGGCTCTGCGCACTTGATGTTGCCCCTTGACTTCTGAAAAATCGAGAGCGTTTGAAGGGTCTTCAAAACGCTTGAAAGGGGATATGTCGGCGGTGATTTTTTCGATATTGCATGTTCACCTAAAAAAATCCACAAGCTCGCGCAGGTTTTTCGGCGCGTACACTTCCACTCCCTCCACGAGAGCGGCTTCGGCGGCGGATTCTGGAGGGAGAACAACACCGCGTTTGCCGAGTCGGCGCGCGAGCAGCGCCAGGGAAACTCCGCCGCATATGGAGCGCAAGTCTCCGGACAGGCTCAATTCGCCGGCTATTATAAAATCGGAAAATTTAGCCGAGTCCACGGCGCCTGTGGCGGCAATTATTCCAAGCGAAATCGGAAGGTCGTATATTGGGCCCTCTTTTTTTATGTCTCCGGGCGCTAAATTGATGGTCGTTTTGGTGAGAGGCGGATTGAATCCGCTGTTTGAGAGCGCCGAAGACACGCGGTTGAGCGATTCTTTTACCGCGGCGTCCGGAAGCCCGACTATGAAAGTTCGCGGTTCGCCGCGTTCGCCTGTGTTGACTTCAATTTCAACCGCCAACGCTTCCACGCCAATTAACGCCCCTGAATTTACTTTTGCCAACATATGAAATATTATAAAAAACAGCCGGATTATATATTCTAAAATCCGCGCATGGCAAACACGAAACTGGAAAATATTTATTTTTTTTCGCGCGCCCATGCTGTGGATGGGCGATTTTTATATTTACAAATGAAAAGGATTTTTTAGCGTTTTTTTTATGTTGGATTTTGACGATGTTTCGAACATTGTTTCCGGGCTTGCAGAGAAGGTTGTGGGGAATTTCACCGCTGCCGGATTGAGTTTGTCCGCTGCGGAATCTTGCACCGGAGGGATGTTCGCTTCGGCGGTAGTTTCTATTCCGCGCGCGAGCGCCGTGTTTAAAGGTTCGGCGGTATGTTATTGCGACGCCGCAAAAATGCGCGTCCTAAGCGTTCCCGCCGAAATTCTGGAGGCGCATTTTGCAGAAAGCCGCGAGTGCGCCGCGGCCATGGCGTGCGGAGCAATGGAAATATTTTCATCCGACTTCGCCGTTTCGACCACGGGATTTATGGATTCAAACGTCGGCGACAAGCCGGAGGAACTTGCAGGGTGCGCGTTTGTGGCTGTGGCGCGGCGCTCGCCGGGCGTGCGTGCGGAATTGAAGGTCGAGAAAATCGTTTTAAATCCCAGCGCAAAACGCGACTACAACAGGGCTTGTGTCGTGGCGTGCGCGCTTAAACAACTTGTAGAGTTTGGAAAGTAGTTTTTATGATTAGTTTTTTGCGCAGTTTTACAGCGTCGCTTGCGTCGCTTTTCGTGTTCTTTATATTTTTCCCCGCAGTTGCGCTGTTGTTTCTTGCGGCGCTTTTCATCGCGGTAAACTCTCCGGAGCTTCAGGCGGTAAAATCAGCCGACAGCGGAGTTTTTGTTCTGGATTTGTCGCTTCCGGTTGGCGAGGGCGTAGAGGATGAAAATTCGCTTGCCGTGGCATTCGAGGGATTTTCTTCCACTTCGGTTTACAAGGCCGTTCAAAGTATACGCGACGTAGCCTGCAACCGCAGCGTGAAGGCTATTCTCGTGCGCGGAAGCGTGGAAGAGTCTGGCGCCGGGCTTGCTGCCATCGCTGAGCTGCGCGCGGCTATTGCCGAGGCTGGAGAAGTTCTGCCCGTGTACGCTTACGTTGAAAATCCTTCGTTGCGCGATTACTTTATAGCGTCGGCGGCGACAGAGATTATACTGAATCCGTTTTCCGAATTTGAGCTGAAAGGCATTTCTGCCAATGCGCCGTATTTCGGAGACGCGTTTAACAAGTACGGAATTAGCGCGCAGGTGGTGCGCGCGGGTTCCCATAAATCATTTGGAGACATTTTTACAAAGTCGGGAATGGACGCCGCGGACAAGGCTATACTGAAGTCTGCAATCGACGGTATCTGGGGTTCCATGATTTCAAAAATTGCAGAAAGCCGCGATTTCAATCCGGATTTTCTTTTGAAGTTTGCGGACTCTAAAGCTGTGTGTTCGGCGGCGGAGGCAAAGAAGTTGAAGTTGGTGGATAAACTTATGTACTCCGACGAAGTTATTGAAATGCTTGCGCAAAAATACGGCAGGGACGGCGAAACTTTTAAACAAGTGTTTGCAGAGTCGTTTCCAATTTCCTCCAGAAGCGGCAACATAGCTATAGTGTACATGTCGGGCGACATTGTTGAATCCGACATATCACCGGCGGTTATTTCTTCGGATCGCTACGTTGAGCTTTTTCGCAGGCTACGTTCGGATTCGTCCGTAAAAGGGGTTGTCCTGCGCATTGACAGCGGCGGCGGCAGCGCCTACGCCAGCGAGCTCATACGCCGCGAGGTGGAACTTCTGGCGCAAAAAAAACCTGTTGTGGCGTCGTTTGCTTCAGTTGCCGCAAGCGGAGCGTATTGGATTGCAACGGCAGCCGACAATATTTTTCTGATGCCGGAAACTATTACCGGATCAATCGGTGTGTTTTCAATTTCCTTCTCGATAGAAAAGTTTGCAGGCGGATACGGAGTGGAATTCGACGGGGTTAAAACTTCTCCGTTCGCCGATATAGGCACATTGACCCGCCCTATGAACGAGCGTGAAATCGCTTTGACGGCGGAAATGGTGTCCGAAGTTTACAATAGGTTCTTGGAGATTGTGTCTAAATCAAGAAAAATAGACTCTAAAGAGCTTTCGGAAATCGCCGACGGAAGAATTTTTGACGGAGCTTCCGCGGTAAAGTTGAATCTTGCCGACGGCTTTGGAACGCTGGACGAAGTTGTTGCTGCCCTTATGGAAAAATGCGAGTGTTCCGGCGTAAGGGAATATCCGAAAATCGACAGGTTTAAAGAGTTTATGAAGAGTTTCTCGGCCGCCGGGCCTTTTTCAAAAACTGTTCCGCAAAAGTTAAAGGCATATTTGGACAGCCTTAAAG
This sequence comes from uncultured Opitutales bacterium, assembly GCA_944389215.1. GTDB lineage: Bacteria > Verrucomicrobiota > Verrucomicrobiia > Opitutales > Intestinicryptomonadaceae > Merdousia. The sequence goes on from CALXLN010000101.1 coordinate 33,867, forward strand.
CGATGTCGATTTATTCCGACAGGCGCGGAATTTATGCGAGGGTTCCGTTTGACGTCGTTTGGGAATAGCGCGCGCCATCCGTTAAAAAAACGCCGCAAATGCAAGTTTTGCAAAAACGGCATTTTTTTGCAGAGTAGCGGGCTACTTTGACATTTCCAGCATTCTTTCAATAGGCGCCCGCGCCTTCTCGATGGTGTCTGCGTCCAATTCTATTTGCGGGGAGAGGTTTTCCAGGCACGCCAGAAGTTTTTCGGGCGTGTTCATAAGCATGTTTTTGCACTGGAGTTTGGATTCGCCCGCGGAAGTTGCGGCGATGAATGTCTTGCCGGGAATTTCGCGCCTCAAACGGTGAATCATTTCGGCTACGGTTGCTATTATAAATTTGTCGGACGGGTTTTCGCGGCAGAAAGATAGCATCTTTTCCGTGCTGCATACGCAGTCGCATACGTCGCGGACATCCTTTGGGCATTCTGGATGCGATACCAAGGGCGCGCCGGGAAAGGCGCGTTTTAATTCAAGCAGCTCTTCGGCCTTATAGAGCGTGTGGGCTTCGCAGTATCCGTTCCAGAGCAGCATTTTTCTGCCTGTTTTTTCCTCTATCCAAGATCCAAGATGCTGGTCGGGGCAGAATATTATTTGCCGGTTGCTTGGAATTTGTCTCACAATGTCGAGCGCGTTTCCGCTGGTGCATATTATGTCGCTAAGCCCTTTTACCTTGGCGCTGCAATTTATGTATGAAATCACGAGGGCGTCGGGATGGAGCCGCTTGAATTTTTCCAGTTCAACGGGGTCGCATAGCTGTTCAAGGGAGCACCCCGCGGCGCGGTCTGGGAGAACTACGGTTTTTTCGGGGTTAAGTATCTTGGCGGTTTCCGCCATAAAATCGACGCCGGCAAAGGCTATCGTTTTTGCGGATGTGCTCTTTGCCTGGCGCGAAAGCCCGAGGGAATCCCCAACAAAATCGGCTATTTCCTGAATTTCCTCGCACACGTAGTTGTGCGCCAAAATTACGGCGTCGCGCTCTTGCTTCATTTTAAGAATTTTCTTTTGAACGTCGCTGAGCCCGCGTTTGGGAGATGTGTTGTAGGGCGGAAATACAATAGTTTGCATAAAATTGCTGATTATAGAAAACGATTCTTTTATTTTATAGGAGCGTTGTCAAGGCAACTTGGATTTTACTTGCTTGTTTTGCGGTAAATGGATAGCCTTTGTAAATTATGAAAAGAACATTGAAGCTTGGATTGTTGGGGGCTGTTTTTGTACTGTGCGCGATTGTTGCAGTAAACGCCGAAACTAAAACCGAAGGAGACTACACTCTACATATAAAGGCCACTGCCGACGGTTCCGTTTACAAGCGGGGCGACACCGCCGACTTCCTTTTAACGGTAACAAAAAAAGACGGCTCAAAAGCGGAGGATTTGGATGTGGGTTGGGAAATATCCAAAGACAGCGTCGAGCCTAAGGCGTACGGCAAATCCAAGCTTGCCGACGGAAAATTGAAAGTTTCGGGAAAATTGGACGAGTCGGGATTTCTCAAATGTTCCATGATTGTAACTCTTCCCGGCGGCAAAAAGGTGCAAATGCTTGCGGGCGCAGGATTCGCCCCCGCGGAAATAGAGCCTAGCATGCCGGTTCCTGATGATTTTAAAGCTTATTGGGACAAGCAGCGCGAAATCCTTTCCGCCATTCCTATGAACGCAAAAATGTCCCGCGTAGATTACAAAGACCCGAAAATAGAGGTTTTCGACGTTCAAGCCGATTCTTTCAACGGCCTTATGACAGGTTATTATGCGCGTCCGGCGGGAGCCAAGCCCAAGAGCTGCCCTGCGGTTGTTCTGCCGCACGGGGCGGGGGTTTACACTTCGTGGATGGGCAACGCCGTAAATTGGGCGAACAAGGGCTTTATCGCTTTGGATTTTAACGCGCACGGAATCAAGAACGGGCAGCCCCAGGAGTTTTACGACAATTTGAAAAAAGGCGAATTAAATGGATATCCGCACTTCGGGGCAAACGACCGCGATAAAACTTTTTTCCGCACTCTTTATATGCGCTTAATGCGCGCCATGGACTTTCTAAAAGCCCAGCCGGAATGGGACGGAAAAGTTCTAGTCGCCTACGGTACCAGCCAGGGCGGGGGGCAGGCTATCGCCGCCGCGGCTCTCGACGACAAAGTTTCTCTCACTGTGCCTTTTGTGCCGGCGATTTGCGACCACAGCGGAATAACAATAGGCAGAACCAACGGATGGCCCCACTTTACCAAGCTCGACAAAGACGGCAAATATCGCAAAGACATAGTCGAGGCTGCGCGGTATATAGACGCAATGAATTTTGCGGCTTTCATAAAGTGTCCGGCAATTTTTACTGTGGGATACGCCGACCCAACATGCCAGCCGACTTCCGTGTACGCAGCATATGCAAACGTAAAATCTCCCAAGAAGATATACGTTTTAGAGGAGGCGCGCCATACTGTGCCGGCCCAACACTATAAAAAAGTTTTCGACGAAGTTGTTAAGTACGTCGAAGAATCTAAGAAATAGATTTGGGACAATCTTACAGCCTGTAAAAATTAGGAAATGTTTAAGTTTTTGCTGAAAATAAGCGGAAATGGCCTAATAACTATTGTTTTATTACGATATAAATTTTGTCCGCATATTGAATAGCAGTTCGTAGGCGGCGGGATTTGTATGAACATATTAAAAACTTTTATAATAGCTGTAATTGCCGTTTCCGCATTTCAATTTTCGCATGCGGAGCCGCAGGACGGGGCAAGGGATTATATAAAAATAATAGTAGCTCGCCACGCCCAGCGGCCTTCGGGCGGAGATCCGTCGCTTACCGAGCTCGGACGCAAACAGGCGCAAATGCTTGCCGAGCGCATAAAGTCGATTGGTTTCGACGGAAAAATTTACGTTTCTCCATATTTGCGCACGGTTGAGACGGGAATCGCCGTAGCGAAGCTTTTCGGGCAAAAAGTGCTCTTGGAGCCGTCCGTGCAAGAGCGCACTCATTTGCCGGGAACTCCGGATATAAAGGGCAAGACCCAAGCCGAGCTTGAGGCCATGTTTCCCGGTTGTGTTTCGGGAATTCCTAAATTGGAATATCCATGGGTTTATGACGACAACTATGGGGATATTCTAAAGGAGCGCGTGGAAAACTTTATAAAAAATGCCGTTTCCGGCAATTCGTGCGATGTCGTAATAATAACGCACAAAGCGGGCGTTGCTGCAGCCGTCGATTATTTGGCGAAGATGGCAAATATTGATTTGCAGGCGCCCGTATGGAATTGTTTTATGGTTTATTTTATCCGCAAAAAAGACGGGCAAATAGAATATGTTGGCAGCGGAGTGGATTTTATTCCTCCTCAGGATGTAACCAACAACTTTAAAGAGCCGTTGGTTGGCCCTCTGAAGAAACCTTAATTTGCGCCGGAGAATCTTGGTTCCCGCCGTAAATACCACTCCCTGGGTAAAGATTGGAGTAGGGGAATTTTTTGGTTGGAAGGCGCTAATTTTTATGACTGCAACAAAAAGCGCGCAAAAAAAAGAGACCGCCAAACGTGCGGTCTCTTTTTTTGCGGCAGGCGCAAGATTAGAATAGGCCTATTCCGAAGATTTCGAATTCCTTGGGCGTGAGTTTTATTGCAAAACCGCCGCCTTTTTTCATGGTAATTTTCATCTTTGTTGTGGAGTCCACATCCTTAAATTCGCGCTTGTAGTCGCGCGCAAGTTTGTTGGAATTTACGGAGTCGCGTATGATTTCCGCTTTGTATTCCGTGTCTTCCGGAAGGATTTTCGAGAAATCTATTTCCACTTCGCGCTCGTTCCAGTCGTTCATTCCACCGACATACCAATTGTCGCCGCTGCGGCGGGCAACAACCACAAACTCGCCGATTTTTCCGTCGAGAGCTTTAGTGTCGTCCCAAGTGGTGGGAGTGTTGGCTATAAAGTTTAGAATGTCGGGAGCTTTGAGGTATTCAGTTGCGGAGTCGCACATCATTTGTACGGGCGCGTAATAGAGTACATACATAGAGACCATATGCGCGCGCGTTCCCTTTGCCTGCGGCTGATTGGAGCAGGTTTTGAATTCTTTTTGCGCCACATTTGTCATCGCGCCCGGAGTGTAATCCATTGGCCCTTGCAGCATTCTGGTGTAAACTAAGTCTATGTTATGGCTCGGCTCCAAACCGGGGGAGAATTTGTTAAATTCGCAGCCGTGGACGCCTTCAAAATTTATCGTATTGGGATATGTGCGCTGCAAGCCTGCGGGTTTGGGGCATCCGTGGAAGTCCACCACCATCTTGCGCTCGGCGGCGAGCTTTGACATCCTTTCAAAGAATTCAATCGCCTGCTGGTCGTCGCGGTCGGTAAAGTCTATTTTCACGCCGTCGGCGCCCCATTGCTTCATTCTGTCGAAACCTTCAACGGAATATTTGTCTATCGACTGGGCGAGTACCCAGAGGAGAATTTTTACGTCTTTTTCATGCGCGTATTTTATGAGCGCAGGAACGTCCACAAAAGGTTTGCCTGAGCGCATTGCCTCGTCGATATTTTTATCCATTTCGCCGACGTCCGCCCCTGTTAGCCAACCTGCGTCGAAAAGCACATAGGGGATGTTATTGTCGGCTGCGTAGTCGATTAAATAGCGGTATGTTTCTTCGTTGAGGCCGGTTTTGAAATCGACGCCTTCAAGATTCCAGTTGTTCCACCATTCCCATACGCAAGTTCCTGGCTTTATCCAAGAGGTGTCTTTTATTACGGAAGGGCGGGCGAGTTTGTAAACTGTGTCGTTGTCGGCAAGGTCTATATCCTTGCGCGCCACGATAAACGCCCTCCACGGAAATTCGCGCGTGGCGGATGTTTTTGCGATATACTTCTCTCCTTCGCCAACCTTGCGTATAAAGTTGGAGCTTTGAACCAAAGTTTTTGGCTTTTTAGAGAAGAGCGCCTGCGGTTGAGATGCAGACTTGGGATAATTCACGCGGATTCCCGGATATCCCCAGAGGTCCGATTCTACCATTGCCACGGTGTAGCCGTCCTTCATGTAAAGGAAAGGCATTGAGGCGCTATGGTGGTTCTTCATATCGGCGACAGTTCCGCGGATAAACGCGCGCTCAAACGAGTCTTGCGGGCCTTTTACAAAATGCGCTATTATTTTGTCGGAATCTGCGAACGGAAATTTGAGAGTTTCGTCGAACACAATCATGTCTCCGGTGCCAAGGTCTGTGGCAAAACGGTATGCAACTGCTTCATCGTAGGCGCGGACTATGAGCTTGTAGCCTTTGAAATCAACTTCAAGCTGGTTGTATTTGTCCTTAATTTGCTTGCGGATGCCCCATGGAGCGTCGATTACGCCGTCGTGCGACGTGAGCGCCGAACCGGTGGCTTTGGCGTCAACGCCGATTTTGCCCTTGTCGGTATCCATTCCGATGACGCATTCGTTCATCAATGTTTTGCCGTCAGCCTTTAAAGTAAAAGTCAGTTTAGAACCGTCGTTTACAATGGCTTCTAGCTTCCCGTCCGGAGACTTTACAGAGAATGTTTCCGCAATCGCGCTTGTGCAAAATAACCATGCAAAAGCGATTGCCGTTGAAGTTCTAAAAATGCAGTTATTCATACCTAAACTATATTGGCACAGGGTTTTTGTATGGTCAAACATATTTTCGGCGCGCGGAGCGGATACGGAAGTTCTTTATAAAAATTTTGTATGGGCAAAAATTTTTGTTGAGTTATTTTTTTGCGGGGACATATTCTAAAAGTTCATTTAATCCAGATTAAAGACTATGGTATCATATAAAGAACTCGTTTTTGTTAATTCGCGCGAGCTTTTCAAAAAAGCTATTGAAGGCAAATATGCTATTCCCGCGTTTAACTTCAATAATATGGAACAAATGCAGGCCATTATCCAGGCTTGCGTTGAAACAAGGTCTCCCGTTATCCTGCAGGTTTCCAGCGGTGCGCGCAAATACGCCAATCAGACACTTCTGCGCTATATGGCTCAGGGCGCTTGCGAATACGCCAAGGAACTCGGCTGCAATATTCCGATTGTTCTGCACCTCGACCACGGAAATTCCTTTGAGCTTTGCAAATCATGCGTAGATTACGGATTCTCTTCTGTCATGATAGACGGCTCGGCTCTTCCCTATGAAGAAAATGTCGAATTGGCGAAGAAAGTTGTGGATTATGCCCACCAATACGACGTTACCGTTGAAGGCGAACTTGGAGTTCTTGCCGGCATAGAGGACGAAGTTTCGCACGAGACACATTCCTATACGCGCCCGGAAGAAGTAGAAGACTTTGTAAAGAAAACGGGAGTTGACTCTTTGGCGATTTCTATTGGAACATCGCACGGAGCCTACAAGTTTAGGCCCGAACAGTGCACTCGCAACGCTGAAGGCAGGCTTGTCCCGCCGCCGCTTCGTTTCGACATCTTGAAAGAAGTCGAAAAGCGCATCCCGGGATTCCCGATTGTTCTGCACGGTTCTTCGTCTGTTCCGCAGCAATATGTTGACATCATCAACAAGTTTGGCGGAAAACTCGAAGCTGCTGTCGGTATTCCTGAAGAGCAGCTCCGCAAGGCTGCTGAATCCGCAGTTTGCAAAATCAACATCGACTCCGACGGCCGCTTGGCAATGACGGCTGCGATTCGCGAAGTATTCGCTGAAAAGCCGGCTGAATTCGATCCGCGCAAATATCTCGGGCCTGCGCGCGACGAGCTCAAAAAGCTTTACATGCACAAGGTTGTCAACGTGCTCGGTTCCGCCAACAAGGCGTAGTCGGACTGAAACGTATTTTAAAAGCGGCGCTGGTTTTAGCGCCGCTTTTTTTGCCGCAGCAAGCTGCCCGTTTTTTATCCGTCGCTTAGTTTAATGCGCAGCCTGCTTGAAATAGCATTGCAAAGATTGGATGAAAAATGCGCCCTTTTGCGCGGATTGAAAGCGGGCGGCGTAAAGTTGCGGAGAAAAAACGGGGCGGTTTTGCAACCGTCCCGCAAAATTTTGCCCGATGAAGCTGCGCTTAATAATTGTCCGGCAAGTGGCGCGAGGCAATGTCGGAAAGTATGAGCGATATAGCCTCGTCCGCGCTTTTGCTTCCTTCAAATTCCTTGCGTATCCTGGAGCGCACCGATACTGCGTTTTCGGCAGCTTCTTTTTTGCCTATGACAAACATATGCGGCACGCGTTCCGTTTCCGCCTTTCGGATTTTTGCCCCGAGTTTTTCGGCGCCTGCGTCCATTGAAACTCTTACACCCGCTTTTTTGAGTTTTGCAAAGACTTCGTCCGCGAAGGGAATTACCTCGTCGTTGAGCGTTAGTATGCGCACTTGTTCCGGGGCGAGCCACGTCGGGAAGTTGCCTCCAAAATGCTCGATAAGGACGCCCGTAAAGCGTTCAAGCGAGCCGAACGGCGCGCGGTGGATCATTATCGGGCGGTGCGGCTTGTTGTCGGCGCCGATGTAACTTAAATCGAAACGTTCGGGCAGATTGTAGTCAACCTGAACAGTGCCAAGCTGCCATTCCCTGCCGATTACATCCTTTACGACAAAGTCGATTTTAGGCCCGTAGAATGCAGCTTCGCCTATTTCTTCGCTGAATTCCACTCCAAGCGAGCGCGCGGCTTTGCGGATTGCGGCTTCGGATTTCTCCCAGTTTTCCTCCGAGCCCACATATTTGTCGCTCGCAGGGTCGCGCAGTGAAATTCGCACGCGGTAATCTCGCATTCCGATAGTTTCAAAGACCGATTTTACAAGGTCTAAGCAGCCTTGTATTTCGTCGTCGAGCTGTTCCGGAGTGCAGAAAATATGGGCGTCGTCCTGCGTGAATCCGCGGACTCTTGTCATGCCGTTCAGTTCTCCGCTTTGCTCCCAGCGGTACACGTTGCCAAATTCCGCCAAGCGCACGGGAAGTTCGCGGTAGGAATGTGGGTCGCTCTTGTATATTTCTACATGGAAAGGGCAGTTCATCGGCTTTAGAAGAAAACCTTCCACGTCGCCCGATTCGACTTTTTCTTCGAATTGCGAGACATTTAGGTTTTCTTTTGCCATTTTAGCCATGTCTTCGCGCTCTACAATCGGCACAAACTGCGATTCCTTGTAGTAGGGGAAGTGCCCGCTTGTGCGGAAGAGGCCAAGCTTGCCTATATGGGGCGTGAAAACCTGCTGGTAGCCTTGCGCGCGTAAAAGCTCCAATATAAAATCTTGAAGGCTTTGGCGGACTATCGCGCCCTTGGGTTTCCATAGAATGAGGCCTTGTCCTACGCGGTCTACTATTGTAAAGAGTCCCATTTCCTTGCCTAACTTGCGGTGGTCGCGAAGTTTTGCTTCCTCTATCTGTTTGAGGTACTGCTCCAATTCCTCTTTAGATGCGAATGCAGTTCCGTATATGCGCTGGAGCTGCTGGTTATTTTCGTTGCCGCGGTGGTATGCGCCGGCTATTGATAAAAGTTTAAAGGCTTTTATGCGTTTTGTGTAGTCTACGTGAGGTCCGGCGCAAAGGTCGCAGAATTCTCCGTTGCGGTACATTGTGATTTTTTCGCCTTCCGGAACGTCGGCGAGCCTTCCCAGCTTAAATTTTGCCTGGCCGCTTTCTTCAATCATTTTCGCGGCGGTTGGGCGGTCGACTTCAATACGCTCGAAACGCTGGTTTTCGGCGATTATTTTCTTCATCTCGGCTTCAATGGCGGCCAAGTCTTCGGCGGTGAACTTATGGTCCAAGTCGAAGTCGTAATAAAAGCCCGTTTCGGTTGCTGGGCCGATGTCGAGCTTTGCGTTGGGGAACAATCTTAACACGGCAGTCGCCAAAACGTGAGACGCGCTGTGTCTTATTTTCAGTAGTTCTTCGTTCATATGTATGTTTTCCTTTCGGGCTCCCCCGCTAAACAAACAGCGGTTCTGCCCATAGATTATTCAATAGTGTATCAGGGTTTGATTTTGTAAAGTTTTTTCTGAGTGGCGCGGTTTTATCTAAGGAGTGCGCAGTTTAGTTCTTTTCGGATGAGCGCATTAGGCAATCTTTTGATGCATTGCGGCAGTTTGAAGCGCATTTATTGTTCGAATTCGAGATGTTTAGGAGACAGATTTGAAGAATGTTGCGGTATATTTTTTCCCCGAAGTCAGTAAGTATTCTACGCATTTGGTATCATTTTGCTAAGGGGGATTTTTCTTTCTCTCTGCGGGGGAATGGGTTGTAGGCGGCGTTAAATTGCCGCCGACAAACCGCGCGCTCTTGGCGTGCTTTAACTCTGACGCCGAATATTTGATGTCGATGACCCAGTCGGAACTGGCCTCGATGGACAACTGGGCGTGGGTGGAATGCATCAAAAACCTAACTCCGGTACTGCTCGATATGGAGGATCCTGCAGCGGCAAAGAGCATATGCAACAAGATTGAAAATGCCGCCGTGTTAAAAGGTCTGTCAGGAGAGGCAAAAAGCAGGCTGGAGGCGCTTGGCAAGGTGCTTTCAACAAGGGTGTTGGAATCTAAAATATTAAAATAGAAAGGGTGATGCAGGCGGATTGAAAACCGCCTGCATCGGAATTGAAGTCTATGGGAAGTTCTGAAAACAATATGGCGGTTCTCCTCGGCTACGAGGAAGTGGAATTGACGCGGGAAGTCAACGGCAAAAAGTCTGTAAAGGTAAAATGCCTGCCCGTTCGAAAGCTCGCTGAATACGCGGCGCTCTTTACGCTTGAGCCCGAGCTTATCGGGCTTTGCACCGATTTGAGCCCGGAGGAAATCGACATGCTTCTTGCCGACGATTCCGGCAAGCTATTCAACAAGGCGCACGATTTAAACTACGG